>OMUK01000068.1 GCA_900314215.1 uncultured Prevotellaceae bacterium
TGTCTTGCAGAGCCTTGAGCAGCAGGGTGGGCGTGCCGGTGGAGTACCAGTAGTTGTCGAAGATTTTGCTTGAGAAAGCTTTCAGCAGGCTGAAAGGGTTGTAGACGCCTTGGTCTCTGCTTGAAAAATGATAGCCATCGTACCATTTTTTCAGTTCGCCCAGCGTCGTTTTATAGTCAAGTTCGTTGTATTCGCCCAGTTGCTCAATAGAATCCTTGAAGTCATATTCCATCTCCTCCTCGGTGATGCCGCAAATTGTGGCGTAGGCCGGGTTCAACGAGATGTCGTCGAGGTTGTTGAGGTCGCTGAAGATGCTCACGTGGGAGAATCGGCTCACTCCCGTGAGCAGGGCGAAGCGTATGTACCGGTCGCACGACTTAAGCACACCGTAGAAGCCCTTAAGTATCGTGCGGTATTCCTCGTCGAGATTTTCGTTGCCTATGGCAGCGATGAGCGGCTTGTCGTACTCGTCCACCAGAATCACCGCCTGGCGGCCCGTCATCTCACAGGCACGGGCGATGACCCCTGCAAAACGTCTGGCAGGACCCTCTTCGCTTTCCTCACGGCCATAAATATCCTCCTGTTTGCAAACGAATTCATTCAGTATAGAGAGCAAGTCTTTTTCCTCCTGGTAGGATTGTGCATTGAGGTCGAGGTGAAAAACTGGGTATTGGACCCAATCTTTCTCAAGCTTCTCGATAGCGAGACCTTTAAAAAGGTCTTTCTGCCCCAGGAAATAGCTCTCGAGCGTGGAGATGAGCAGGCTCTTGCCGAAGCGGCGCGGCCGCCCCAGGAAGTAGCAGTTGCTGTTCTGGGCAAGATTCCAAATGAGCTCGGTCTTGTCGACGTAAACATAACCGTCTCTTCTTAACTTTTCAAACGTCTGTATACCTATAGGATATTTCTTTGCCATGGCTGAAAAAGGAGCTTTTGTACTCAATATGCAAACTTACGCAATTTTTCTGAATTTCGGGCTTTTTTGCGGTTGAATTTAGGTCGTGGCAGTGATAAAGATAAACCCTGAGGGATGGACTCGCGTCCTGCCCCAGGGCATGCTTATAATAATATATAGAAGAAAGTGCTTTTGTTGCGCGCGCGCACGTGCGCGCAAGTGGAAAGGGTCTTATTTCTTAGGTGTCATCATCAAGTTGAGTTGGTGACCATCGTTGAGCAGGTGGCTTACGAAGGCACGCACGTCGGCACGGGTGATGCTCGAGAGGGTGCTCTCGTAGGGGGTGTGGAAGTCGAGACCGTCGTTGAGCACGTAGTTCTGCAGCATGCTCATCCAGTAGCTGTTGTCTTGCATGCTCTCCTTGTGCATGCGGCGGTAGTAGTCCTTCTGCTCCTTGAGCTGGGCGGCGGTGATGCCTGTGGCGCCGGCTCGCTTGAGGTCGGCAAGCACGATTTCTCGAGTAGCCTCGCCCTTGCCGGCAGTGACGGTGGCGTTGAAGGGGAAGAACACCACGGGGTCGCTGTCGCCGTTGTCGCTGTCGACCACGCTGCAATGGCTGTCGATGTGCTTGGTCCAGCCCCGCTTCTCGCGCAGGTCGTTGAGCCAGATGTCGCTCATGATGCGCCCGGTGAGTTGTGCGGTGAGATAATTCTTGAGGGTGTATTTCACATTGGCGGTCCAGAAGAAATACACCTTGTCTTGCGGCTCGGCCATCTCGCCGGTGAAGCGCGAGGTCTTGGTGCTGTTGAAGAGGTGGTAGCCTATGTCCTTGGGTTTCTCCACACGACCATGGCTGGGCAGGGTGGCGATGTATTTCACTACCATGGCCTTGAGTGAGTCGACGTTGAAGTCGCCTACCACAAAGACGCTCATGTCGCCCAGGTCGCTGAAGCGGTCGCGATACACGCGCAGCACGCAGTCGTTGTCGAGATGGTCGAGGTCGTAGTCCGACACTTTCTCCGACCCAATGGGGTGGTGGCCAAACACATTGGAGAAGATGGAGTCGGCAAAGGCGAACTTCGGGTCTTGGTGCTTGGCATTGGCTTGCTTGTTGATGCGCACGTACTTATTGACGGCGGCAGTGTCGATCTGCGGATAGAGCACCTTGAGTTGCATCACCTTGAGGGCCGTCTCAAGGCCGGTGTTCTTGCAACGGCCCTGGAAGCCTTCCTCCTCTTTCTCAGCATAGGTGCGCATGCGGGCGCTGTCGGCCCTGAGCATCCTGCCCAGCTCTACGGCCGACTTGCCAGCGGCCCCCGACACGGCAATCACGGTGTTGAGCTGCTTGAGCGAGGGTGCATCCTCGGGGCGGTAGTTCTGCGACAATCCGCCTGGCGACACGCCTTGTATCGAGAGCCAACCCGGAGTGAGCTTGGTTGCCTTCACGTAGACGTTGATGCCGTTGCTCAGGGTCCAGTGCTGGGCGCCGTACACGCCCAGCGGTTCTTCTTTCACGATGCTTTGTGCACTTGCCACGAGGCAGCCCAAAGCCAGTATTGCTACAAATAGTTGTTTCATTGTTGTTTAAAATAAAAATGCTATTGATGAGTAAAATTGATTGGAATGAATGTCGTTGTGATATGCGTCATATTGCCAGTCGATACTGGCCTTGATGGCGTAGCGGTCGTTGAGCCGCACGTGGGTTGCCCAGCCCAGCGAGAGTTGCCAGCGGTCCTTGCTCAGCCAGTTGTGCTCGCGCTCGATCACGCGTTGCAGGCCCATGAGCTCGGCCGAGGGTTCGCTCAGTTGCAACTGGCTTTTTGCAGGATTGGTAAATCCCACACGGGCCGAGAGCACATGATAGGTGCTGCCTATCGTGGCACTTCCCTTCAGCTTCAAGGCATAGGTGAGGTCGTTGTAGAGCAGGCGGCTCACAGGGTCGGCATAGAGCACGTTGTGGTGGTTGTAGTCGATGCCGGGGCGCACGGCCAGCCCGTAGCCTCCCCACTGGTGTTGCCACACGCCTGTGGCGCCCAGGGCAAAGCGGTTGTCGTAGAACATGTCGAGGCTGCCTATCTTGAGGTACACGCCTCCCATGGGGTCGCCAAACACGTTCTCACTGCCCACGCGGCGAGATGCCTGCATGTGGGCCTGAATGCCCCATCCAGCGGCGAGCCAGCCAGCCTCGGCGGCAATGGCGTTGTGGCTCACGTGGGCCATGGGGAGCTTGTTGAGGCCGGTGAGCACATTGTTAAGGGTGAGGCGCTTCGCCTCCACGCTTGCCGAGAAGCCACGGTTGTGGGTCGCATGCAGGTTGAGCGAGGCGCCCCACTGGTGACCGTTGTAGTAGGTGTCGTAGCCAGTACCTCCAAATCGGTTGTACTCGTTGGCCAGGCCTGTGAGGTGAAACATTTTTTCTGCGCCCAGCTCGCTGTAGAAGTCCACATTGTTGGTCTGCTTGTATTTCACGAATCCGATGCCCAGGGCGCCCACATAGTTGCCCCCGAGGCGGTAACCGATGCCTGTCTCGAGGTCGAGGTGGGCGGTGACGTTGCGCGGACGCGGGTCAACGTTGCGGTAGTAGAGCCCGGCTGTGTAGGCCACTTGGGCGCCCCACGACAGGCGGCCGCGGTGAGAGGCATAGCCGCCGCCGAAGCTGTAACGCTCCACATTCATTTTCTTGCCGCCCACGCTGTCGGCCAGCAAGTAGGGATACACGATGTCGACGTCGCTGGTCTCGTTCCAGGTCATGTTGTTGATGCGGCCGTTGTTGTAATAGGCACGGCCCCACAGCGTCTGGTCTTTGTATTTGATGTAGCTCGTGGCGTCGAAGGCCCATGTGCGGTCGCCGTCGCCCAGCTGCGCGCGCAGGGCGGTGCTCTCTTGCCGCGAGGCAAACGACACAGCAACGCTGCTCAGCGAGTAGCTGTGTCGATACTGGTTGATGACCGGGTTTTGCCATGCCAGCGAGAGCAGGCTTTGCGACTCGCGGTTGCTCAAGTCGATGCGTTGCATCACGGTGGCGGCGCTGTCGGCAGGCAGTGCGCTCCCGGTGGCAGTGGCGCTCGCTGCTGTGGCTGCGATTAGTATTGATAAAATTGCTCTTGTCATTTTTTTTTCGTGATTGCTTATTTGGGCGTTACGCCATCCCAAGTCTCGGTGGTGCACTTGGTGCCGTCGACATTCATGACGGTGTGCTTCCGCTCAATCTCGCTGGCTATGCTGTAGGGGTTGAAGTCGGCGGTCGAGTTGTTGGTGTCCTTGAGCACAGGGTGGCCGTCCTTGAGGTAGAGCATCTTGCGGCGCACGCTGTGGAAGTAGCGCGTCTTGTCCTTGTCGATGTTGCCGCAATAGCTCCAGCCGCGGTCCAGACTCGGGTCGGTCACATTCCACGTGTAGTTGCTGGCCACGCTGCAATTCACGGCGTCGACGATCCACTCGTTGGGGATGTAGTACTTGGTCTGCGACATGGGGAAGCTGCCGGCCTCGAGCACAATGTCGTAGGTGAAAGTGTAGAGGTAATTCTTCAGGTAGGTCGCCTTGTCGATGGGGATGCGGGCCAGCGCCCAGGCTTTGAAGCCGCGGTTGTGGAGCACCCAGAACGATAGGGTGTAGCAGTACCACTTGTCGAGGTTGGGCACGGTGGGGCTGTCGATGTCGAGGTGAGCGGGCATGGTCGACACGTCGTACCACTCAAAGTCGGCGTCGCTCAGGTCAAATGAGTTTGGGTTGGCCACGCGGTGGTCGATGCCGGTGTCGACGATGCGCAGCTCGCCGCCAGGTTGCACGGGGTGGTCATGGCCGTTGCCCGGTATCGTGTAGATGGCTTGCACGGTCATGGCGCGATTCATGATGTTGGGGGTGTAGTTGTACTTTTGCGTAGTGAGGAAGTAAGACTCGAGTATCGAGAGGCCGTCGGCATAAAGCACGTGGTCGGTGTTGTTGTAGATTTTGATGTAGTCGTCGCCATAGTACTGGTTGCCCGAGGGCTGCAGGGTGCCGGTGAAGAACACCTCCGAGATGATGAAGTCGTCGTTGTCGTTGCTCTCAAAGGCGGTCAACTTCACCGTGGAGTTGCTGTGGGTGAGTTCCACGTTCTGGCTGAAGACGGTGATGCGGTGCTCTACGCTGTCGCCGGGCACGGCCACCTCGCCGGTATAGGTAAAGTCGTAGAGGCCGGTTTTCAGGCTCACGTCGGCCTCGCCGGCATAGGTGGTGGTGCGGCCTGTCGACACATTTTTCACCTCGATGGTGGCGCTTGTGACTTTGCCGCCCAGGCTGTCGAGGTTGGCAGGCAACGTGATTTCAAATTTCGGCATGATGCTGTCATTGTCGCCCACGTCCTGTGGCGTGTCGTCGCAGGCCGTGATGCCGAGTATGATGCCAATCAAAAATAGATATAAAATTCTTTTCATCTCTATGCTGTATTTTTTTTGATTTTTTACAAACTGAAATTGAGCTCCATGCCGAAGTATGGGTCGGTGATGCGCCTCACGGTGAGGCCGTTGCTCTTGTAGTCGGGCAGGCAGTCGATGAGGCGGTTGGCAAAGACGGCGATTTTCAAGTGCTTGCCTATCTGCTTGGTTGCCTTGAGGTTGACATACATGGCGATGGGTGTGGTCTGCTTCTTGTAGGTGGCCTCGTTGTAGCTTTTCACCAGGAATTGCAGCATGGGGTCGCTGCGCATCTCCTGGGTATAGGGGTGCAGCTGGCCGTCGGCAGCGCTCAGGTAGTAGTCGGGCACGCCGTTCTGCCACAGCTTGCGGGTGCTGGAGTACCACATGCACTGTAGCGAGGTGGAGAAGATGAGGCCCCAACGGGTGATTTGGGTGTCGAACATGAAATTGGTGTTCATCTGCTCGTTCACGCGGCCGTTGTTGCAGTCGTAATAGCCCACGTAGTAGTCGCTCACGGCCCGGTTGTCGACCACCTCGGTCACGGGGTCGTAGAGCATGAGCGAGTTGCTATAGGTGCTGCGGAACCAAGCTCCGGTGATGGTGAGGGCTGTGGCCAGCGGCCGCCAGCGGGCGGTGTTGATCACAAACTCGATGCCCTGCTTGTCGAGGCGGCTGCCATTGGCCGGCGAGGTGTAGCCGTCGAGTATGCGCATGTCCTGATAGGGTAGGGCATCGAGACTCGGCGGCCCCGTGAGGGCAGTGGCATCGATGGCGCTGGCGTCGTACTTGCGGTACTCGTAGGGCTGATATACCGACGAGTAGCGGAAGCCCGAGGTCATCTTCTCGTTGAAATAATCAATCGAGAAATGGTTCTTGCCAATCGACCATCCCAATCTGATTTCCCACTTGTGGTTGATTGCGGGCTTCAGGTTGTAGTTGGTGCGGTCGTTGATGTAGGTGCGCAGGTTGACGCGGCTGTACTCGGTGGGGTGGTTCACGTCGTAGTAGGTGAGCTGGACGAAGTCGCTGTAGTGCACCTGCGGGTACAGGTAGTCGGTGGTGGGCATCTTGGTGGTGATGCCGTAGCCGCCGGCAAGAAACACTTCCACTTTGTGCCCAGCCAGGGTGAATGTGGGTAAAGTCCACTTGCCGTTGAGGCGCGGGTCGAGATAGGTGCGGCCGCTCATGCTGTACTTGCTGTTGAGGCCTGGCATCGAGATGGTGCGCAGTCCCAGTTGCAGTTCCACCTTGTTGCGGCCCAGTCGGGTGGTGAGATTGTCCTCGGCATAGAGCGAGAGCGTCTGCAAGGCGGGTATGTCCTTATAGGCGCGCGGGCGGGTCACCCACGAGGCCGAGAGTGGGCGGGTGAGGTCGTAGACCTGGCCGTCGCCGCGGTTTTTAGCGTAGTTCCAGTCGCCGCCCAGCTTGTAGTCGTGCTTGACGATGCCCGTTTCGGCCACGCCTTCACCCTTGAGTTTCAGGAAGATGTTGACGGGCTTGCCGTCGCTCACGTAGTAGGCTATATACTCGCTGAGCAAGTACTGGCCGTCGTGCACACCTGCCTCCATGCTGGTGGGGGCCACGCTGGCGCGCTGCGGTGCCACCTGCTTGCGGCGCTCCAGGCGGTTGCTCTCGTAGCTCACGCTCGTGTTCAGGTTCACGTGGTTGAGCCAGCGCATCTTCAAGAAGTTCAGGTTCAGGTCGTTGGTATAGGCAATGCGGTTGTAGTTGCTTTTGTACTCATTCACCTTGGTGGCGCTGATGTCGGGGTCGGTCTTCACGTTGTCAAACGAGCCGGTGTAGTCGATGGCTGCCACCCAGCTCGTCTTGAGCGACGGCCGCTCCCACTGGAAATTGAATCGGGCCGACAGCGTGGCGCGCTTGTAGTTCTCCAAGTTGTTGCGCGGGTCAACTTTTGAGTCCAGGTAGCTGCCGTCGACGTTCATGATGTGATTGCTGTGGCCCAGGAAGAAGCCCTTGCCGGCACTCACGAGCTTGCTGTACTCGTCGGCCTTGAAGCGTGCAGTGAAGGGTGAGGCGCCACGCTTGCGCTTGATGTTGACCAGACCGCTGGTGAGGTTGCCATACTCGGCCGAGGGGATGCCGCGCACGATTTCTACGCTCTCGATATTGTCGGTCGAGATGGTGCGCATGTCTACACCGCGGTTGGTGGCATCGCGCTTGTACTCGGGCGAACTCTGGTCGGTCGTGGCGGTGGGAATGTTTTGCAAGTTGGCGTCTTCGTTGATGGGCGCGCCGTCGACCATGAAGAGCGTTCCTAGTGAGCTGATGGCGTAGTCGTCGTTGCGCGTCTTAGCGCCTGTGGCGCCCATGGTGCCGGTCTCGCGCAGCTGTATGGTGTTCACGTTGCCCATGTCGGGCGTCTGGCTCACGTTGCCGGGCAAGAGCTCAAGCAGATCGGTGAAGCTGGTGGGTTGCAGGTGGGTCATGGCGTCGCGGTCGATGCGCGTGGTGCTCCTCAGGCCGGTCTGCTCCTTGGCGGTCACCACCACTTCTTGCAGCACTTGGCTGTTCTCCTTGAGCTTGATGGTCACCTGCCTGTCGGCATTGACTGCAATGGTTGTCGCGCTGGTGGTGTAGCCCACCATCGACACCGCCAGCCGATAGCTGCCAGCCTCTACCTTGAAGTGGAAGCGGCCGCTGGCATCGGTCTGCTGGGCCTGCGCGCCAGGTTTCAACGTCACTGTGGCAAATTCGATTTTCTCGCCGCTGCCGGCGTCGACCACGATGCCCTGCAGCGTGTACTGTGCAGCTCGGGTGATAGTCGTGCTCAAGAGTAGCAACGAGAGTAACAGGATTTTCTTCATCTTTCTTCTTTATAAGCTATTGCAAAATTACTGTAGCACAAGTGAGGGGTAAATCCCCACTTTGTGGTAATTTCGCGGCCATGCATCCCCATTTGTTACGATATGTGATGGCCTGCTTGGCCCGCATGATTCACACCTCGCACATTGTGCAATCGTCGATTTTTTTTCAAAAAAAATGCTAATTGGTGTTGTGGTGAGGGTGAAAGTGGCTTAAATTTGTAAGCAGTATTTTTACTTAAGGCGATGAAGCGAATTTTGACTGCCATATTGCTGCTGGCTGCTGTTGCTGCCTGGGCCCAGGACAAAGGCGACACTTTGCCCGCGCTCAAGTTTAAAATCGACGTGCCGCAGCTCCAGCTTCAGCCTTTTAAACCGAGCCTCACGACCATCTCGCCCAACATCGTTGCGCCACCCACCTTCAACTACCGCCCGCTCGAGACGCCCACGGTGGGCAACAACTTGAGCGGCCTGAGCGACGAGATGCGCGCCTTGCCCGAGATTCACACGGCCCGTAACCCTTACTACTACCCCGTGACGCCGCGCTACAATTTTGTGATGGACCCCTATGGCCGCGACTGGAGCGCCAGCGGCGTGATAGCCCGCGACGGCAACGCCTATATTACCGCCAGCGGCAGCTACACCACCTTGCCAGCCATGGGCACGATAGGCTCGGCCACGGTGGGATTTACTGGCGTGAGCAACGAGCGATTCACAATCTCGGCAGGAGTGAGCGGCATGAAGTATCACATCGACCGCGACGCCTGGAACGACTTCGGTGTCTATGGCAACGCCAGCTACATGCTCAATGAGCGGCTGAGCCTGAACGTCTTTGGCCAGTACTACCTTGACCCGCGCTTCCACTCGATAGGCTCGATGTATTACATACAGAATGCTGGCTATGGCGGCACGCTCAACATCAAGATGAGCGACAACTTCGGCCTCGACTTGGGGGCACAGCGATACTACGACGCCTATGCCCACCGCTGGCGCACGCTGCCTATCGTGGCCCCTGTCATCAATATCTTTGGCCAGCCCCAGTCGTTCGATGTGGGCGGCCTCATCTATGAGCTTATCGACAATTTGATCGAGAATCATCGCAACAAGCGCTTCTCGGGTGGCGATTACGGCCCATGGCCGGGCGGGCGGGCACCTGCGGGCAGAGTCACACCCGTCGACGTGAATCGGCGGGCAGCCGGCGGCACCGTTGGGCATTGATGCGGTTTCTCAATCTGCGGTGTGTGTGTGAAAGTCGTGGATTTTAGATATACCTAAAATCAGCAGGGAGTGCCGATAATGTTTGACACACTGGCGTATGCTTTGTTCTCCGAATAGATATTCAGAACATATTGTCTGGCGGTCTTCACCCATTTGGCCGGTACCGTGACAAAGCGGAAGACGAAAGCCTTGACACGGCTGGTGGCCTTCAGTCCGTAAGCCTTCAGATCATGTCTGCTGATGAGCAACTGATAAAAGTTCCTGATGAGTGCCGTGAGGATGAGGAAGACGGCATTCTCCGCCATGAACGACCTCGGCAGCCTCTTCCATCCGAAGCCATTGTCAAGGTCGTCGAAGATGCGCTCCTTCGCTCCGCGCTGGTTGTAGAACTCCACCACATCCCGGTCTGTGGACTCGCAGTCATTGGTGATGATGCAGCGGTAGGTGTACTCACCCTCCCAGATGTCAAGCTCCTCGCCCGACATTCTTCTCTGTCGCTGGACGACGAGCCTGCACGGCATCCCCTCCCATTTTGCCGTTCTGATGGAGCAAAGCTCAAACTCTATTCCGTTGATTTCCTCACGCTTCCATCCACGCAAGGCAAAGATGTCGTTGTACATGGCCTGACAGCGGTTGCCGCGGATATAATAGTGATTGCAGTGTCTTGCCACTGTCTCGACAATATCCCTCGAGCAGGAACCGCAGTCCATCCGCGCACGGTCAATGCGGACACCGCGACTTTCTAGTCTGGTGAACATTCTCTCAAGCGTATCCTGCTGGTGAAACCTCACGTTGGCATTACCGTCACGGTTCTCTATGCCGACGACCAAGTTCCCAATGACACCCACGCCAGGGCTGTATCCAAGGAACTTCTTGTAGGTGCGCTTGGCGTCGTACTTCTCCGTTTCAAGAAACTCATGGTCAAAATCGAAGTCGTATTCCTCACCTGCCTTCAGTTGCCCGGTAGCAAGCAGAGCTTCTACAAGCAGGTCGTTTAGCCGGTCAGCCGTGTTGAAGTTGTAGTTTTTGCCAGCATCAGATGTATAGGTTACATTATCTTCCTTGAGCTCACCCATGATACGAAGCACTGTGTCAGAACTACATGTGCGCAGACGGGGATGCTGGGACAGATGCTGAGGAAGATGAGATGACAAATCTGCGACGCAGGAGCCTCTGCACAGGTAGACGCACATCAGCGAGCAGAAGATCTCGCTGCATTGATCACCGAACGTCTTGCAGCGCCGGCCGAGAACTTTGCCTGTAACTGGAGCCGACTGGTGGTTAAAATACTGCATGATGGGAAAGATTCCGCCAAAAGGTGGCAGTTTCTCATATTTTATTTGCTGTTTAAAAAACTCTCCCAGGGAATGGCCTCGGGAGAGTTTTGTTTCTTTGTGTCGGGCCTGCTTGATGATAGGTGCAGGCTGCACGTGGAGTTGAAAATCTTATTTCAACATCTTCACGGCCTCGCGGCTGCCGTCGCTGTAGGTGGTAACCTTGATGTTGAGGCCATCGTGGGGCACGGCGCTCTCCATGCCTTGCAGGTTGTAGTAGCGCACGGCCTTCACGGTCTTCTCCACATTCACATCGTTCACGCCGGTCACAACCGACTTGAAGGGCAGGGTATAGGCCGAAATCAGGCAGGCAAAGCCAGTAGAGCTCACCACAAATGGAGCCTTGGCGGGAGCCTTAGAGCTCAGGTTGCTACCCTTGAAGCGGGTCATTGCATAGAGGTTGGAGCCGTCGGTCACCATGTTTTGCACAGTCGACGTGTTGGGGAATAGTTGCACTTCGTCTTGCAGGGTGAGGGTTGCTTGGTCGTATTTCCTGATCTTGAGCGGGCCCAGCAGCGAGAAGTAGCCCACATAGAGGTTTTGGTTGGCATCCTCAAAGGGGCTGAAGAAGCCCGATTGGTTGGTGGCATCGGCGATGCCGCCCTCGAGCTCGCCCGTTGCAGCATTCACCTTGAGCAGCATGGCATTGCGGGTCTTGGTGGTCGAGATGGTGGTCTCGCCTGCGGTCACAGTGTTTTTAGCTTGGCCCATGAGGTAGACGTAGTTGTCGTTGACATACATGTTGGGGATGTTGATGGCGCTGCCGCTAAGCGTTGACTCGTAAACCTTGAAATAGTCGACCGTGCCCAGGTCGAGGCTCACCTTGGCCAGAGCCCAGCTGGAGTAGGTGCCAGTGGTGGTTGCGCTCTTGTCGCCCAGGGTGATGGTGGAATTGGCAAGACCGCTTATCACGCCGCATGCATAGATTTTGCCATTGTTGATGATGAGCTGGCGCAGGTTCTCGCAAGTGGCCGAGCCGCCGCTCACCAGGCTGTTCACATAGTTGCCATTGGCGTCAAGCTTCACCAGGTAGAGGCTGCCCACGCTCTTTTGTGCGTCGCCAGTCCAGCCCTCCACGTTGTGGGCCACGATCTTCACCGTGTCGCCATTGGCGCGGGTGAAATACATGGTGGTGCACACGCGGCCGCTCAGGTAGATGTTGTCTTGGTTGTCTACAACCAGGCCATAGAGGTAGGCGCCGGTTCCGGTGTTGTCTTTGTTGCTCTCGCTGGCGTTGGGTTGCGGGTCGTGGTTCACGTCGATTTGCTTAATCCACGAGATTTCGCCGTCGGCGGTCACCTTCATCACCAGCAAGCGGTAGTAGCGGGCAGTGGCGTCGGCGCCCAGGGTCCAGTTCAACCGGGTGGTGTCGCCCTTGGCGTCGACAAAGGCCAGGTCGTCGTTCAGGCGGCCATAGGTGTGGCGCACCTTGAAGGCAGCGATCACGCCGCCGTCGCTCGTCTTTGCGCCCCACTCCTCGCCAGAAGCAATCTCACCCACGGTGCTCTTCACCGTCCAGAGCACGCTGCCGTCGGTGGCATTGAGCTTCGAGAGCACGAAGTCGTGGTTGTAGGAGGTGCTGGTGTTTTGTGTGCCAGTGCCAATCTGTGTGTCGCCATAGGTGATCACATCGCTTGAGCTCTTGGTGCCGGCGTCGGCCAGCATGTAGAGTGTGCCGCCATCGCCTTTCACCAGGCTGCCACCTATCGTGGTGGTATTTGTGCCGCTACTCACCAGAGCTTTGCCCCATTGCGACTCCACGCGGCTGAGGCTGTCGATAGTTTGTGCGCCTGCCAGCAGTGTCGATGCCAGCAGTGCAACTGCGAGAATGTAATTTTTTTTCATTGCGATTGAAATTTTATATTTGAAAATTTTCTTCTATAATCAATAATTGTGTATGTGTCAAGCTTGCAGGCTCGCATGTAGCCTTCAATTCCAATCGCAAAAATACACTTGCCCCTCGTCATGGTAAATCCCCAAAAATTACGATTTTTCCATTTCTGCATCCCCCCGATTGGGGATGCCGGGAGAAACGAAGCAGGCCTAAAAGGCTAATAGATAGGCCCCCATCACCCTGCCCACTATATCCCTTATAAGGAAAAGGCCAGGTCATACGATAAAGATTGAAATGTTTTCAAAGCAGTTTTCAAATTTCATCAAAAATATTTGGAGACATGAATCCTGTTCACTAACATTTACAATGTTCATATATTATGAACATCGATAAAATCGTGAACAGATATGGAGAACAAACAGATGACCATGGACAAGGCTCTTTCCAACCTGCAGCAGGCAGCAAGCCTAAATGCTGTCAAGCGGGAATGGAAAGATGGCAATGGAAAGACTGCCATTGTCAGCATCAAAGATGTGCGGTTTGCGGTCATGGTTGTCGGACAGGTCAACAAGACCAATGTCTTGAACACCGTCAAGGCTGTTAAGGAACTGCAGGAGGACAGCAGAATGCCCACTCTGCTAATATGCACTTATGCCTCTCCGACGACCATTCCGACAATCGTCAAGGAGAATATCAGTATTCTTGATGCTGCTGGCAACTGCCGTATTGCAGGCAAGGATCTTTTCATAAACATACAAGGCAGAAAGCCGGAAGAAGTTAATGGGACAAATACCAAAGGCCTGACCGAGGCCGGAACGAAACTGGTTTTCTATTTCCTGCAGGACAAAGGCAATGTGGAAAAAACTTACCGGCAGATTAACAAGGATACGGGACTGTCGTTGGGACTCATAAAAAACACCATTGAGAGTTTAAAGGCAAACAAGTTCGTCACGCTTCACAAAGGCAGACGTGTACTCGTCAACAGGGACGAGCTGGTTGAAGTCTGGCAACAAGCCTACAACACTACCTTGAAGCCCAAGCTCTTCATTGGCAATTTGAGGTTTGTTGACCAGGAGGCAAGAAATGGCTGGAGGGATATGGCCCTTCCACCTGATTCGCATTGGGGAGGAGAAAGCGGTGCCAATCTGTTGGACGGCTATCTTTCGCCAGAGAAGTTCACTGTCTATACCAAGGGCACGTTGATGGATTTTCTGGCAACACACAAGATGATTCCTGCCGGCACTGGAGAGATCGCTCTTTACCATACATTCTGGACTGATGCTGATGACAACGCTACCGTGCCCAATCTCATCATTTACGCGGACCTGATGGGCAGCGGCGACAGCCGTTGTCTCGAGGCCGCCCAAAGACTGAAAGAATATGGATTATAAGATAACGAAGCGGCAATTGGGCAACGACCTGTTGTACGACACTTTATGGGCACTGGAGTTTGGAGGTGTGGAAGATGACGAGCAGATAAAATGGCGCCCCGAAGGAGTGCCCGTCATGTCTGTAAAATGCTTCAAGGATGTTCTGTCCCATGCTGTGGAAATCAACATAAATGACAGATTCTCTGTCCGTACGGCTCCTCTGTGCGGCCAGTTCCTTATCAAGCTCGACGCATGGACAGACCGCCATGACAGGGTGAACAAGGATGCATACGATATGCTGTACATGCTAAGCAAATACTTCATGACGAAGCTTATGGCATCCACTGAGATTCCGCCGGATGTGGATTTTGAGCATGATACGACTATCGACAACCTTATCTCAGGTGCGCAGTGGATTGCCAGTGATTTGAAGGAGCAACTCACAACAGAGCATCTCAGATATTATATCGGGCCGTAGATGCAGAATTGGATCAGGGTTCTGAAAGCAAGCTGGTTGGCCAGTTAGTTCATTTCATGAATGATGATGACGAGGACGCTGTTGAGACCGTTATATCAATATGGAAGAGCTTCCGTGATGTCTTCCAGCAGGAATTAAAAAGAAGAGGCAATGATTGAGATTCATAACTACAGCATCAGAGGAAATAAGGAAGTCAACGAGGATGACGTTAAGATTGCCATTATTGATGATGATCATTCTATTGTTGCCGTAGCTGACGGAATGGGAGGCTTGGAATGCGGCGATGTCGCCTCAAAGATAGTATGTAACAGTCTTGTAGGATACATCAGGGAGCATTTCTCCGGCCAAACGGTAGAGCAACTGATGACCGATGCCTTTGATTTCGCGGATCAAAAATTATCCAGAGAGATGGATATAATGCATACGAATATGGGTACTGCTGCATTGTTGGCAATAATTACTCCGAGGCTGTTATATTTCAGTTGGCTGGGGAATGTCAGACTCTACCATGAGCATAACGGCATTATCTCGCAACTAAGCTCAGACCATTTGGTTGACACGGGATATGGCGATAAAAGGCTGACGAGATGTGTCAAAGGTAAGGGACTAAGAAAGCCACTGCCTTATAAAGAATGCAAGATTTATCCAAGCGATAGATTATACATCTGCACGGATGGTTTCTACATGCAGTATGCTTCATTGACGGGTTCTCAAGAACTATCTCAGGAAACATTTGAAAGCCAGGCTAAGCCTGAAGACGACGCTACTATTGTAACGATCAACGTATGAAAAGAAAATAGATGAAGCAAAAAGGCGCCGTTTTGAGGTATTTTTATCGACACCGTGCGTTTGACCTGTAGGGGCCGGTCTTGTGCCGGCCCACAACAATGTCGTCTCCTATTTTGTTGATAATGAAATGATTGTGACCGCATTTGTAGACCAGCACAAGATTGGCTGCTACAATTCGGTATCATGACGTCGATGCAGAGCGGCATAATAAAGCAAGGGGGCAAGACGCGTTGATGGTCTTGCTCCCTTGGGTGCTGTTGTGCGTGGCGTCGGCGTGTGGGTGACCGGTGATGTCACTTCTTCACGCCGGTCGACTCGTTGTTGCAGTGGTCGACGGCGGTCACCACATAGGTGAACTTGCCGGGGTCGTCCTCGATATAGGTTGTCTCGTCGCTTATCTGCACGATGGCGTCGGCACGCTTGGTGTCGGGCTTCTCGCCTCGCTTGAAGCGGTATACCACATATTTCACAGCCCGCTGCATCTCGTCGCTGGCATGGGGTGGCTCCCAGGTGAGCATGTTTTTTTTCTTTTTGAGATGGCGCACGTCGGCAGGGGCCTGGTTGTCAAGCCAGGGGTAGGCGGGCGGCAAGGCCAGGGTCGACTGCTGGTGGGTCATGAGCGAGTCGGCCACGCCCTTGTAGTTGCCGGTGAGGTCGTAGCAGGGCCACCACACCACGCCGCCCACGTGTGGCAGGCTGCGCATCTTGTCGAGTTTCTCGCCCAGCTGGGTGGGGATGCTGGGGTTGTGGGTGTCGGCATAGTTCATGGTGTTGCGTATGGCCAAGCCGTAGTACATGTCGCGGCCGTTGGCATTGTCGTTCCACCAGTCCATGAGCACCGAGTCGCTGGCAGCCTTGTGCTCCATCTGCCAGTAGAGCTGGGGCACCATGTAGTCGACCCAGCCCATGCGGGTCCACTTGGGGCAGTCGGCATAGAGGGCGTCGTAGCACTGCAGGCCGTTGGTGTTGCTGCCCTTGGGGTCGGTCTTCTTGTTGCGCCATATGCCGAAGGGGCTGATGCCGAAGCGCACCCAGGGCTTGATGCTGGTGATGGTGCGGTGCATCGAGGCGATGAGCGAGTCTACGTTGGCCCGGCGCCAGTCGCCCTTGTCCTGGCCGTGGCCGTAGAGGGCATAGCTGGTGGTGTCGGGAAACTCAGTGTCCTTGATGGGATAGGGGTAGAAGTAGTCGTCCATGTGCAGGCCGTCGATGTCGTAGCGTGTCACGATGTCGGCCACCACGCGGTTGATGAAGGCGCGGCACTCGGGATAGGCCGGGTCGAAGTAGTATTGCTTGCCATATTTCAGAAACCACTCGGGATGCTGGCGTATGAGCGCGCTGTCGGCAATCTGCGCCTCCGAGCCCACACGGTAGGGATTGATCCAGGCGTGCAGCTCCAGGCCGCGCTTGTGGGCCTCGGTCACCATAAATTGCATGGGGTCCCAGTAGGGGTCGGGGGCTTGGCCAGGCTTGCCGCTCAGCCACAGGCTCCACGGCTCAAGCCGGCTGGGATAGAAGGCGTCGGCCTGCGGGCGGCAGTGGAAGATGATGACGTTGCAGTGGGTGAGCTGGGCGCTGTCGAGGATGTTGAGCAAGTAGGCCTGATTTTCCTCGGTGGTGTGGTTTTGGTAGTAGCGGTCGCCCACGGTGGGCACCCACACGCCGCGAAACTCGTGTTTGGGGTTCTGGGCCGCCATGGGCATCGTGGTGGCCCAGGCGGCAATGAGAATGAATAGAAGTGTAGTTAGTTTCATCGTTACGTATTGAAGTTGATAGTTTGTTGTTAATAAAATAGTCTGGTCAATTGCAGTGTGCACCTTCAATCCTGAAGCCGCGCAGAAAAGCGTCGGTGGGCATGCTTTTCTTGCCAGCCACTTGCAGCTGCTTGATCTCGAGGCGGCCGTCGCCACACGCCACCCACATGCGGCGCCCGTCGCTGGTGATGGTGCCGGGTCGCTCGCTCTCGGGCTTAGGCTCGGGCTCGCCGGTGGCATATACCTTGGTCGAGTGCTCCTTACCGGTGGCGTCGACAATCGTGGTCCAGGCGGCAGGGTAGGGCGAGAGGCCGCGCACGTGGTTGTAGAGTGCCTCGGCCGGCCGCGACCAGTCGATGTGGCAGGTGTCTTTGAAGATCTTGGGGGCCGGCGTGGGCTGCTCGCCGGCGGTGAGCATCTGGGCTTGCGGCGTGGTCTTAACCGTGCCGTTGAGTATCGACTCCACGGTGTCGATGACCATGCTGGCGCCCAGCAGCATGAGGCGGTCGTGCACGTCGCCCACGTTGTCGTGGCGGCCAATGGCCACCTTGCGTTGCTCGATGATGTCGCCGGTGTCGATCTCGTGCTTGAGGAAGAAGGTGGTGACGCCCGTCTCGGTGTCGCCGTTCATCACCGCCCAATTGATGGGAGCCGCGCCGCGGTATTTAGGCAGCAGCGAGGCGTGCAGGTTGAAGGTGCCCAGGCGGGGCATGGCCCACACCACCTCAGGCAGCATGCGGAAGGCTATGACAATCTGCAAGTCGGCATGCAGGTTGCGCAGCTCCTCGACGAATTCCTCGTCCTTCAGCTTCACGGGTTGCATGAGATGCAGACCCTGTTGCAGGGCGTAGCGCTTCACGTCGCTCTGATACATGTGGTGGCCGCGGCCAGCGGGCTTGTCGGGCATGGTGACCACGCCCACAATGTTGTAGCCGCCCTCTACGAGCCGCCGCAGGCTCTCGACGGCAAACTCAGGCGTGCCAAAAAATACGATTCTTAAATCCTTTTTCTCCATGTTCTCTTATTTCTTTGTTTTCTTGTTGTCGATAAATAATTGTGGCCGCGCTTGCTTGGCCAGGTGTATCATCTGGCTGGTAAACACACGCGCGCCGCGGTCGTTGAGGTGGCCGGCGTCGTCCCAATAGATGGGCTTGCCCACGAGGGCGCTGTCTTGTGCCAGGTAGATAAACTGCACATGGTAGCGGGCAAAGAGGTCGACGACAGGCTGGTGCACCGCTCTCATGTCGGGCTGGGGCTCATAGTAGGGCGAGGTGGCCACAATGAGCCTTGAGCCGCACTCGGCAGCCAGTTTCTTGAGGTAGCCCAGTTTCTTCCCGCTCAATGCGCGCGTATAGGTGGCGTAGCTCTCGTGGTGCCGCTTGATGACGTGGAATTGCGGCACATAGCCATGGTCGGCCAGCGCGTTGTTGTAGGGGCTGTTGTGGCGGTTGCTGGCCAGCACGATGTCGGCAAGGAGCGAGTTGTAGGGGTAGATGGCCGAGAGCATGTGCACGCGTTCCATGGGGTCGATGTCGCACAGCAGGCTGTCGCGGCACTTGAGCTGCCACAGCGGCCGCACCTTGTTGATCGAGGGGTTGGGCGCATCATAGCGCATGGCATCGTAGCCGTAGTGAAACTCATAGATGATCACGTGTGGCTTGTAGCGCTGCAGCACCGTGCGCAAGAGGGCGTAGTCGAGATAGATATTGCCTGCCTCGATGCCGCAGTTGTAGCACGAGAGCCCAGTGGAGTCGGTGATGATGCTGGGCACGTAGTGGTGCAGTGCCCGCGACGAGCCAATGATGATCACACTGGTCCGGGCGCTGTCGGCGATATAGTTGAGCTTGCCTATCTCGTCGTATCGCACATGGCTATAGGCATGGCGCAGGGCGCGGCCCACCAGCTGGTCGGCTGCCGCGATGACCAGGAGCACAATGACTGAGATGACAATAAATCGTTTCATGACCGTTAAAACCTAATGTATATAAATTGCCCGCCGTCGAAGACGCCGATGAGCAGGATGAGCATCACAATCACGATGTAGCCCGCCAGCGAGGCCGGCCGGCTCACCTTCACCACCTTCCACTCGGCCTGCACGTCGCGCAGCATCACGACGACGAAGGTGAAAGCCATATACCACAGCACGCTCTCGGCGTGTATCGAGACGGGCGCTTTCAGGCAGAATGCGCCAAAGGCGGCAGTGAACTCCTGGGTGAAAATTTCCACATAGTTGGGCTGGAAAAACGTCAATCCCAGCGCAAGCAGCATGAATGTGGCAATCGACACCACCACGCGGGTGGGCACATTGCGCTTCCACCGCTTGATGGGCAGCAAGTGGCTCACCACCACAAGCACGCCGTTGTAGAGGCCCCACGACAAGTAGGCGATATTGCCGCCATGCCAGCAGCCGGTGGCCAGAAACGTGATCATGATGTTGAGGCTGGTGCGGGCCTTGGAGCAATGGCTGCCGCCCAGCGGGATGTAGACGTGGTCGCGCATCCACCCCGAGAGCGCCATGTGCCACCGGTGCCAGTACTCGCCCGCGCCCATGGCAAAAAACGGCTGCCTGAAGTTGTCCTTGAGGTCAACGCCCAGCAGCCGCCCGCAGCCTTGGGCAATATAGGAGTAGCCTGCAAAGTCGCAGTACATCTGGAAGAGATAGCACACTTGCGCAAAGAGCAGCGAGAAGCCGTTGTACTGGCCGGCATGAGCCAGCACGCTCACGGTGTAGACGCTGAAGCGGTCGGCCACGGCCACCTTGAGAAACATGCCCCACACCACGAGCCGGGCGCCCGAACCAGCCAGCGAGGGGTTGAAGCCGAAGCGGCGCTCCCTGATTTGCGGCATCAGGTCGAATGAGCGGTTGATGGGGCCCGAGAGCACCGTGGGAAAGAAACTCAGATAGAGGGCGTGGTTGAGCAGCGACTGCTCGCGCGGCACCTTGCCGCTGCGCACGTCCACGACGTAGCCTATGGCCTGCAGGGTGTAGATCGAGAGGCCGGCGGGTATCACCCAGTTGAGCCCGTGGAAGTCGATGCCCAGCCCCAGGGCATGCAACGCCGCCAGCGCGACGGCATTGATGGGGTCGAGAAACTTGAAAAACGCCAGTGGGCCAAGCAGCAGCACGATGCATGCCACCAGGCTTGCCTTGCGCCTTAGCCCTTGCGCCTCGACCTTGCGGGCGCCCAGGTAGCTCACGCCCGTCACCCACAGCAGGAAGACGGTGCACACGGGCCGCCACATGGTGTAGAAGGCCAGGCTCACTACAAGCAAAAACATATTGCGCCACCTGCGCGGCAACAGCCATGTCACGAGGCACACGCAGGGGAAAAACAATATGAATTTGAGTGTATTAAAAGCCACGTCGATAGTCTAATTCTATTTTTTTCGGTTGAAAATGCCACATGATATAGGCTCGCTGCCATCGCAGCGGGGGCTAATCGTAGCTGTAGTGCTTGAGCACCTGCCTGTAGGAGTTGAAAATCTTGGACTTGGATACAAAGCCCACATATTTTCCCTTGTCGACCACCGGCAAGTTCCAAGCATTGGTCTTGTCAAACACCTTCATCACCTGCTCCATGGGCGTGCCCAGCTCCACCTTGGCAGGCGGCATCGACATGAAGCGCTCCACCTTCATGCGGCGATACAGGTCGGGGCGGAACATGATGTTGCGTATGTCGTCGAGCAGCACGATGCCCAGCAGGTTGTTGTCGGCATCGGTTACCGGGAAGAGGTTGCGCTTGCTCTTGGAGATGACGTCGACCATCTCCTTGAGGCTCATCTCGGGGTGCACCGGGATAAAGTCGGTCTCGATCACACTGTCCATCTTGAGCAGGGTGAGCACCGTCTGGTCCTTCTGGTGGGTGAGCAGCTCGCCGCGGCGTGCAAGACGCTTGGTGTAGATGCTATAGGGGTTGAAGATGCGGCATGTGCCATAGGAGATGGCCGACACGATGAGCAGTGGCAAAAACAGGGAGTAGCCGCCCGTCATCTCGGCGGTGAGGAAGATGGCCATGAGCGGCGCGTGCATCACGCCGGCCATCACGCCAGCCATGCCCAGCAGGGCAAAGTTCTTGGTCGACAGCGGCACGCTGGCATCGACCATGCCCACGGCGTTGAGCATGTAGGCAAAAAAGAAGCCGGCCATGCAACCCACATATAGCGACGGGGCAAAGGTGCCGCCCACGCCACCGCCGCCATTGGTGGCACTGGTGGCAAACGACTTGAGCAGGCACAAGCCCGCCACAAAGAGCAGGGTGGAGAACACATTGTTGCGGAAGCCGTAGAAGAGGCTGTTGTTAAAGATGGCCGACACGTCGCCGTTGAGCAGGTTGTTGATGGCTCCGTAACCCTCGCCGAAGAGCGGCGGAAACAGGAAGATGAGCACACTCAGCATGATGCTGCCCAGCAGGAAGCGCTGCCTGTGGCTCTTGATGCGGGCAAAGGTGTCTTCCATCATGCCTATCGTCCTGGTGAAATAGAGCGATACAAAGCCGCAAAACACACCCAGCACAATCACATAGGGGATGCGCGAGGCATAGAACGGCTCGCTCTGCGTGAAGAAGAACTCCACATTGTAGCCGGTGAACACATAGCTCACCGTGGCGCCGGCCACCGAGGCCAGCATGAGCGGCGTCACACTGCCCGCCGTGAGGTCGAGCATGAGCACCTCGACGGTGAAGAGCACGCCCGCTATGGGGGCCTTGAAGATGCCGGCGATGCCCGCTCCGGCTCCACAGCCCACGAGCATCATGAGCAACTGGGGCGAGAGGCGGAACGCCTGACCCAGGTTGCTGCCTATGGCAGCGCCGGTAAACACGATGGGACCCTCGGCACCCACCGATCCGCCGCAGCCTATCGTGAGCGACGAGGCCACCAGCGAGGCATACATGTTGTGGGGCTTCAATCGGCTCTTCTTCTGGGCTATGGCATAGAGCACGCGCGTCACACCGTGCGAGATGTTGTCGCGCACCACATAGCGCACGTATACACCGGCCAGAAAGATGCCCACAATAGGAAATATCAAGTAGTAGTAGTTGGCCTGAGTGGTCACGCCCACGCTGTTGACCACATTAGAAATGGTGGCAATCAAGAACTTGAGCAGCACGGCTGCCAGTCCCGAGGCGATGCCGATGACGATGGCGAGAATCACCACAAAGGTCTTCTCGGGGATGTGCTTCTCGCGCCAGGTGATGAGGCGCAGATACCATCTGTTCTGCTTGGCTTCTATTGTTGCGTTAGTCTCACTCATGCTCTTTAGCTTTTTCACATGTTAAACACCTCGGCCCGTGAACACGATCTTGATGGTATACACGATAATCTTCAAGTCGTTGAGCAGCGACATGTTCTCAAGATAGAGCAAGTCGAAGCGCAGGCGCTCGAGCATCTCGTCGACCGTCCTGGCATAGCCATATTTCACCATGCCCATCGAGGTGATGCCGGGCCTGATTTGGTGCACGAGCGAGTAGGCTGGCTCGCGCTCGAGTATCTTCTGGGCATAATAGCGGCGCTCGGGGCGCGGTCCCACGAGCGACATGTCGCCCCGCAGCACATTGAAGAATTGCGGCAGCTCGTCGATGCGGTATTTGCGCAGGTAGTGGCCCACACGGGTGATGCGCGGGTCGTTGTCGCTCGAGAGCTGGGGCTTGCCTTCCTGCTCGGCGTTCTGTATCATCGTGCGAAACTTGATGATCTTGAATGGCTTGTTGTGGCGTCCCAGGCGCTCCTGGAAGTAGAACACAGGCCCCCTCGAGTCGCTCTTGATAATGATGCCCACGATGATGTAGACCGGGATGAGCACCACCAGGGCGATGCACGATATCACCACGTCGCAGAATCGCTTCATGTTTTGCCCGCCGGCGCTCATGTTGCTGCCCGAGATGTCGATGAGCGGGTCGCCGTAGAGGTCGCTCAGCCGGGCGCGCGAGAGCAGGATGTTGTATTTGTCGGGCGTGATCTTGATGGGCAAGTTGAGGGCAAAGAGGCGGTTGATGGCCGCAAGCAGGGTGGCCGAGTCTTGCTTGGTGGGCACCACGATGAGCTCTTGCACGCCCTGGTCGGCGCACACGGCGGCCACCTCGTCGAGTTTGTAGCGAGGTTTCTCGATGTCCTTCACGCCGTTTTCGCCAGGCATGTGCACATAGCCCACGATGTCGTAGCCCAGCGAGGCGCGCATGCGTTCGAGCTTGTTGACAAAGGCATAGGCCGCGGCGCCGTCGCCCACAATCAGGGTCTTGAAGCTCCACTGGCGGCTCTTGATCTTGTGCGAGGTGTAGCCTGTGATGATCGCCCTCACGATATAGGTGAGGAAGAAGAGCAGGGCAAGCAGCACGAGCACGCTCTCGTTGTTATACATGCGGTTGTCGGTCATCATGTCGTTCATGAGCGCTATCAAGAAGGTGATGAGGGCATTGATGCACGACGACGAGAAGGTGGTGGTGACCTCGCTCAGGCGCGACTTGCGAAACACCTCGTTGTAGTAGCCCGAGAGGTAGTACACACCCATCATGATGAGCGGGAACACCGCCTGCTCGAGCAGCACGGTGTCGCTGGTGAGGAAGGCCTTGAGCGACTGGTAGCCGCGCACGCCGCCCATGGCGAAGCGGGCGCAGTTGTAGCTCACCCACGCCAAGTTGGCCGTGAGGTAGTCGCCTATCACATATTTCAGCCGCTGTAGTCCCTCGCTTATCATGAGTGTCCTGTTATCTCAATATCTTGAAAGTGCCGTCGTTGCTCAGCATGATAATGTTGGAAGCCTCGTGTGGGGCAGTGTCGTCCTGGCGGTATTTCACCACATAGTCTACTCCCTGCTTGATCACGGGGTTGACTTGGGCAAAGGTGGGTGCCGAGGGCTCGCCGCTCAGGTTGGCCGAGGTCGATACGATGGGCTTGCCGAAGCGGGCGCACAGCACTTGCGAGAATTTCTCGTGCGAAATCCTGATGCCCACGCTGTCGTTGTCGCCCAGCAGGTTGGGGGCCAGGTTGTAGGCTCCCTCATAGATGATGGTGAGCGGCTTCACGGCCACGTCGATGAGCTCGCGAGCCATCTCGGGCACGTCGACCACATAGTGGTCGAGATGCTCGGGGCTGTCGAGCAGCACGATGAGCGCCTTGTTGTCGGCACGCCGCTTCAATTGGTACACTTTTTTCACGGCTTCGGGGTTGGTGGCGTCGCAACCTATTCCCCATATTGTGTCGGTGGGGTAGAGGATGAGCCCGCCACGATTAAGCACCTCGATACACGATTTTATATCTTCTTCCATTCAGTTTATTCTTGCTTTCTGCACTTGTATTTAGCAATACAATTAACAAAGGTAATCGAAAACTGAATATAAAAAAAGTAAATTTTGCTTTTTCCTACTTTAATTAACAGTAAAAATGTTAAATTAATAAATCACCCGCCGCCACGTGTGGCGCTCACTCCAGAATATTGTGCTACCTTTGCACTGCCGCTGGCGAGCGATGGCATCGTCGCTTGCCGGCGGGCATGAAAAGTCGACACATAAAGTCAGATGGTTAATATATAAAAAAATAAGAAATGAAAAGTATTCTATCGGTTGCCATGGTCGCACTGCTCGCAGTAGCCGCAGCAATGCCTGCTATGGCTCAAAGCAAAGTCATTTACACCGGCGACATTGCCAGCAAGGTGATGGGCTACCAGGGCCCCACGCCCCTCAACATCACCATCAAGAATGGCAAGATTGCCAGCATCGAGGCGCTCAGCAATCAGGAGTCGCCCAAGTTCTTCAACAAAGCCAAAAACGGCATTTTCCCTAAATATATAGGTAAGACGGTGAGCGAGGCGCTCAAGATGCACGTCGATGCCGTGACTGGCGCCACCTATTCCTCCAAGGCTCTGCTGCAAAACATCAAGCTTGGCTTGGAGCAGGCCAAGAAGTTGACCACCAAGAAGTCGACGACCAAGAAAGCGCGCAGCAAGCGTCGCCGTAGATGAGATTTAAACGATAACAATCAAAACAGCAATGGCGCAGCTCTCTCTGTCTCATAGAGTTCTGCGCCATTGCTATATCTTGATGCGAGGTGCCACGGTGGCTACTTGCTGAGCAAGATGTTGCCCAGGGTGGTGGTGTCGCTCACGTCGAGGGTGCCGCTGCCGTCGGCATCGGCCTCGTTTTGGTCAAAGGGATACACGTCGTTGCCCAAGATGGCATTGTTGAGCGCGGTGATGTCGGTCACATCAACCGAGCCATCCACATTCACGTCGCCGGCCAGTGGGGCGGTGACGGTGAAGTTCACGTAGGTGCCCCACACGTAGTTTTTTGTCAGGTTGTTGGGGTTGCGCAGCACGATGCGGTATTGCGTGCCCACCTCGCCGCGGGTGAAGGTGCCCACGAGGCGCACGGTCTTGGTCTCGCCTGCCGCCATGGTGATGAAGTCGCTATACACGCGGGTCAGGATAGAGCTCGACCCCATGGGCTGAATCATGGCCTCGATGCGCCCGGCATACGGGCCGCCGTTGTTGGTGAGGGTCGCTTTTCCCTCGATGTGGGTGGTGGGCAGCTTGCTTGCCGCCAGCGACAACGACTTGGCGATTGCCAACTTGATTGCGGCGGGCTCGGCGGCAATGGTCAGGCTCTTTTGCGCGCCGGCCACCACGGTGCTGTCGGCGGCATACACCACAGCCAGCTGGTAGCTGCCGGCGGCAGTGGGCGTGACGGTGGTCTCGAGGGTGGCCTCGCCGCCCGTGGTGATGTCGACGCTCTTGGGCACGCTTGCGGCAGCCACATGGCCTGCCGAGTCGAGCAGGGCGATGCGCAGGTTGCCGTTGTACTCGTTGCCGGTGTTGGCGATGGTGGCTTTCACATCGATGGGCCGGGTGGCGGCCAGCACGCTGCTGTTGTCATAGCTTTTCACGCTCAGCTGCGGGGCGTTGTCGGGGTAGGAGAAATAGGCGTAGAGGCCGTCGACCACCATCTTGATGCGCTGGTTGGTCGTGAGGCTCACGTCCATTTTGGTGTAGTCGGTGCTGTTCACGGGAGCCACCATGGGCACGATGTAGTAGGTGCCGGCACTGAGCGAGGTGGGCACTTGCATCTTCCAGGTATAGGTGTATAGATAGCCAAGTTTGAAGTAATTGGTCACGTCTCGGTAGGCGCCTATCTGCACCACGTTGCCACTGTCGTCGGTGATGGCGAGAGCCAGGCGTGCGCTGGCGTCGCCCTCGGCAGTAGAGATCACGTTGTAGTATTTCCACGTTATCGACGCGTTGAGGCCTTTCAGCACCTTCTCACTGCTGGTGGTGAATGCGCTGAGGTGCCCCACGAGGCCGTCGGTGGTGGTGCCCTGGTTGGGCATGAGGTGGTAGAGCATGCCTTGGCTCTGGTTGTAGCCACCCTCGCTCGAACCTATGCCCTGGTCGGCGGGCGTGAGGTCGGTGAGCAGGAAATATCCGTTGGAGGCTCCGCCCCAGCCCCAATTCATGTGGTAATAGCCGCTTGTGTTGCAGCCGTCGACCACAAAGGCATGACCGCCGCTCGAGCTGCGACCGCTGTAGAGCACTGGGCGCTGGCTGGAGAGTTCGCCGTTGATGATGTCGAGCCAGGCGTCGAGGGTGTAGGCGTCGCGGTAGATGAAGCGCAAGCTCTTGTCGTAGCCAAAATGCACGGCCATCTTGTTCATGGTGCTGCTGGTATAGGCGCTGCTCGACGAGCCATAGTTCATGTTCACGGCCACGCCGCAGTCGCTCATGAGTTTGGCCACGGCGTTGTTTTGCGCCTCGGTCTCACTGCCCGAGTAGCTGGGCAGCATGTTGTTCCAGTCATAGTGGCTCTGGCCGAAGTCTACGCTCAGTTGCAGGGTGCTGTCCTTCTGGCCGTTCAATATGGTGGTATAGGTGTTGCTGCTCGAGCCGTCGATGGGCCAGCGGTGATAATACATGAGCTGGGCCATGGCGGTGGCCACGCAGCCCGTGACGGCGCGCTTCACCGTGCCGCTCGAGTTGGTGTAGGTGGGGCACAAGTTGTTGTAGGGGGCACCCTGGTTCCACTTGATGTTGCCCAGCAGGGGATACACATTGCCGGCGGTGTGAGAGGTCGAGGCCGAGATGCGCGCGCCGCTGTGGCTCTGCACATAGCGCACCTGCTCGGCATAGTCGTCGAGCCACTCTTGCATGTTGGCTGGAATGTTGCTGGGGTCAAACTCGCCCTCGTCGCTGTAGCCCAGCACGGCGGGCAGGCAGTCGTCGCCCGCCACGAGCACGTAGCCCCCTCCGCTAGTGGCATTGAAGGCGTAGTACGCATTGCCCTTGGCGGCATAGACCAGCCGCAAGCTGGCATTGCCAGGTGCTCTCTTGCTGCCGGCGGTGGCGTGCTGGCTCAGGAAACTCAGGGCCTGCTGGCGGGCCTGCAGGCTGTCGACGGGAGCTGCCATGGCGCCACCGGCAACCAGCAGGGTTGCCAGCGCCACGATGGCATGGAAATATTGCTTGATCATATATATATATATATATATCCCTTTCAGTTTAAAATAATCTAAGCCACAAAGTTATCAATTTTCCCGCTCACCATGAAATTTGCAACCCTATTTTTAAATAGGCCTGCCTAACGTTGCGGGGGCAGTGTGGGCTGGCGCGGCAGCGGGGCGGCTGTGAGACGAAATTAATTATCAATTAAAGTTAAAGGGCAGGGGGAATTTGAAATTTATTGCTATCTTTGAAAAAATGTTACATAAGAATATATGGATTATGGAAAACGAAAACATTGCCATGCCGGCTGAGTTTGCCGACATTTGTCCTATTGCCGACAAGGATTTCCACAACGAGATGTCGATTTTGGTCGAAGAGCCCATGTTTAAGCAGATTGTGCGCATGGTCATGCCCGACCAGAAGTACTCGCAGCTCGTGCGCATCCTGCTGAGCCTGAACACCAAGCTGGAGTTCCAGCAGAAGATCATGAAGCCATTTATGAAAGGTGTGCTTGCCAAGACCACCAAGGGTCTCGACTGCGACGGCCTCGACGAGCTGCCCAAGGACACGCCCAACCTCTTTATCACCAATCACCGCGACATCGTGCTCGACTCGGCGCAGTTGAGCTATCTGCTCGTGGAGCACGGGCGCGACACGTGTGAGATTGCCATTGGCAACAACCTGCTCATCTACGACTGGATTACCAAGCTGGTGCGCCTCAACAAGAGCTTTATCGTGAAGCGCAACCTGGGCCGCGTGCAGACGCTGGCCGCCGCCATACAGCTGTCGCGCTACATCCACTTTGCCATCACGCAGAAGAAGGCCTCGATATGGCTGGCACAGCGCGAGGGCCGCTGCAAGGACAGCAACGACCGCACGCAGGAGAGCCTGCTCAAGATGCTCACCTACGGCAAGCGCGACGTGTCGTTTGTCGACAGCCTCAAGGAGCTCAACATCACGCCCATAGCCATCAGCTATGAGTATGACCCCAACGACTACCTCAAGGCTCGCGAATTCCTGCTCAAGAGCAAGGACCCCAACTACAAGAAGACGCAGCTCGACGACCTCACGAGCATGAAGGTGGGCATCATGGGCTACAAGGGCCATGTGCACTACCAGTTCACGCAGTGCATCAACGATGAGCTCGACCTCATTCCTGCCGACCTCGACAAGCTGCTCACCGTGCGCCGCGTGTGCAGCATCATCGACCACGCCATCCACACGGGCTACAAGATATTCAAGACCAACTATATAGCCCACGACATGCTCTTCGACGAGAAGGAATTTGCCGACAAATACACGCCTGAGGAGTATGACGCCTTTGGCAAGTATCTCGCCGGCCAGGTAGCCAAGGTCAACGATATCCCCGTCAACGACACCGACCGCAGCTACATGCTCAACCGCATGCTGCAGATGTATTCCAATCCGCTCACCAATCAGCTCGAGGCCCTCAGGTAAACTCATTGCCGCTGCATGACGCTCTACTGGATACCCGGCTTGATAGGTATCGCGGTGCTTCTGCTTGTCGATTATGTGATATATCGCAGGCTCAAGCACAGCGAGCGGTTGCCTCATGGCTTGGCCCGCTTGCACGTGGGCCTGGCCGGGTGTCTCTATGCCCTGCTGGCTGTGGCGGTGTGCATCCCCAGCCACCGTTGCAGCAACGCGATGCTGGTGTTGCAGATGTGGCTGCTCTATGTGGCATTTGCCATCCCGGCATGCAAGATGCTCTTCCTGCTCTTCTACTCGGTGTCGTGGATTAGGCGGCTGCCCGGTGGGGTGAAGTGGGCCTTCCGCGTCATCGGCGTCGTGGTGGGCATCGCCGCCGTGGTAGAGTGCGCGCTGGGTGTGCTGGTCAATCCCTATCGCCTGCAGGTGAACCGTGTCACCATCGAGAGCGACCGCTTGCCACAGGAGTTCGACGGCTACCGAGTGGTGCAATTCAGCGACTCGCACTTGGGCACCTACAATGGCGACACGGCATTTGTATCGCGCTATGTCGACACCATCAACGCCCTCAAGCCCGACTTGCTGTGCTTCACCGGCGACATCGAGAACCGGCTCAACAGCGAGGTAGTGCCCTATAAGCCCATCCTGAGCCGCCTGCGTGCCCGCGACGGGGTGTACTCGATACGCGGCAACCACGATGTGGGCGTCTACTACAAGTGGCCCTCTAAGCTGGTGACCGATTTCCAGGGCGGCATCATGCTCAGGCAGATGGAGGCTGACTTGGGGTGGACATTGCTCACCAACAGCTCCTGCTACATCCATCGAGGCTCAAGCAAGATTGCCTTGATAGGCATCGACGGCTTTGGTAATAAATATGGCGATATCCCGCCCGACGGCAACCTGCACATGGCCTACCCGACGTATCGCGACAGCATCTTCAAGATCGTGCTGCACCACAGCCCCGAGTTGTGGAGCGACACCTTCAGGCGCAACACCCGCATCGACTTGATTCTGTGCGGCCACACCCACGCCATGCAGATGATGGTCACCATCGCCGGCCACCGCTTCTCGCCAGCCATGTTCCAGTACCCGCAGTGGGGCGGACTCTACACCGATGCCAGCGGCGAGCGCAACATGTATGTCAACATAGGCCTGGGCGAGGTGGGCATGCCGGGGCGGCTGGGCAGCGCCTTGCCCGAAATCACGGTCATCACCCTCAAGCGCAAGCCCTTGCGATGACGTGAGCAGCCGAACTGAATAACATAAAACTATTACATTATATATATACTTATATCATGGTTGATAAAGTCACAACCCTCATATCGCAGGAACTCAACATTCCCCTCAATCAAGTGGCAGGCACCGTGGGCCTGCTGCGCGACGACAACTCGATACCCTTCATAAGCCGCTACCGCAAGGAGGCCACTGGCGGGCTCGACGATGTCGCCATCCAATCGATCGACGCCAAGCTGAAATATTACAACGAGTTGCAGAAGCGCAAGGCCACCATCCTCAAGTCGATTGAGGCACAAGACAAACTCACCGACGAGCTGAGCGTGAAAATCGCCAATTGCTGGAACGCCAATACGCTCGAGGACATCTACTTGCCCTACAAGCCCAAGCGGCGCACGCGCGCCGAGGTGGCTCGCAACCGCGGGCTGGAGCCGCTGGCCAAGATTATCATGGCGCAGCATGGCGACAACATCGACGAGCGTGCCAAGCAGTACACGGGCGATGAGGTGCCCGATGCCCAGGCTGCCATTGCCGGAGCCCAGGACATCATTGCCGAGTGGGTGAGCGAGAACCAGGCTGTGCGCAACAGCGTGCGCCGCGCCTTCCGCCACGACGCCGTGCTCACCTCCACCTTTGTGAAAGGCAAGGAGATAGAGGGCCGCAACTATGAGAACTACTACGACTACAGCCAGCCGCTGCGCCGCGTGTCGTCGCACCAGCTGCTCGCCATCAGGCGCGGCGAGAAAGAGGGTTACCTGAAGGTGGCCATCAACATCAACGACGACCGCGCCATCGACAACATCTGCCGCATTGTGGTGCATGGCCGCGGGCAGTCGGCGAGCTTGGTCGAGGAGGCCGTCGAGGACAGCTACAAGCGCCTCGTCCGCCCCTCGATCGAGACCGAGTTTGCCGCCCACTCCAAGGCTGTGGCCGACGACGAGGCCATCGAGATGTTTGCCCGCAACGCCCGCGAGCTGCTGTTTGCCCCGCCGCTTGGCCACAAGCACATCCTGGCTGTGGACCCGGGCTTCCGCACCGGTTGCAAGGTGGTGTGCCTCGACGAGAACGGCAACCTCAAGCACCACACGGTGATTTATCCCACAGCTCCGCACTACGACATCGACGGCGCCACAGCCACCATGCAAGAGCTGGTGCAGAAATACAACATCGACGCCATTGCCGTGGGCAACGGCACGGCCAGCCGCGAGACCGAGCGCTTCTTGAAGCGTGTGGACTACGGCGGCAAGCAGGTGAACGTGTACGTGGTGAGCGAGAACGGAGCCTCGATCTACTCGGCCTCGCAGATTGCCCGCGACGAGTTCCCCGATGAAGACGTGACCGTGCGCGGCGCCGTCTCGATAGGCCGCCGCTTGCTCGACCCGCTTGCCGAGCTGGTGAAAATCGACCCCAAGTCGATAGGTGTGGGGCAGTATCAGCACGATGTGGACCAGACCAAGCTCAAGGAGGCCCTCAACTTCACCGTCGAGAGCTGTGTGAATAGCGTGGGTGTGAACATCAACACCGCCAGCAAGGAGCTGCTCACCTATGTGGCCGGTCTGGGCCCCGCACTGGCGCAAAACATCGTGGACTACCGCAAGGAGAATGGCGACTTCCACTCGCGCCGCGAGATTATGAAGGTACCCAAGTTGGGCGTGAAGACCTTCACCCAGGCCGCCGGCTTCCTGCGTGTGCCCGAGAGCGACAACCCGCTCGACAACTCGGCCGTGCACCCCGAGCGCTACGCCCTGGTGGAGCGCATGGCGGCCGACTGCGGCTGCACGGTGGCGCAACTCATCACCAGCGACGAGGCGCGCAAGAAAATCGACGTGAAGCGCTACGTGAGCCCCGAGGTGGGATTGCCCACGCTTGCCGACATCATGCGCGAGCTCGAGAAGCCCGGCCGCGACCCGCGCTCTACGGCACAGGTGCTGGAGTTTGACGACAATGTGCACGACATCAGGGATTTGCGCAAGGACATGGAGCTCAATGGCATCGTGACCAACGTCACCAAGTTTGGCGCCTTTGTCGACATCGGCATCCACGAGAACGGACTGGTGCACATCTCGCAGCTGGCCGACCGCCGCGTGAGCGATCCCTCGCGTGTGGTGCACATCAATCAGCACGTGCGCGTGCGCGTGATCGACGTCGACCTCGACCGCAAGCGCATCTCGCTCTCGATGAAAGGAGTGCGGCAATGAGCCACGAGCCCTTGTCGGTGGCCGTGCTCAGCCTGGGCAGCAATGTGCCCGACAGCCGTGAGCAGGTGCTGGGCGCCCTGGCCTGGCTGCGCGAGCGTGTGGCACGGGGACTGCGCTGCTCCGAGCTCTACTCCACGCCCGCCTTGCGCCCCGGCAAGCCCCGCTACCTCAACGCTGTGGCGGTGGCCGAGACCGCAATGCAGCTGGCCGAGCTCAACGCCGCCCTCAAGCAGCACGAGGCAGCCTGTGGCCGCGACGAGGCAATGCGCCGGCAGGGGCTGGTGCCCATCGACCTCGACGTGGTGATGTGGAATGGCGCGGTGCTGCGCGACAAGGATTACAATCAACAATATTTCCAGATAGGCTGGAAGCTAATCAACAATAGCAAGATATGAAGCAAATCAGTTTTCAAGACAGTGACGCGCACAACGCCGGCAAGCCCTCGCGATTGCTCAAGCTATACCGTGTGATATCGGTGGTGCTGCTCGTGGGCGCCATTGCCTATATCGTGATGCCCTACGACTTCGACTCGATGGGGTGGATGGGCTATATCGACGACTTTTTCCTCTTTATGGCCGCCTTCACCTTCTTCAACGGCAGTTTCCAGAAGGCCGCCCGCCACACCATGCGGCGCCAGCTCTACATGATAGCCTTGCTCTTCTTCATCATGGCCGTGGTGTGGGTGCTGGTGCTCAACATGCTGGGCACAACGTGACATTTTTTTGCCCCATTCTTCATTTTTGAGGCCTGTTGAAAGCAGATGTGCACTTTTTTTAGTAAATTTGCACTTTCAATATTGATAAATCACAACGTTATGGCTGAGAACAAAGTAGAAAACCCTCAGAATGAAGAAAAGAAAGCTGGACTGAACTTCGTTCAGCAAATTGTTGCCGACGACTTGAAAGCCGGGAAAAACGGCGGACGCCTTAACACACGCTTTCCACCCGAGCCCAACGGCTATCTGCACATTGGCCATGCCAAGGCCATCTGCATGGACTTCGGTGTTGCCGAGATGTTTGGCGGCACCACCAACTTGCGTTTCGACGACACCAATCCTGTGAAAGAGGATACCGAATATGAGCAGGCCATCATGCGCGACATCCACTGGCTGGGCTATGACTGGGGCGACCGCCTGTACTATGCAAGCGATTACTTCCCCAAGCTCTTCGATTTTGCCATCGACCTGATTAAGCGTGGCCTGGCCTACGTCGACGACCAGAGCGCCGAGGAGATTGCCGCCCAGAAGGGCACGCCCACCACGCCGGGCCAGAACAGCCCCTACCGCGACCGCACACCCGAGGAGAACCTCGACCTCTTCTTGCGCATGAACAAGGGCGAGTTTCCCGAGGGCAGCCGTGTGCTGCGCGCCAAGATCGACATGGCCAGCGACAACATGCACTTCCGCGACCCCATCATGTATCGCATCATCTTGAAGCCCCACTGGCGCACGGGCGACAAGTGGAAGGTGTATCCCATGTATGACTTCGCCCACGGCCAGAGCGACTACTTCGAGGGCGTGACCCACTCGATATGCACCCTCGAGTTTGTGCCTCACCGCCCGCTCTACGACTACTTTGTGCACCTGCTTGCCGGCGACACTGCCGACCAGTACTGCCCGCGCCAGATCGAGTTTAACCGCCTCAACCTCACCTATACCGTGATGAGCAAGCGCAAGCTGCGCCAGCTCGTCGAGGAGCACACCGTGAGCGGCTGGGACGATCCCCGCATGCCCACGCTGTGTGGCTTGCGCCGCCGCGGCTACACCCCGCAATCGATCAAGAATTTTATCAACGACATAGGCTACACCAAGTATGAGGCGCTCAACGACATCAGCCTGCTTGAGCACGCCATACGCGAGGACCTGAACAAGAGCGCCACCCGCGTGTGCGCCGTGCTCGATCCCGTGAAGGTGGTGATCACCAATTATCCCGACGACAAGGTGGAGCTCCTCGACATGGACAACAACCCCGAGCAGGAGGATGCAGGCACCCACAAGATGCCATTCAGCCGCGAGATCTACATCGAGCGCGCCGACTTCATGGAGAATCCTCCCAAGAAGTTCTTCCGCATGACTCCCGGCAAGGAAGTGCGCCTCAAGGGCGGCTACATCATCATGTGCACCGGCTGCACAAAGGACGACCAGGGCAACGTGACCGAGATACAGTGCACCTACGACCCCGACACGCTGAGCGGCATGCCCGGCAGCAACCGCAAGGTGAAAGGTACCCTGCACTGGGTGAGCGCCCGCCACTGCAAGGATGCCGAGGTGAGGCTCTACGACCGCCTCTTCGCCGTCGAGAACCCCAGCGCCGAGACCGAGCGCGACTTCCGCGAGCTCCTCAATCCCGACTCGCTCAAGGTGATCGACAACGCCAAGATTGAGCCCTGGCTCGCCGAGAACGCCAAGGTGGAGGACAAGTTCCAGTTCCAGCGCATTGGCTACTTCTGCGTCGATCCCGACTCTACGCCCGGCAAGCTGGTATTCAACCGCACCATCACCCTGAAGGACAGCTGGGCCAAAGCTCAGAAGAAGTAATCCCAGGGCTGCAATTGCTCAAGCTCACAGGGGCTGTGCCACAATGCACATCGCGTGGCGCAGCCCCTGCCTTTTTCATTGCAAGTGGCGCGCCGTGCATGACGATGATGTAAAATACAGGCTATTGCTTGCCAGTTGGCCAAAAATGTTGTTACTTTGCACTGCTAAAAGAGAGACATGCTATGAAAGTATTCAAAACGAATGTTGAACTTCAGAACGAGCTCTTTGAGGCCCGCAAAGAAGGCAAAAAAATTGGCTTGGTGCCAACTATGGGTGCGCTGCATGAAGGTCACGCCTCACTCATCAAGCGCAGTGTGAAGGAAAACGGGGCGACAGTGGTATCGATTTTCCTCAACCCCACCCAATTCAACGACAAGGGCGACCTGGAGCGCTATCCGCGCACGCTCGACGCCGACGTCAAGTTGTGCGAGGCCTGTGGTGCACAATATGTCTTTGCCCCCTCGGTAAAAGAAATGTATCCCACTCCCGATACACGTCACTTCGATTTCCCGCCGCAGACTACCGTGATGGAGGGCGCCAAGCGTCCCGGCCACTTCAACGGCGTGTGCCAGGTGGTGAGCAAGCTCTTCTATATGGTGAAGCCCGACCGCGCCTACTTCGGCGAGAAGGACTGGCAACAGATAGCCGTGATCAAGCGACTGGTGAAATACATAGGCTACGACAAGCTCATCACCATCGTGGAGTGCCCCATCGTGCGCGATGCCGACGGCCTGGCCAAGAGTTCGCGCAACTCGCTGCTCTCGCCCCAGGAGCGCGCCATTGCCCCTGGCATCTACAAGGCCCTCAAGGATAGCCTCGACTATGCCAAGAGCCACACGGTGGCCGAAACCCACGACAAGGTGGTCGACACCATCAATGCTATCGACGGCCTCGAGGTGGAATACTTCGAGATTGTAGACGGCGACACGCTGCTCGATGTGAAGAGCTGGGACGACAGCGACTACATCGTGGGTTGCATCACGGTGTATTGCGGCGCTACGCCCATCAGGCTCATCGACCACATCAGGTACAAGTCGCCCGCGAGCGAGCAACAAGCATAATAAATATAGATAATTACCCCCACATCACAGCTATGCAAATAGAAGTACTCAAGAGCAAGTTACACTGCGTCACCGTCACCGATGCCAATCTGAAATACATAGGCAGCATCACTATCGACGAGGACTTGATGGATGCTGCCAACATGATTGCTGGCGAAAAAGTGCAAATCGTCGACAACAACAACGGCGAGCGCTTCGAGACCTACATCATCAAGGGCGAGCGCGGCTCAGGCTGCATCTGCCTCAACGGCGCCGCAGCGCGCAAGGTGCAAATTGGCGACACGGTCATCATCATCTCCTATGCCATCATGGACTTTGAAGAGGCCAAGACCTTCAAGCCCACAGTGGTCTTCCCCAAAGCGGGCAACAAGCTGTAGAGTAGCTGTCGACAAGCAGTTGAAAATTTATAAAAGGAGAAATTTCTTCCATGTGCAACTCTGTCTCCTGTGAGCAGAAGCGCGATCAATCGGGAGTTTTTCTCCTTTTTATCTTGGAAAAAAATATTTGGATTTTTATTAATTTTCTGAGTTTTGCGTCTTCTTGTACTGCTAATAGTTATCATCTTTCGTAATTCTT
>OMUK01000129.1 GCA_900314215.1 uncultured Prevotellaceae bacterium
TAGCGGTAGGGCTTGAGGTCGATGATGACCTTGCCGGTCACGTTGCGCTGGCTCTTGGTGAGGTAGGCCTCGATGTCGCGCATCACGGGCTCCAGGTAGTAGCTCTCGTGGAAGAACATGCCATACCAGTTGCCCAGTTGCTCTTTCCAGTATTGCTGCCACTTGGTGAGGGTGTATTTCTCGAGCAGCTTGTGGGCGGCGATGATGAGCAGCGGGGCGGCAGCCTCAAAGCCCACACGGCCCTTGATGCCGATGATGGTGTCGCCCAGGTTGATGTCGCGCCCTATGCCGTAGGGGGCCACCAGGTCTTCGAGATCTTGTATGGCCTTCACCTTGTCGTCGTAGTGGCGGCCGTCGATGGCGTCGAGCTCGCCTTTCACAAAGTCGAGCGTGAGGCGCTTGTCGTCGTGGGCCGTCATGGGGCGCAAGAATGCGCTCTCGGGCAGATTCTCGTCGCTGTGCAAGGTCTCCTTGCCGCATATCGAGGTGCCCCACAGGCCCTCGTTGTAGCTGTATTCCAGCTTCTTGAAGTCGCCCACAAAGCCGTGGTCCTTCAAGTAGTTGATCTCGTAGTCGCGGGTGAGCGACAGGTCGCGTGTGGGGGTGATGACCTTGATCTCGGGTGCCAGCACCTGGAAGGTGAGGTCGAAGCGTATCTGGTCGTTGCCGGCGCCTGTGCTGCCGTGGGCCACACAGTCGGCGCCTATCTGCTTGGCATACTTGATGATGGCGATGGCCTGGAACATGCGCTCCGAGCTCACCGAGATGGGATAGGTGCCGTTGCGCAGCACGTTGCCATACACCATGTATTTGATGCTCTTGTTGTAGTATTCTTGCGTGATGTCGAGGTTCACGTGCTTCACGGCGCCCAGCTCGAGGGCATGCTTCTCGATGGTCTTGAGCTCCTCGGCACTGAAGCCGCCCGTGTTGGCCGTGGCGGTATACACGTCGTAGCCGCAGTCCTCGCTCAGGTATTTCACCGCAAACGAGGTGTCGAGGCCGCCGCTATAGGCCAGCACCACCTTCTCGCGCTTTTTGGCGGTCTTCTGACTCTCGGCTTGCAGCGACTTCTCGTAGTCAAATGGCTCCTCGCCTATGTGCTCGGCCGGGTCGTAGAGCAGGCCCGTGCACAGGCACTTGGCGCCGCCGTTGCGCTGCAATATGTCGTAGTTGACGCAGCTCTCGCAGCCTTTCCAGAACTCCTTGTCGCGCGTGAGCACATCAAAGGTCACGGGCTTGAAGCCCAGCTTGGTGTTCATGTTGAGCACGGCGGCTCCTGTGGTGAGGCTGAAGACCTTGGCCTCGGGATACCGCTCGCGTGCCAAGGCAAACACTCGTCGCTTGATTCGTGAGGCAACGCCAATGCCTCTGAAGTCGGGATGGACAATCAGTCCTGAATTGGTTACAAACAATTTGTGGCTCCAGGTCTCAATGTAGCTGAAGCCAGCGAAACGGCCGTGATACAAAGCCAGTACGGCTTTGTGCTCCAGCATCACCTTTTCCACATACTCATGGGTGCGCTTGGCGATGCCGGTGCCACGTACCTTGGCAGCGTCCGACATGGTCTTCAGTATCTCGTCGATGTACTTGAGATGCTCCTTGCCGGCTACCACAATTTCAATTTCGTTGATGTCAATCATTTTACTTTTTACAAATCAAATCGCGAATGTTTATTTTTATCTAGTAATATCTAGTGTCTAAATTTTTTTGGCTTGCTGTTGCCGCTTTGCCTCGACCCTGCTCGCTTAAAGTGGCGACGAGGCCAGCATGCACGCGGCGCAGCGGCCATGTGTCATTTTTTTATCTTCCTATGAGCCTCACGCTTGTTCCTGCTCTGCGCTACTGGTTCTTCTCGACGGGCATGAAGCGCGAGAAGAATGCGGTGGCTTGCTCGCGCGACACGCCCTCGCGCAAGATGGCAAACACGGTGTCGGCGCCGGCAATGGTGCCCAGCACCTCGCTAGAGTGGCTCATGTCGATGTCGTAGGCCAGGCCGGCCGCATAGCCGTTGCGCGTCTTGATCACTGCAAAGTTGCCCGAGTACTCGAGCGAGATGAAGCCTATCTGCGCATTGGCGGTCATGCTCTTCTGGCCCTTCATCAAGAGCGAGTCCTGCAGGCCGTTGGTGTCGGGGATGATATACATGTAGTTGCCCATGTCGTTGGCCACCTTGGTGATCTTCAGCAGCTTCAAGTCGCGCGAGAGGGTGGCTTGCGTCACGTTGATTCCACGAGCCTTCAGCAGCTCGGCCAACTCGTTTTGACTGCCAATCGTATTCTTCCTGATCAACTCAATGATCATCTGAAGTCTGTTCCTTTTATTCTTCACTTTCTTGCTTTTTTTGTTACAATTTGCACAAATATAATGATTTGCAATCCCAAAAGGAGTAGCTTAATCATAAATTTCCACGTACAAAGATAATGATAATAATGAAAAAAGTAAAGGACTTGGCCACAAAATCTTCATTTTTATTCAGGAAAAGCCATTTTTGCCTACCAATCGTCAAATTTTGTCGACGTTTGCGCCCCGCCAAGCTGCCACTTGAGGCCGAAAAAACCTCCTTCCTGCTTCACCGCAGGGGGAGGCCTTTGGGATACATAACATTCAATGGGGTCCCAATCCATTACTAAATGAGGTTATCCATGATTTTGTTCTAACTAACCAAAATGAAATGCGTTTAAAATGCAACTGAATGAAAACTAAGGCTAAAACATTATGAAGATAATATTTTGCTCATGGGCCAGCACTGCTGGCCGCGCTATTTATTTAACAACAGTGCAAATATATGGCAAAAATTTTAAATATCAAAATAAAATCGAGCAAAATGTTCGTAAAATACTCATTTTACTTAAAAATAGATTGTGGTACAGTGCGTTGGGTAGCTGTCTTTGCCGCCTGGGCGGTGTAGCGGCCGGCTGTGGCACGGGAGCGGCGTGCCGCGATGGTATCGCTCATCACCCGCTACAACAACACAAAAAAAGATGACCTATGCGTCGCGCACGAGCCATCTCGTTGTAAACCTTAAAACATCTTTTATCGGCCGTTACCTATTATCGCGGCCGTATCTTTATGTCGTCATCCCTCACACCAGTGCCGCTCCTCGTGAGCGCCGCTTGGCCGTGTGCGGGCGATGCATTTTGCATTTTTACAACGAGATAACTACTAGGTTAGATCTTTTTGGGTGGCCTTCGGCTAGGTATTGTTGTGGTATAAGGCACGCTCGCTATAGTAGTGTTGTCGCTTGTTGTATTTATGCCTTGGTGGGTCGAGGAACTGCCGGGGCAATCCCACTGCACCAACTGTTACAAAGATAAGCAATTTTTTAAAAAAAACAAAGTTTTCGGTGTTTTTTTCATGCTATACAGCAATTTTTTGTGTGTTATTTTTGCTTAAAATTAGGCTTAAAACCGCTAGGTCGCTTGCAGGATTTGGAAAAAATGCCAAAATTTGCCAATTGTAAGCTCTATTTCTGAAACCCTACTCATGGTTTAGAATTTAGTTGGCCCTTTTTACAGGGCATTTTGGTGTGATTTTAAGATGCGATTATCAATAAACAAACCTTTTGAAAATATGAGAAAATATATTCTGGCTGCCGCTGCGGTGGTTATGGCAACTCTTCAATGCCTCGCAGTGCCTGCAATTCCCACGCCCGTCACGGTCGACCAGCCCGACGGGTCGCAACTCACAGTGCGCCTGCATGGCGATGAGTTTTACCACTATTACACCACGCTCGACGGCTACACCATCGTGAAAAACGATGCCGGCTACTACGTCTACGCCCAGAAGGTGGACGGCGCCCTTGCCCCCACGGCAACCGTGGCCCGCGAGCAGGCACAGCGCTCGGCTGCCGACCAGGCCCTGCTTGCCTCTCTGGGCAAGAACCTGATCGACGACAAGGCCGCCGGCACCTCGCGCAAGGCACGTGCCCAGCGCGACCAGGCGATGAAGGCCGCCCGCTACGACTATAGCAAGTTCAGGGGCCTCGTGATCCTGGTGCAGTTCAACGACTGTAAATTCTCGCGCAGCGACGCGGCCGACTTCTACAACAAGATGATCAACCAGCAAAACTACACGGGCTTTACCAACGAGGACGGCACGGTCAACGCCTATGGCTCGTTCACCGGCAGCGTGCGCGACTATTTCTACGACAACAGCATGGGCAAGTTCAATCCAAACTTCGATGTCGTTGGCCCTGTCACAATCGACCTCTCGGTCAACTATGCCAATGGCACCCAGAACATGACTCCCATCCTCTCGCGTGCGCTCAAGCAGGCCAAAAGCCTCGTGAACTGGGCCGACTATGATACCGACAACGACGGCACTATCGACATGATATACTTCCTCTTTGCAGGCGTGGGCAGCAACACGGGCGAGGCCTCGCAGCACATATGGCCCCATGCCAGCTATTTCACCTATTCGATAGGTGGCAAGTACACTGGCCGCTATGCCTGCTCGTGCGAGTACTACAGCGAGCGCGCTGGCATTTTCGACGGCATCGGCACCATCTGCCACGAGTTCGGCCACGTGCTGGGCTTGCCCGACCTCTACGACACCGACTACTCGAGCAGCGGCGGCGAGAGCGTGACACAAGGCACCTGGGAAATCATGTCGGGAGGCAGCTACAACAACTATGCTCGCACTCCGGTCGGCTACTCGGCCTACGACCGCTATGCCGTTGGCTTCAACACGCCCAAGGTGATCGACGCTGCCGGCGACTACACCCTGCCGCCCATCAACACGAGCAACGAGTCGCTTATCCTCAAGACTCCCACTACGGGCGAGTACTTCATGCTTGAGAATCGCCAGCTCTCGGGCTGGGACGCTTACTGCCCCGGCCACGGCATGCTCATCAACCACCTCGACTCGACCAATGTGACCGCCTGGACCAGCAACCAGGTGAACGTGAACCCCAACCACAACTACTACAAGTTTATGCCCGCCGGCGGAGCCACCTCGTCCTCGGCCAGCGACCCATTCCCTGGCACCAATAGCGTGACGATGCTCACCAATGCCACCGAGCCTAGTTTGCTCTCGTGGGCGCAAGACAACTGTCCATTAATCATCACCAGCATCAGCGAGACCGACGGCAACATCGTGCTCAAGGTGGCTGATGATGCCGTGGTGGGCGATGTCGAGGACTTCGAGAGCATGGAGGCCACTACCTCTACAAGCCTCAGCGATGTGCAAGGCAAGTATGCCACCTGGTCGTTTACCAAGTGCAACGTCACGGCTCCCGGCAGCGGCAAGGCCACTGGCGAGCACTCGGTGTCGATGAAGCTGCCCAGTGCCATCACCAGCGGCGACACCTACTACGACGCCTATCAGGTGAGCTTCAAGATTTACAACCCGCTCTCGATGACAGTGAAATACACCTTGTCGACCTCGACCGACGGCGGCGCAACGTGGACCAGCGCAGCCTCGGCCACGGGTGAAACCACGCAGAGCGTGGCGGCCAGCGGCGTGCACATGCTCTACTGGGTGGTCAACACCAGCCAGGACACGCCCACGCGCTACCGCGTGATTCAGTCGGCAGGCAGCAAGACGTCGGCCGTGTATCTCGACGACTTCACCCTCTACTACACCAGCAAGCGCGGCGACAGCCTCAAGGGCGACATCAATGGCGACGGCGTGGTGAATGTGACCGATGCCACCTCGCTCGTCAATGTGATCCTGGGCACTGCCAGCTACGACTCGGCTATATGCGACCTCAATGGCGACGGCACAATCAATGTGACCGACGTGAGTATTCTCATCAACATGATCCTCAGTGCCGAGTAAAAGATACAGCACATATAATATGCGACCTATGCTTCAAGTTGGCCCCGTAACGGCCAGCTTGAAGCATGGTTTTATTCACACCTTTTTTATATTGCAATCACTATTTATGAAGAAAATTCTCTTTTTACTCTTGGGGCTGCTACTGGCAGTGAGAGCCATGGCTATACCCGCATGTCCCACCCCCGCTTCTGTGACCCAGCCCGACGGCAGCACACTCACCCTGGTGTTGCAGGGCGATGAGTACTACAGTTTCAACACTACGCTCGATGGCTACACCATTGTGAAAAACGGCGCCGGTGCCTACGTCTACGCGCAGCGCAGCGGCTCCACGCTGGTGGCCTCGAGTGTGGTGGCCCACGATGCCCAGGCACGCACCGCGGCCGAGGCTGCCCTGCTGCAAGGCACCGAGAAATTTCTGGTCGATGAGGCAGCCTGGACTCAGGGCCAGCGTGCCAAGGCCCGCAGCCGCAACGTGCGCCGCAAGCTCTTGCGCGACGACTTGCTCGACTACAGCAAGTTCCGCGGACTGGTGATACTGGTGAACTACAACGACGTGACCTTCTCGGTCGACAGCACCTTCTATGAGGCCACGCTCAACACCCGCAATTTCACGGGCATCACCGTCAACGGCATCCGTGTGAGCTACACGGGCAGCGTGCGCGACTACTACTACGACAACTCCAATGGCGTGTTCGACCCTCACTTCGACGTGTATGGCCCAGTGACGGTGAACTATGCCAGCACCACTGGCCGCGACTCGGCCCCGCAAATCTTCCTCTCGGTGATCGACTCGCTCGACGCCACGGTCGACTTCAGCAAGTATGACACCGACGGCGACGGCGTGGTCGACATGATCTACTTCATCGTTGCCGGCTACACCTCCAATTACAGCGGCAACAACGCCAGCTACCTGTGGCCCCACATGTCGTCGCTGGGCTACTACACCCCACAGACCTACGACGGGGTGCGCCTGGGCCGCTATGCCTGCTCGGGCGAGTACTACGGCTGGGAGTCGCAGAGGCGCGACATTCACGACGGCATTGGCACCATCTGCCACGAGTTCAGCCATGTGCTGGGTCTGGAGGACCTCTACGACACCGACTATGCCGAGAGCGGCGGCCAGAGCGACCACCCAGGCGCCTGGGACGTGATGGCTGGTGGCAGCTACAACAACTATGGCCGCAACCCTGTGGGCTACTCGCTCTTTGAGCGCACGGTGCTGGGCTTTGCCCACCCCGATACCATCAAGGGCGGCAACAGCTACTCAATCAATGCCCTCAACACCTCCAACTTTGGCTATGTGCTGCCTGCCGAGGAAGAGACCACCTTCTTCTTTGAGAATCGCCAGCGCACGCGCTGGGACAGCTATCTGCCTGGTCACGGCATGCTCGTGACTCGGGTCGACCAGAGCAACATGAACGTGTGGGCCAACAACCAGGTGAACGTGAACCCCAGCCACAACTACTTGATGATTTTGCGCGCTGGCAATGTCAAGGGCGGCAGCGGCAGCGACACCTATCCCGGCACGGCCCAGGTGACCTCGATTTCCAACCGCACGCAGCCCAGTCTGCGCACGTGGAGCGGTGCCATGAGCCCGGTGTATATCGACAGTATTGCCGAAAACGACGGTGTGATCACCTTCGACGTGCACAACGATGGCGCGATGAAGACCATCACCGAGGACTTTGAGTATATGCCCGTGACCAGCTCGACCAGCGCTGCCGGCGTGCGTGGCAACTTCACCTCTTGGAATTTCACCCGTGCTAGCGTGGCATCGCCTGCCGACACGGCCATGCGCAACGGCGAGCACTCGGTGGCCATGCGCCGCCCCAGCGCCGTGACGATGGCCGAGGCGCTCAAGTTCGCCCCATTCCAAATCAAGGTGTCGCTGCGCAACCCCACCAACTCGTCGGCCACCTTCAAGCTCTACTACTACCTGCCTGGCGACTCGGTGCCGGCTTGGACCGAATACAACAACTCGGCCGTCACGGTTCCTGCCCACTCCGAGCTCACGGCTACCTGGAATGTGAACATCGCCGACCCGGTGCAGTATCGTGTGCTGCAATCGGCTGGCAGCACCAATTCCAATTGCTATATCGATGATATCGCGTTCACCTATTATCCTGTGGATGGCGACGTGAACCTCGACGCCATTACCGATGTGAGCGATGCCACCACCCTCACCAACATGGTGCTGGGCCTCTTGCCGCCCTACATGCCGCTGGGCGACATCAATGCCAGCGGTGGCCTCGACGTGAGCGACGTGACCACGCTCATCAACATGGTGCTCAGCCATTAGCGCGCGGCACCGCAATGATGTGTTGAAATATACAGCAAGTCTCCCAGCTCAGCCATCGCGTGCTGCATGCCGGGAGACTTGTTTTGTTGTCGGTTTATTACTGACACGTGTATTCGTCCCGTGAGGGGGCGCAGCGTGTGAAGCAGGCTGTAACTAAATCGTAACCATCCGAAATGAGCCGACTTTTTGAAGCCTTTTTTGACTGCGAACTTTGCGGCCAAAAAAGGCTATGTTTAATTTGAACGAGAACAACCGGTT
>OMUK01000016.1 GCA_900314215.1 uncultured Prevotellaceae bacterium
ACACACAGGCTACACCACATCCGCCTGCTCCCCTCGGAGCGGGCAGGGGGCGCTATGGCCTGTTTTTCGTTTTAAATGAAAGAGCCGTGGTTTTTTAAGAAAAATTGCTTTTTCGGCCACGGTGTGTTCTGTTTTCGCCGGGCTATTTGCTTTGAAAAATGGTTTAAATTTTTTATTTTTGGCCTGGATTTTGAGAGCGGCGTTTAAACGTTGCCGCTTTTTCAAAGTCATAGCATGAAATTGAAAGCGAAATAATATTTAATCATTTAATAAAGACGACGATTATGAAAAAAGTTGTATTGCTGCTCATCGCAGCCCTGGTAGTGGGAGTTGCCACGAGCCAGGCACAAAGCAAGAAGCGCAGCGGCAAGCGCGTGGCCAGAACCGCCGCCAAGGCTGCCTCTTATGATTTCACCGGAACCTATGAGAACTCCTTCAAGGACTACGACGGCAACCCGGTGATGACCTACCTGGCCATCAACTACGATGCCGCCAAGGGCGAGGCCACCGGCGAGTATAAGAACGACGAGGGCGAGGTGATACCCATCGTGGGCAAGATGGAAGGCGGCAAACTCAAGTGCCACCAGGCCGACCCCAATGCCGACATCCTGAATCAGGTAGACCTCACGATGCACTTCTACAACAACAACCAGCTCAAGGTGGATGAGGTCACGGGCTCTTTCAAGCGCACGTCGAGCGAATATACCGCCATCGAGCTGCGTCAGAAGGATGCTCCGCAGTCGTCGGAGCCCACCAAGAGTCTGCAAGAGGCAGGCGACGCCGTGCGCCAGGCCGCCGCTGCCGGCCAGCCCATACCCACGCCCTAGGGCATAGCGGCACAGCATCAAGCGACAATTTAAATTGGAGCAAGCAATATCTTGTGAAAGAGATTAATGCTTGCTCCAATTCTTTTTTCTGTTGTTATCCGGGAGATTCTACAGGTTGTGGAGGGCGGCGAGGCGCTCGGGGGTGAACTCGGAGTCGCCCTTGTCGACGAGCACGATGAGGGCGTCGTAGTGGTCGCGGTCGGTGCAGTCGAGCCAGCCGGTGAGGGCGCTCCGGGTCATGGGGTCTTGGAAGAAGTCGCTGGCGCCGTCGACGATCACCTGCGGGTCAAAGTCGGGTATGACGCAAAACATCGTCTCGCCATAGTACTTGTTGCGTATCGATATCTCGCCGGTCACGATGTTGGGCAGGGTGTAGACAAATATGGCCGGGCTGGGGTAGTAGTCGGCTGTATCCTGGATGGTGGCTTGGTACTCGCTGTCGTCGCACAGCGAGCCAGTGCGGTTGTAGAGCACCACGGCGCGGTCTTCACACTCGGTGCGGCGCGGCTGCTCCTGCGCGAGCAGCAGTTCGCTGGCGACGAAGCCCAGCCGGCACAGGCCGTCCATCTTGAAGAACTTGGGGTAGCCACCTATGTGGTTGCGGTACACTTCTTTTAGCAGTTCACCTCCAGTGCTGCTGGTATTGAGTTTTTGCCTGTTTATGACAATCTTATCGGGCGTTATTCTTATCCACTTCATTGCTTGCCTCCTTTCATGACGGTTGAGAAATCCTGGCCGGGCGATGCGGGCAGTTTCTTGTAGAGGATGGCGGCGTTGCAGCCCCCGAAGCCCGATAGCAGCTTCACAAAGCTGGAGCCGGCGGTGGCGCGGTTCTGGTTGCTCACGTTCACCGGGCGGCTCACGCCCAGGTGCTCAAAGCCGCGCGTGGCCAGCAGGGTGTGGTCGTCGAGGCTGTGCATCGAGAGTATGGCCTCGAGCACGCCGGCGGCGCCCATGGTGTGGCCGTAGTAGCCCTTGAGGGTGTTGACGGGCACATCGATGAGGCCTGCGCGCTCGATGGCAATCGACTCCATCTCGTCGTTGTAGAGGGTGGCGGTGCCGTGGCAGTTGACCAGGGCTATGCGCCCAGTGTCGTCGCCGGCGAGCACCGAGCGCAGGGCGCGGTAGCTGCCTTCGCCCGTGCGCGAGGGACCCGAGATGTGGTTGGCGTCGTTGCGAATGGCACCGCGAGCGGCTGCCCAACGGCCGCCGTCGTCGCTGGTGGCGCGCTTGTAGATGATGGTGGCTGCTCCCTCGCCCAGGTTCAGACCCTGGCGGTCGCGGTCGAAGGGCTTGCACTGCACTGGCGAGAGCGCCTTGAATGACTGGAAACCCGAGATGATGAAGCGCGACTGCACGTCGGCACCGGTCACCACGGCATAGTCGTAGCGGCCGCTCTCGAGGGCGCGCATGGCTGTGATTTGGGCGCACAGGCCCGAGATGCAGGCGTTCGACACCACGATGGGCACATTGCGATTGCCCAGGAAGCGGGCGATTTTGCTTGCCGTCACGCCCAGCAGTACGCGGTCGCTGCCATAGTGCTTGCTGCGGCTGTCGAGCAGCTCCACATTGCCCTTGGTGGTGGAGAATACCAGCAGCACGCGCGGCGAGGCCACGTCGATGCCCGTCTGAGCCAGGGCGCCGGCAATCGAGAGCAGGCACAGTTGCTCAAAGCGGGTGTAGTCGCTGGCGTCGTGCCAGGCCACAGCCAGGTCGTGAAAACGGCTCTCCACCTCGGCCCAGTCCATGAGCGATGCGGTGAAGGGCTCGGGCACGTCGTTCCACTGGTCGTAACGCCGCAGCATCGTGCAGCCAGCCTTCACAGCCTCGTAGTTGGCTTGCGAGCCATAGCCCAGGGGCGAAACGATATAGTCGGCAATATTAGCAATCATTGTTTTATCCATTTTTTCTTCCACGCTTCATAAAATGGCGGATTGGTCCACATGAGCTGGTAGTCGCGGTCGAGAAACACCTGCACCGAGTGCCCTGTGGCATAGAGCTCGCCCGTGGCCCGGTCGCGCACCTCGTAGTCATAGATGATTTTGGCTGCCGGAGTGGGGCGGTAGTGCACGTCGACGCGCGCCTGGGTGCCGTAGTGCATCGCGCGCTTGTAGTTGAAGGTGAGCTCCACCAGTGGCGCGTAGCAGCCATGAGAGTAAATGGTGTTGTAGCCGATGCCGTATTTCTTGCCAAAGGCCTCGCGGGCGTCCTCAAAGTAGTGGGCATAGTTGCCGTGCCACACATATTGCATCGAGTCGACCTCGCTGAAGCGTATCACGATGTCGCACGAGGCCATGAGCTGGCTGCCTTCTCCTGCTGTGTCGTCGTTTTTCATTTTTCCCTCTTTTTTCAAGTTTATATCGTTGCTTCACTCACTGCGATTTTCATCTCGCTGGTGACGATGGTCTCGCCCTCCATCTCGATGGTGGCGTCGACCAGGGTCAGGCCCATGATTTCATCCCGCACATTGATGGTGGTGGTGAGCGTCTGGCCCACCCGCGGCGTGCGGGTGATGGCCATGTTGCGTATCGCCCCGATGAAGCCCAGTTGGATGGCGCGCTTGAGGATGTACTTGTTGACGAAGCCCAGCTGCGCGGCGCAGGTCTGCGCGATGTTCTCGGCCAGGGCGCAGCGGTTGAGGCGGCCGTCGCTCTCGACCATGAGGTTGCTCTCCCTCACGGTGAAGCGGGTGGTCGTGGTGGCCCGGTCGCACTGCACGAGCTGGTCGATCATCACAAAGGGCTCTTGCTGCGGCAGGAGCTCGTGCACATCGATTTTCTCAAAGTCCCAATCCATATATATACATTATGCATTCCAAAATTCATAATAGTTAAACCACTGGTGCGGGTAGCGGCGCACGGCCTGCTCCAGATTGGCGGCATAGGCCTGCGCCAGCGACTGCACCCGCGCGCTGCGCCCCCGGGCGTCGCTCTCTGGCGCGATGGGGTTTATCACCACGCGGTAGCGCTTCACGCCCTCTTTCATCACCTGCACGGCGAGTACGGGCACGCCGCGCTGCACGGCCAGGGCATAGGGGCCCATGGGCAATTGTGCCTTGGCGCCCATGAAGTCGACGTCGACGTGGCGTGGCGAGCCCAGCAGGCGGTCGCCCGGTATGCTCAGTATCTCGCCGGCGCTCAGGGCGTTGCTCATGGCGAAGAGGTGCGACATGTCGTCGCTCACCACAATCATGTTGATGTTGTTGCGGTCGAGCTCCTTGTGCCGGTTCTGCATGATCACTTGGGCCTCGCCGCCATATACCAGCGCATTGAAGCGCTTGCGCTGGGCGCGCAACGTGTAGCCGGCCAGCTCGTAGTTGCCCGTGTGGGAGCTCAGTATCATGAAGCCGCCCGGCTCCTTCTCGAGCGCGAGGTAGCGGTCGTAGCCCTCAAGCTCAAAGTCGAAGTGACCGCCGGCATACATGTAGAAGCGGTCGATGATCACTTGCCCGAAGCGGTAGTGGTTCTTGCCCACGGCAAAGAAAGCCCTCAGCACGCCGTAGTGCAGCCGCCGCCTGAAGTAGTGGTACTGCGCGATGTAGCCCTTGTGGCTGAAGAGCATGCAACTGGGCACTACAAAGAGCACCAGCCCCAGGTAGATGAAGCGCAGGTCCATGATCTTGAACGACGCGATGAGCATGCGGTGCATCCACGGGGTGCCCTTGGTGTTACCTTTCCACTGGCGTTGCATGGGCCTGCGCTGTTGCTTTTTTTTACTTGTTGCCTACCTTGCTCTCGATATAGTCGCAAAATTGTCGCAAAGTGACAACATTGGCCATCTCCTCGGGCTTGATCTTGAAGCCGAATTTCTTCTCCACGATCACCACGATATCCACGTAGTCGAGGCTGTCGATGCCCAGGTCGTCCTTGAGTTTTGCCTCGGGCACAATCTTTTCTTCTTCAATCTCGAGGTCGTCGATGAGGAATTCCTTTACCTTGTCTTCGATTTCTTTTCTTTCCATATATATGTATCTATACTTGTTTTTTCTTGTTTTGATGATGGTTGATTACTTCTTGCTGCACACCACGATGCTGTGGCCTTGGCCCAGGTTGTCGTGAATGGTGTCGACCTTGAGTCCTGCCTGGTCGATGATGGCCAGCAGGTCGTCGCTGTTGTACATCTTGCTGTTGCCGTTGGCCATGGCGGTGAAGTAGAGGCTCACCTGCGTGAGGCAGAAGGCGGCGGGCTCAAAGCGCTGGCGGTCCCACAGGGTCTCCATGATGTAGAGGCGGGTGCCACCGGCCATCACCCGGGCGGCGCGCGTGAGTATGCTCAGCGCCTGCTCCTGGCTGAAGCAGTCGAGAAACTGGCTCATCCATATGGCGTCGAAGTGCGGCTCGGCGGGGAACTGGGCGCTCTCGTCGAGCAGGTCGATGCCGTGGCCGTGCACGCGCTCGGCTCCAGGCTGGCCCTGGGTGGCCTGGCGCATCATCTCGATTTGCTGGGGCAGGTCGAGAATGGTGACCTCGATGTGGGGGTCGTGCCCCACGCATTGCATGGCCCAGCGGCCCGTGTTGCCGCCCACGTCGAGCAGCGTGCGGGGCCCGTGGGCGAGCACCACCTCGAGCGCCTGCTCAAAGGAGCTGTCGCTGTAGAAGTGGTCAAAGGCCAGCCAGCTCTCCTGCGCCTGGCGGGGCAGGGTCGAGAGTCCCTCGTAGATGGTGGGCCAGTCGCCCAGCGTCTTCAATCCGGCCGGGCGGCCTTGCTTGACGGCCTCCTCGAGATGATACATGCCACGGTAGTTCACGTCGTGGTTGAAGTCGATGTTGACGCGGGTTGCCGGGTCGTTGATGAGAAACCAGCCGGCCTTGGCCAGCGAGTAGCGGCCGCTCGCCTTGTCGACGAGCACTGTGCCTATCGTGAGCGATGCCTCGAGCAGCACCTGGGCGCCATAGTGGCTCAGGCCGGCCTTGCCGGCCACCTCGTCAACGGTCATGCCCTGGTCGCTCTCGCGCAGCATCTCGAGGATGCCCAGCTTCAGCATCAATCGCGACACCTCAAAGACGATGGGCCCGAAGGCGATGAACTCGGCCAGGCGCTGGGCCTCGCGTGCCGAGAGTTGCTCGTGGGTGTACTTGTCGAGTGCGGGAGAGAGATTCATTGCTTGTATTTTTTAATGACGAGTGCGCTATTGGTGCCGCCGAAGCCAAAGGAGTTGCTCAATATCGTGTCGACTTGAGTGTCGATGGTGCGGGTGGCGAGGTTGAGGGGCGCGCTGTACTCGTCGGGGTTTTCAAAATTGATGTTGGGTGCCACAAAGTTGTGTTGCATCATGAGCACCGAGTATACTGCCTCGCTAGCGCCAGCCATCCAGCACTCGTGGCCAGTCATCGACTTGGTGCTCGAGATGAGGGCATGGCTGCCGGCGAAGATGTGATTGATGGCCTGCGCCTCGAGCATGTCGCCCTGGGGCGTGCTTGTGGCGTGGGCATTGATGTAGTCGATGTCGTCGGGCTTGAGGCCGGCGTCGTCAAGAGCGCGTGCCATGGCAATGACCGAACCGCTCTCGCTGGGCTGCTGAATGCCGCCGCCGTTCGACGAGAAGCCGTAGCCGGTGACCTCGGCAATGATGGCGGCACCGCGCGCGATGGCGCTCTCGTAGCTCTCGAGCACGAGGGCTGCCGCACCGCCGCTGGGCACCAGGCCGTCGCGGTCGCGGTCAAATGGGCGGCTGGCGCGTGCGGGCTCGCTGGTGCGCTTGGAGAAGGCGTTGAGCGCGTCGAACGAAGCCATCGAGTAGTAGTTCACCTCTTGGGCTCCGCCGCACAGCACGCAGTCCTGCAGTCCCTGCTTGATGAGCAGGTAGGCGATGCCTATGGCATGTGAGCCGCTGGCGCAGGCCGAGCTGATGGTGAAGTTGATGCCCCGCAGGTGGAAGATGGTGCTCAGGTTCATGTTCACCGTCGAGTTCATCGACTGGAACACGAGCGCCGAGCCTATCATGGCCGAGTCGTGCTTCTGGTCCATGATTTGGGCCGTCTCAATCACGGGCTTGGCCGATGAGTCGTTGCCAAAGATGATGCCCACCTCGTGCTGCTGGCGGTAGCCGTCGTCGATGCCGGCTTGCTCCATAGCCTCGCGCGAGGCCATGAAGGCATACTCGGCCTCCTGCGACATGCCTATGCGCTGGCGGCGGCCAAGCACGCCCTTGAGCTGTGGCTCGGGCACGATGCCGGTGAGGGGCGACTGGTAGCCATAGGTGATGCGGTCGGGGTCGATGCCTATTCCCGATTTGCCCTGGTAGAGCGAGTCTTTCACCTCGCTCAGGCTGGTGCCCAGGCACGACCATATGCCCATGCCGGTTATTACTACGCGTCGGTTCATGCTGTTGTGTTTTTAGAAAAAATTAAGTGTACAGGCCACCGTTGATCGAGATCACTTGGCCGGTGATGTAGGCAGCCTTGTCGCTGGCCAGGAATGCCACCAGGTCGGCCACTTCCTCGGGCTTGCCAAAGCGCTTCATGGGTATGGTCTCCTTGAGTTGATTCTCGTCGAGGTCCTTGGTCATGTCGGTCTCGACAAAGCCGGGTGCCACAGCGTTGACGGTCACCTTGCGGGGAGCCACCTCTTGGGCCAGGGCCTTGGTGGCGCCTATCAGGGCTGCCTTGGCGGCCGAGTAGTTGGTCTGGCCGGGCAGGCCTTTCAAGCCCGAGAGCGACGCCATGTTGATCACGCGGCCGCCGCGGTGGGTGAGCATGTCCTTGAGCAGGCGGCGGGTGAGGTAGAAGAAGCCGTTGAGCGTGGTGTTGAGCACGCTGTGCCACTCGTCGTTCTGCATGAAAATCATGAGGTTGTCGTGGCGCACCCCGGCGTTGTTTACCAGCACCGAGATGTAATCGTCGGGGTGAGCCTCGGTCCACTTGGCCACTGCGGCCTCCACCTCCTCGGGGTTGGACACGTCGAAGGGGCACAGCTCGCACTTGCCGCCGGCCGCCTCAATCTCCTGGGCCACCTGCCGGGCAGCCTCGTGATTGCTGTGATAATTCATCACGATGGTGTAGCCCTGCTGAGCCAGAGCCAGCGACACGGCACGGCCTATGCCGCGCGAGGCTCCTGTAACTAATGCATATTTCATTGCGTTGTCTTTTTCTTTGTGTTTTTACTACAAACTGCAAATTTACAACATTTTCCCCTTTTTCCCGCAATTTCTGTACGTTTTTGCGCAACCCCCTGCCGTGTTAAAAATAAAAAAGGCGGCAGTGCCCACCGGCACCGCCACCCGTCAATGTTGTTTCTTGTCGCAGTCGCTCTATCGCTTGTTGTGCTTGGCGATGAAGTTCACCACTTTCTTGTTGATTTCCTTGAAGCAGTCGCTCAGCAAGTTGGTGAAGCTGCCCCAGTGGCCGCCGCCGTCATTGGCTCTCACCACAGCGAGCACCTTGCCCTGGCTATCGACAAAGGTGTATTGGGCCACGGCATGCTGGCCGCGGTGTCCGCACTGCACCAGGTTGCACATGATCTTGTAGTCGCCGCCCTCGGGGTCGATGGTGAATTGCGGGCCTTTTTTCATCTTTTTGTTGCCCTTCATCACAAAGTCGGCCTTCTGCACGCCTGCTTCTTGGCGCAATTCCTTCATAAACTGGCCCTCGGGCTCCGAGTCGTCATTGTCCTTGATCACGGCATATTCCTGAATGCTCACGCCCAGGTCGGCAATTTTGGCGTTGTCGAAGAGGTAAGTCACCGCAAAGGTTTTCACTTGGGGAAGAAAGTCGAGCGAACCCTCGACCAGCTCTTGAGCTTGCACAGCCAGCGTGGCGCATGCAGCAAAGCAAATGATCATCAGAATCTTTTTCATATCTTTTTTACAGTTAGTAATGATTTATTGTTGTTTTATGACTACAAAGGTACCTCATCGCCCTGAAATAAAAAAGCCATTTCCCCCTCAATCTTGATGGATTCCATCCTGCCGGTAGCTGGAATTGAATTTTTTTGATAGTTACGGCGGTTTCAATTAACTTTGCAGTGCAATGAAGCGAAACTTTCTAAACCGCACCTATCCTCTCGACGCTCGCAGCAACTGGCTTGTGGCTGCGCTCGTGGTAGGCGCCATCGTCTTTGGCGTCCTGTTTCTCATGCAGCCCACGGCCGCCAGCGACCGCATCAACGCCGGCATGCAGGGTGCTTCCAAGTGAGCCATGGCCGCGCTGGCGTGCCACCATGAAGTAGCTGCCGAGCAGCCACACGGCGGCATTTCATCCTATTTTATTGATTATGAATAGGATGAAACCGTGTTGTGGGTCGGCACAAGACCGGCCCCTCCAGATGGGTATTTATGCTTGCTGCATGTTGAGGCCCTCGATGGGGTCGTGGGTCTTGAGATGCTGCTCTACGCTTGCAATCTCGTTGTAAAATGGGGTATCGGCCACAAACTTTGGGCATAGCCGTCGCACGTCGCCATAGGTCTTGCGGCTTGCCGGTGCCAGCCGTGAGGCAATGCCGAGGCAGTCGGTGGCCTGGGCCAGCGCGATATAGAGTATGGCCATCACCTGGCAGCTGTTCTCGACCACGCGCTTGGTGAGCAGTGCCGTGTTGGTGCCCATCGACACGATGTCCTGGTTGTCGTTGTTGTTGGGTATGGAGTGCACATAGTTGGGCATGGCCAGCGTTTGGCACTCGGCTGTGGTCGATGTGGCGGTGAACTGGCAGGCCTGCATGCCGTAGTTGAGTCCCAGTGTGCCCAGGTTGAGGAAGGGAGGCAGGATGCCGTTGATGCGGTCGTGCATCAGGTAGTTGAGCTGCCGCTCGGCCGTCATGGCCACGCGCACCAGGGCGATTTTCACTTTGTCCTGCTCGAGCGAGATGTAGTCGCCGTGGAAGTTGCCGCCGTGCAGCACGTTGCCTGCCACAGGGTCGATGATGGGATTGTCGCAGGCCGAGTTGAGCTCTTCCTCGAGCACGCGGCGCGAGTTGGCCAGCGTCTCGACGATGGGGCCCAGTATCTGCGGCGTGCATCGCAGCGAGTAGTAGGCCTGCACCTTGTGCTCGAAGGTCTTGGCCTCGCGATGGCCGTTGTCGTAGAGCTCGTGCTGGCGTTGCCTCAGGCACTGGCTGCCCTGCGCCAGCTCGCGCATGATGCGGGCCACCTGTTGCTGGCCCGCATGGCGCCGGGCTGCGTTGAGCTCCTCGCTCATGAGGTCGTCGTAGGACGAGGCTATCTCGTTCATCCACACGGCCGCGGCTATGCTCCAGTGGGCGAGCCGCTCGGCCATAAACTGGTTCACGATGCCTATACCCGTCATCACCGAGGTGCCATTGGTGAGCGACAGGCCTTCCCTGATGTGTATCTCGAGCGGTTGCAAGCCGCAGTCGCGCAGCACCTCGCCGGCATCACGCCACTGGCCCTTGTAGTGCACCTGGCCCTCGCCTATGAGCGTGAGCGCCAGGTGGGCAAGTTGCACCAGGTCGCCGCTTGCGCCCACCGAGCCATGCTCGGGGATGAAGGGGTAGATGCCGCGGTTGATAAACTCCACGAGCAGCCTCACGGCATCGGGGTGCACGCCCGAGCGCGCTTGCAGCAGCGTGCCCACCCGTGCCACCATGGCCGCCTTCACACAGATGTCGTCGAGCGGGTCGCCCGCCCCTGTGGCATGGCTGCGTATGATGTTGTATTGCAGGTCTTTGAGATAGTTGTCGTCGACCCGCCACTGCGCCATGGGGCCGAAGCCGGTGTTGATGCCGTAGATTACTTTGTCGGCCGCAAATTTCTTTAAGAATTCATAGCACGCCTTCACCGCGTCGAGCGGGAGCGAGGCCATGTCGATTGGCTGGCCCTTGTAGAGAATGTTGCGCACATCCTCGAGCGAGAATACTGCATTTTGCATAGGTTGCTTATGTGTTGAGAAGGTTGGTTTTGCTGTCAATGCCTGAAGAAGGAGAGGAAATAGGAGGGGTAGGGAGTCTCGAAGTGCAGGGGCTCGTGGGTGCGCGGCTGGTAGAAGGCCAGCCTGAAGGCGTGCAGGCACAGGCGGCGGGTGCCGTCGGTCTTGCTGCCATACTTGTAATCGCCCACGATGGGGTGGTGCAGCACCTGCATGTGCACGCGTATCTGGTTTTTGCGGCCGGTGTGCAGGTGCAGCTCGAGCAGGGCGAATTTCTCGTTTTGCTCGATGAGTTGCCAGTCGGTGCTGGCCCACTTGCCGCCGTTGTTGGTGCGGCTGCTCACGATCTTCATGCTGGGCGTGTCTTTGAGCCAGCTCTCCACGTGGCCGTGGTCCTTCTCCATGGGTCCCTCTACCACCGCCACATAGCGGCGGTCGATGATGGTCTTGTGCCAGTCGGCAATCATGAGCTGCTGGGCCTCGACGCTTTTGGCGTACACCATGAGGCCGCTGGTGCGGGTGTCGAGGCGGTGCACCACATGGGCATGGCAGCGCTGGTGAGTCTCCATGAAGTAGCGGTCGAGCAGGTCTTTCATATTCAGGCTGTTGCGGCCCACGCCCATCGAGAGCACCTCGTCGGCCTTGTCGACCACAATCACGTCGTCGTCCTCATAGACCACGGCAAAGTACTGGCCGAAGTCGAAGCGGGTGCGCGTCTCGGGGCCCGGGTGCTTGCTGATCTCGACCAGCATGTCGGGCTTCACGGCAAAGTCGTGGCGCGTCTGCACCTGGTGGTCGACGAGCACGCCGCCGCCGCTCAATATGGCCTTGGCCTTGGTGCGGCTTATGCCATCGAGCTTCTTCATGACAAAATCGAGCAGCCCCATCTCCTCACGGGCGAGAAACTGGGTGAACTTGGTGTCGACGCGGGGCACTCCGCCGCCCCTGTGTTGCTTGTGGTGACTCATAACGGTTGCAAAGTTAGTAAAAATCTGCCACATTGTGTGGCACAATCGCGCGCGTGGCATGGTTTTTGACGTTTGTGTATTTCCATTATTGTGATTACCTTTGCAAATTATATATATAAGGATGTGACATGGCATTTCTAAGCAAGATAAAGAAGACGACGACACACAATGGCGGCTACAAGTCGGCCGAGGAAGCCTTGAAGGCATTCCTGGGCCAGTACAACTGTGATTACCACACGAGCGAGGACAAGGAGGAGAACTACAAGCGCTACTTCTTTGACTTCCAGGGCGGGCACTTCATCGCCTTTGTCTACGAGGGCATGAAGGGCCTTGAGGTGATGTTTCCCCGCATTCTCGACGCCCCGATGGGCGAGCTCAACCTGGTGCGCTCGATGTGCAACCGCAGCAACACGCTGAGCCTGCACTTCAAGTTCTTCTACGACATCGACGAGGAGAAGAACACGGTGAACGTGAACATGTCGTTTTTCTGCAACATTCTGGAGGGCGATGACCTCAAGGACACGATTGAGCAATGCTTCAAGTCGCAGCGCGACTTTGTCGACAGCTACGACGCTGCCATGAATGCTGCCCTGCCGGCAGGCCAGAGCGATGCCGAGCACGCCTTGGCCCGCAACAGCCGCGAGGCCTTCTTGCTGCGCCAGATGGAGTTCAGCAGCCAGGACACCAAGCTCCAGTTCCGCCCCAACGACGAGGAGCACCTCACCATGGGCCAGCTCGCGACCGAGCTGCTTGACCTGCCCAATGTGAAATTCACCCAGTTGCAAATCGTGGGCGACGGGCTGGCCGTGATCAACGGCCACGAGGCCATCGCCGGCTACGACTTGTCGACCACGCTCATCGACGGCGAGGGCAAGGAAGCCCATTTTGTGCTCGACAGCTCGGTGCTGGTGCTACACTATGTGGTGGCGCAGGCCGAGGGCGAGGGCGAGCACTTGATCACCTTCACCCTCAAGAGCGAGGGCTGCGACGACGACACGCTCTACTACCACATCACGCTGTGCATCGAGCCCAGCGACGTGAGCCGCCGCAACTCGCTGCATAGCGACAACGACGTGTTTCCCCAAGCCATCACGCTGCTCGTGGCGCGCGACCTCACCACCACGCTCAAGAAGCAGCAGGAGTTTGACTACATGTGGAAGGATGCCGCCATCAAGATCAACGAGGGCAAGAGCGGCGAGCTCACCGACGAGCAGCAATTTGTCTACGACGTTCAGGACGCCAACATAGGCTACAGCATGTACTGGGGCCGCCACTACCTGGACCAGGAGCGCTACTACGAGGCCTTGCTCTATTTCAAGAATGCCTACAACGCGTTGCGCATGTCGTTTTTCGGCATGAGCAAGGACCTGAAGACCACCTTCTTCAGCCTGTGCTACTATATAGGTTTCTGCTACTGCGACATGGGGCTCTATGAGAAGGCCTACTACTACCTCGACCTGGTGGGCGACGTGGGCCGCATCGACTTTGCCATGGAGTATATCAACAGCATGGCCAACTCGGGCGACTTGCGCATCTTCTCGGCTATCGACGACGTCATGGCCGACATACGCGACCAGTATGACCAAGACGATGAGATGCCCGACCGCATCGTCTCGCTGGTCAACTTCCTGCGCCGTCGCCGTGCCTATGCCTTCATCAACTTTGGCAACCTCGACCAGGCCGAGAAGGAGTTTAAGGAAATGCTCAACGACCCCGAAAACCGCGACTATGCCATCAATGAGCTTGCCTACATCCAGCACCTGCGCGCCGGCGACAAGGCAGCCGGTGATGTGGCCGACGCTCATCTCGACAGCCCGGCCGGCAGCGATGCTCCCCAGGGCCAGCAATAGCCCCCTAGGGCGGCTATCATTTATTTTACTTGGCGGTGATGTATTTTGCCTGGATGCGGGCATAGTCGCCGCTCGCCTTGAGCGCGGCAATCCACTTGTTGAAAAACGTGCACAACTCGCCCTCGTTCTTGCGCAATATCCAACTTTGAAATTGGGTGAAGCTGATGGCCTTGCTCACGTCGACCTTGCCTCGATACCGGGCAGCCATCGACTGGGCGATGTCCTCGTTGACCACGGCATAGCGCACCTCGCCTGTCACCACTTTCAGGAATAGTTGCTCGGGCCCGTACTGCTTGTCGCTGGCCACGACGATGGTGTCGCCTATCTCGCGGCTCAGGCCGGCCACGCGGTCGGCCATGGGCGAACCGGCTACTACCCACACCGTGTCGTCGGCCAGGTCGAGCTGCGACTTGATGGTCACCTTGCCGCCGGGTAGCACGCGCTGCACGAGCACTTGCTTGTCGAGGCTCACGGGCTTGGTGAAGAGGTAGTGCGCCTTGTTCTCGCTGGTGACGGGATACTGGGCTGCCACCAGGTCGTAGTAGCCCTTGTCGAGCGCTTCGAGGGCGGTGCCCAGGGTCACGATGGGGTGGAACTTCATGGGCCGCTTGCTGCGTGCGGCTATCAGGCGCAGCAGGTCGTAGTTGAAGCCGCCCGTGGTGTCGGCATAGTGGTAGTAGAAGGTGGGGGAGTACTCGATGGCGATGTCGAGCGTGTCGCCGCCGCTGTGGTGATTGTTGCCAATAATTGGCAATTGTGCCTGCCGCGTCGTGGAGCAGTGGCGCAAGGCCGCCATGCAGGCTATGGCAATGGCGAGCAGCACGATGTAGAGCCACATCTTGCCATGCTTCATGCTGTTTACTTGCTTTATCATATCGGTCTGGGTGATGGTTTTCTATAGCCGGTTGTGGTCGCAATAGCTGTAGTAGTCGTTTTGGCACACGATGATGTGGTCGACCATGGGTATGCCCACGGCACGGCCCCCGGCAGCCACCTTGCGGGTGAGGGCATCGTCCTGCGGGCTGGGGTTGGCGTTGTTGCTCGGGTGGTTGTGGGCCAGGATGATGGTGTCGGCCAGGTTATCGATAGCGGCCTTGAGTATCAGCTTCACGTCGCCCACGGTGCTGCTGGTTCCGCCCTCGCTCAGGCACTTTGACGACAGCACATGCTTTGAGCGGTCGAGAAACACCACCCACAGGTGCTCTTTCACGCTGTCCTTCATGCGGAAGCGCAGATACTTATAGGCATCCTCGCTCGTCTTTATCACATATTTCTCCTGAAAATCCTCAAGTTGGTAGCGGGTGGCAATCTCGAGGGCGGCCTTGAGCTCAAGGGCTTTCACCTCGCCTATGCCGCGGTAGCGCTTCATGAGGTCTCTGTAGTCCAGGCGGGCTATCTCATAGAGCTTGCCGTTGTTGTCGTTCAAGATGCGCTGGCACAGGTCGACCACGCTCTCGCCAGGGGTGCCGCTGCCCATGATGATGGCGAAGAGCTCGGCCAGCGACAGGGTCTTGAAGCCATTGAGCTTGGCCTTCTCGCGCGGGCGGTCGTCGAGCGCCATGTGGGTCTTGAGGGTGCGCGAGCCTGCGAGCTGGGGCTTGACGGTATGCTGAGTTTCGGTTGCCATTTACTTGCCTTTTCTGATTGCGATTTCCTCGTCGATGTCGCGGCCGTGTCGCAGCAGTATCTTCCACACAAAGGCCTTGATGAAGCCGCAGCCGTAGCTGCCCAGCTGAATGAAGCTTGTGACCACGGCCAGGCAAGCCACCTTCAGACTCTTGGTCGAGGCGAGGGCGCTCACCCACAGCATCACGATGTAGAGTGCCAGGGGCAGGATGCACCACCAGTGCCAGGCGATGGCGAGCACGATGAGCGCCACGCAGCCTATCACAAACACGGCAGGCAGCGTGTGCACCAGCTTCATCGAGTCGGGGTAGAGCAGCTTGAGCGTGATGCGCGACATGCCGAACACATAGGTTTGCCGCGAGAAGGAGCGCAGCGTGTTGCGCCGCTTGTGGTACACATAGCAGTCGCGAAACAGGGTGATGCTGAAGCCCGCCTTCCTGATGCGGGTGCTCATGTCGATGTCCTCGCTGAACATCTCGCGGAAGCCGCCCACCGTTTCCCACACCTTGCGGCTGTAGCCCATGTTGAACGAGCGGGGCACAAACTTCTCGAGCTGCACCTTGCCGCCGCGTATTCCGCCCGTGGTGAGAAACGCCGTCATCGAGAAGCTTATGGCCTTCTGCGTGTCGTTGAAGTCGGCGCTGGCGGCGTCGGGGCCGCCGAAGCAGTCTACCGGGTGCTCCTTGAGCTCGGCCTTCAGGGTCTTGAAGTAGTTCTCGGGAATGACGCAGTCGCTGTCGAAGAAGATGAAGTAATCGCCCACGGCGCGCTCTATGCCATAGTTGCGGGCAATGCTGCGGCCCTCGTTCTCCTTCCAGTAGTAGTGGAAGTCGACTTGGCCCCGGTAGCTCTCCACGATGTCCTGGCAGCGGTCGGTCGAGCCGTCCTCGACGATGAGCACCTCAAAGTCCTTGTCGGTCTGGCTGGCGAGGCTGCGCATCAGGTCGCTCACCTCGCTGCGGCGGTTGTAGACGGGTATGATGACTGAAAAGTAAGGCATATATTATATCTCTCTCTATCGTATTACAATCTTGGTGGCCATGCGGCTGGTGGCGGTGGTCATGATATAGACGCCGCCAGGCAGGCTTATCGGGGTGTCGTTTTGCAAGTTGTCGATCACCTTCACCAGCCCTCCGGCGGCATTGTAGATGCGCGCGGTGCCCAGCGGCTCGCTGCACTTCACGATCACGCCGCCCTGGGTGGGCAGCAGTGCCAGTGGCTTGTCGGCGCCCACGCCGGTCACGCCGGTGGCGTCGAGCGTGATCACGTTGCTCTCGGGCGAGGTATAGCCCAGGCGGTAGGACTGCACATAGTAGGTGTGGCGCTCGCCAGGCTTCCTGTCGTTGAAGGGGTAGCTCGTCTGGTCGGGGGTGGCGGTATAGGTCTCGCTGGTCACGAGGTTGCCGTTGCAGTCATATACTGTGCGGGTGAGCAGGTAGTAGTCGATGGTGTCGCTCGAGGCCTCCCAGTTGGCCACATAGCTCGAGTCGGTGATGTCGGTGGCTTCGAGAGCCTTGATTTTGCCCAAGCTGGGCACGGGCAGGCACTTGGCCGAGAGGTCGACGCCTATGCTGCCCACGAGGCCGCCGTCGCTCAGCAGCAGCTTGGCCTTGTGGTCGCCCAGCGCTGTGGGGGTGTAGGTGATCACCAGGGGGTAGCCCTCGGCGCTGTTGGCACTGCTCATGGGCACCTTGGTCACGTTGGCCGCGAACATCTTGTAGTCGTAGCGGTAGAGTTGCAGGCTCAGGTCGTTGGTCAGGTGCTGGCCTTTGATATACACGGTGTAGTTGATGCTCTTGCCCAGCGCCACCTCGCCAAAGTCGAGCTCGGTGCCCTGGGTGGGCGTCAGCAGGGTGGGCGTCTTGTCGTCGTCGCCGCCACCGGTGGTGTCGGGGTCGAGGTTAAACACCTGCCCGGCCTTGTTGCCCCATATGTACTCGGCCAGCTGCGGCAGGTCGATAAAGGGGTTGCGGTTGTTTTGTATCTTGTACACGGCATCGTTGCGGTCGGTTTCCTTTTGGCTCACGGGGTCGTTGCGGCTCCACTTCATGAGCAGGTTGATCGACCACTCGTTGAGGGTCTTCCAGGTGCTGTTGTTCACCATGTAGGTATATTTCCAGGTGTAGTCTTGGTAGCAGGTGGCCATGTAGAAATAGGTGCGTGCAAAGTCGCCCTTGTAGCGGTCGTCGGGCTCAAAGACGGTGCCGCTGCCGCCGCCCTCGCCGCTCACTGGGGTGCCCACCTTGGTCACGCCGTTGTCAAAGGTTGCGCTCGACACCTCGCCCAGCGGATAGTTGTTCTTGGCCAGGTTGGCGGGGCCGTCGCTGGGGTAGAGGTGGTTGAGGTCGGTATAGGCGTCGACCACGGCGCCTCCCCACCAGCTCTTGGGGAAGGAGTGCTCCTTGTTCATGCCGCTCACTGCCGTGCCGTTGCTGTTGAAGTAGTACTCGTTGTCGCTATACATGTCCCACACGCGGCGGGCGTTGTCGGGCATGTGGTCGGTCGAGGGGAAGTAGTACCACAGCGAGTTGTAGGTGACCACGGTGTGGGGCGCGATGAGGTTGTGCACAGCGTTTTTCAATGCCTGGCCGCTCAAGCCGTTGAGCGAGTTGTAGTAGCCGGCGGGAGCCGATGCGCTGGCGCTGCCAGCGTGCAGCACGAGGGCTGCCACTGCCACAACGAGGCTATAAAAAGTTTTCTTCATATCGGTGATGTTGCAATTAGTTATGCTTGAATTGCAAAGTTATGAAAAAAGTGTGGATTTCAACTGCTTTGGCCTGTTAAAATCGGGCACAAAAAGTGGCCAGGGCACATTGTGCCTGTTGCATGCCCCATTGCGTCACCGCAGGTGGCTATTGCTTGAGCTGGAGGGTGCCGCCGGCGAGCACCACCTGGGCCTGGCCGCCGCGGGAGTTTGACAGTTTGAAATGAAATTTTTTTGTAAATAATTGGCTTTTAATTT
>OMUK01000047.1 GCA_900314215.1 uncultured Prevotellaceae bacterium
CGCGCCGCTGCCATCCCACCGCAGGCACGCCGCCAGAGCTCGAAAAAAAATTTCATCATTGCAGAGAAAACAGAGGCGGCAACCATTCCAAGGGCACACCAGGCGGCTTTGCAACAAGCGTCCCCGCGTGCCGCATCATATACAAAAGAAGGAGGGCGGGCGTTGTGGGGGTCGAGGATTTTGTGTAATTTTGTTACATTAAAACATATTTGCCAGGATGAACGAGGAGTTTTTAAGCCAGCTATATCTCAAGGATACCGCATTTCAGGACCTGATGCAACAGCGCATATACAATGTGCTGCTCATCGCCTCGACCTACGACGCCTTCATGATGGAGGAAGACGGCCGCGTGGAGGAGCAAATCTACAGCGAGTACATGTCGCTCAACCTGAGTTCGCCCCCGCGCGTGCTGCGTGTGAGCAACTACGACGAGGCCTTCACCATCATGCGGGTGAAAAGCTTCGACCTCATCATCGCCATGCCAGGCGTCGACATCTCGGAGACCTTCGACAAGGCCAAAGACATCAAGCGGCTGTATCCGCACGTGCCCTTTGTGGTGCTCACCCCCTTCTCGCGCGAGGTGTCGCGCCGGCTGCAGAACGAGGACTTCACCGGCGTAGACTACGTGTTCTCCTGGCTGGGCAACGTAGACCTGCTCGTGGCCATCATCAAGCTCATCGAGGACAAGATGAACGCCAACAACGACATCACCCAGGTGGGCATACAGATGATACTGCTCGTGGAGGACTCGGTGCGCTTCTACTCCTCGATACTGCCCACGCTCTACAAGTTTATCCTGCGCCAGTCGCTCTCGTTCTCGACCGAGGCCCTCAACGGCCACGAGGCCATGATGCGCATGCGCGGGCGCCCCAAGGTGATGCTGGCGCGCGACTACGAGGAGGCAGTGGCCCTCTACAAGCAATTCCACAACAACGTGCTGGGCGTGATAAGCGACGTGAGCTTCAAGCACAAGGGCGTGAAAGACAAGAACGCCGGCCTCAAGCTCGCCCACTGGCTCAAGGAGCAGGACCCCTACCTGCCCCTGATCATCGAGTCGAGCGACAGCGAAAACCGCGCGAAAGTGGCCGAGCTCAACAGCACATTTCTCGACAAAAACTCCAAGGCGCTGCCCGTAGACCTGGGCAAAGCCATCATGAATGACTTCGGCTTTGGCGACTTCATATTCCGCGACCCAGCCACCGGCAAGCAAATCATGAAGATACACGACCTGAAAGGGCTGCAATACAACATCTTCAAGATACCCGCCGAGTCGCTCTACTACCACGCCAGCCGCAACGACATATCGCGATGGCTCTACTCGCGCGCCCTCTTCCCCATAGCCCAAGTGGTGAAGATGCACCGCTTCACCAACATCGACGAAGCGCCGGCCGTGCGCCAGCTCTTCTTCGACCTCATCGTGAAGTACCGCAAGATGAAGAACCGTGGCGTGGTGGCCGAGTTCCGCAAAGACCGATTTGACCAGTACAGCAACTTTGCCCGCATCGGCAAGGGCAGCCTGGGTGGCAAGGGACGCGGCCTAGCCTTTATCGACTCCATCATCAAGCGCAACCCCGTGTGCGACAACTTCGCTGGCATCAGCATCAAGATACCCCACACCGTGGTGCTGTGCACCGACATCTTCGACGAGTTTATGGAGAGCAACAACCTCTACCCCACCGCCTTGTCGAACATTCCCGACGAAGAGATACTCAAGGCCTTCCTGGCCGCCAAACTGCCGCCTGGTCTGGGCGACGACCTCATGGCCATACACGACGTGGTGGGCAAGCCGCTGGCCGTGCGCAGCTCCAGCCTGCTCGAGGACAGCCACTACCAGCCCTTTGCCGGAGTGTACAGCACCTACATGGTGCCCTGCCTCGACGACCGCGAGCTCCAGATCAAGCTGCTGAGCGACGCTGTGAAGGCCGTGTATGCCTCGGTGTTTTATGCCGACAGCAAGGCCTACATGGTGGCCACACGCAACGTCATCGACCAGGAGAAGATGGCCGTGATTGTGCAAGAGGTGGCCGGCAGCCAGAAGGGCGACTATTACTACCCCTCATTCTCGGGCGTGGGCCGCTCGCTCAACTACTACCCCGTGGGCGACGAGAAAGCTGGCGAAGGCGTGGTTGAGGTGGCAGCCGGACTGGGAAAATATATCGTAGACGGAGGCCTGAGCCTCAGGTTCTCACCACGCCATCCCGGCAACGTGCTGCAGACCAGCACTCTCGACCTGGCACTGCACCAGACCCAGACCCAGCTCTACGCCCTCGACGCCAAGCACGCCAGCGACCAATTCACCATCGACGAGGGCTTCGACATTGCCCACCTGCAGGTGAACGACGTAGCCCGCGAGGGCCACTTGCGCTACATCGTGTCGACCTACGACTTCCAGAACGACATGATTGTGGACAACGACCAGGGCCCCGGCCGCAAGGTGGTGACCTTTGCCAACATCTTGCAGCACGGCGTGTTTCCCATGGCGCAGGCCCTCGACTTCATGCTCTCAACCGGCCAACAGCAGATGGGCCGCCCCGTAGAGATTGAGTTTGCCGCCGAACTCGCCTCGGCCGGCGAGATGAGCGACGACAACAAAGGCCAGCTCTACTGGCTGCAGATAAGGCCCATGATCGACCGCAAGGAGATGCTCGACGAGAAAGTGATGGAAGCCGACCCCAGCCAGGTGCTCGTTGCCAGCAGCAACGCCCTGGGCCACGGCATGATGGACAACATCACCAGCGTGGTGATGGTGAAGCCCGAGAGCTTCTCGATGACAAATAATCCAGCCATTGCCGCCGAAATTGAAAAAATAAACCGTAACTTTACCGAGCGCGGCGAGAACTACGTGTTGATAGGCATGGGGCGCTGGGGCTCATCGGACCCCGCCCTGGGCATACCGGTGAAGTGGCCCCACATCAGCGAAGCTCGCGTGATTGTGGAGACGCAAGTGCCCGGCAAGCGCATCGAGCCCAGCCAGGGCACCCACTTCTTCCAAAACCTCACCTCATTCGGCGTGGGCTACTTCACAGTGGGCCGCCCGGGCGACGTGGGCATGGTCGACCTCGACTACCTGGCCACCCAAGCAGCCAGCTACGAGAGCAGCAACCTGCGCGTGGTGCGATTTGAGAAGCCCCTCACCGTGGCCATCAACGGCCTCAAGGGCAAGGGCGTGGTGCTCAAGCCACAACACAATGATTGATAACGATTAAAAACATAACTATTATATTTACAACATGGCATTTTTCAGCGGTTTAAAACGTGCATTAGGCTGGGCCGACAGCGACGGCGAGCCCACGGGAAACAGCAGCGACGCGCGCCGGCCATCCTACAAGGAGCAGAGCGACGCCATCACCACGGCCAGCGACGCCGTGATGCAGCAGCAACCAGCCCCCAGCCCCCAGCAGCAGGGCGTGCCACAATCGCTCATCGACGACATCACCGGCATCATCAACCAGTATATGGGCGAGATGGGCAGCGGCGACAATACAGAGAAACTCGACGCCCTGCGGCAGCGGCTCAAGGACAGCGAGGCGCAACGTGCCGCACAGGAGAGCCGCGCCAACTCCCTCTCGGACCAAGTGGCGAAATTGCAGAACACCAACGAGCAGCTCGTCATCGAGAAGAAGAGCCTCGACAACAAGCTGCGCGTGATGCAGGTGAAGGCCGACGGCAAAAACCCCACCGAGGCCGTAGACCAGCTCACCAGCGAATACAAGCAGAAGATGGAAATCACCAATCAGCTGCTCAACGACCTGCGAGCCGACGCCGCCCGCAAGAACCAGGAGCTCGAGAAGCTCAAGGCGCAAATCGCCACCGGCAACCCCCACGAGGCCCAAATCAAGGACAAAGACGAGGAAATAGCCCGCCTCAAGAAGCAACTCGACGCGGTGAACAAGCAACTCGACGAGGCCAACGAGAACCTGAAGATTGCCGATGAGATTGAAGAAAAACTCAAAGAGGTGGAGGCCTTCAAGACCAAGAAAAACAAGGAGATTGCCGACCTGAAGGTAACGATGGAAAACCAGCGCAACATCAACGCCAAGACCATCAACGAGCAGCGCGACCAGATAATGAAAATCGAAGTCGAGAAAGAAGACCTGCAAAAGAAGATGGCCCGCATGCTGGACGACACCACCGCGCTCAAGGCCAAGCAAAAGCGCCGCGACGTGGAGCTCGCCAACCGCATCGACGACCTGAAGCGCCAGATCAACATCGCCTCAAAGAAAATCGACAGCAACGACCACCTGGTTTCCAACCTCAACCAGACCATAAGCAACCAAGAGAAAAAGATACAGGACCTCACCATCGAGCGCGACGAACTCAAGGAGAAGGTCGACAACGCCACCACCATGCTCAACCGCCTGCAAGACGAGACCAAAGAAAAAGGCGCCCAGTTGCAGCAATTGCGCACCGAGCAAGGCACAAGCGCCGCCGAGACCCAGAAGCTACAAGGCCTGCTCGACCAAGCCAAGGAGCAACTCAAGGAGCGTGACGCCCATCTTGCCGACGCCCTACACAAGCTCGAGCAGAGCGAGGTCCAAGTGCAGAAACTCGCCACCCAGGCCTTGAAACAGAGCATGCAACCAGCACCAGTTGCTGAGCCAGAGCCCACGACTGCCGCCGAGACAGCACCCGTCGAGCCCGTTGCACCTAAACCCGAGCCAAGCGCACCAGCCGAGCCAGCTGCTCCAGCCGAGCCAGCTGCGTTGAGCGATGTTGCCATCGACGACGACTTGCAAGAAGCCATCGAGCACGTCTTCGACCAGCACCCCGACACTTCTCCTCTCGACAATCCACCTGCCGAGCCCGAGCCAGCGATAGAAAGCCAGCTTGAAGCCCCGCTCGACGACGACATCGACTGGGTAGAGCCCGAGACGCCTGCCCCCGAGCCTGCCACAGCATCAGCGTCCGAGCACGAGCCAGCTCCCGAGCCAGCGCCAGCTGCCGCCCCCGAGTCCGAGCCTGAGTTCAAACTCGAGCCTGAGCCTGAACCCAAGCGCAAGGCATCGCGTCGCCGGCATCACGACGACAGCCAGCAGATGTCGCTATTTTAATAAGTACACATCAAGATATTCACTACACAAGTCACACTTATATATAAACATGAACATCAAAATTTTGCGAGTGCTGGCCACGGCGGCACTCATCATGTCGACCACTGCAATCATGGCACAGAAACAATTCACGCTCGAGGACTTGAACTTCGGCGGCACCAATTATAGCAACATGATACCCCAAAACCGCACGCTCGTGTGGTGGGGCGACCGCCTCGTGCACCTGAGCGACGACACCTGCTACACGGTGAACCTGGGCAACGGCAAGGAGACACGCCTCTTCACCCTGGCCAAGCTCAACGCCGCCCTAGGCAACGACAAAATCGGGTCGCTCGGCACAGCGGTGACGTTCCCCTATGCCAGCCAGCCGCTGGCCCTCGTGGGCGGCAGCAAGGGATATTACCTCTACAACTTCAAGAAAGGCACCATTGAATACAGCGTATCCAAAAGCGGCGATGAGCAAGCCGAGGCATGGAACGCCACCAGCCGCACGCTGGCCCGCGTGGAGAAAGACAACCTGTGGGTGGGCGACAAGCAGTTGACCACCGACGGCAGCCGCGACATCGTGTACGGCCAGAGCGTGCACCGCAACGAGTTTGGCATCGACGGAGGCCTCTTCTGGAGCCCCGACGGCAAGCGGCTAGCCTTCTACCGCATGGACCAGAGCATGGTCACCGACTATCCCGAAGTCACCATCCCCGAGGTGGCCGACAGCATCGACACCATAGCCAGCCTGGCACCCGAGAAATACCCCATGGCGGGCCAGACGTCGCACAAGGTGACCGTGGGCGTCTACGACCTGGCAACCGGCCGCACCATCTATCTGCAAGCCGGCGACCCCACCGACCGCTACTTCACCAACGTGGCTTGGAGCCCCGACGGCACCGTCATCTACATGCAAGAGCTCAACCGCGACCAGAACGACTGCCGCCTCGTGAGCTACGACGCCACAACGGGCAAAAAGTTGGCCGAACTCTACCGCGAGACCGACGAGAAATACGTTGAGCCGCTGCATCCCATCGTGTTCCTGCCCTGGGACAGCACCCAATTTATCATGCAGAGTCAGCGCGACGGCTACAACCATCTCTACATCTACGACACCACCGGCAAGCAAGTGAAGCAACTCACCAGCGGCAAGTGGGTGGTTGAGCAGCTCGTGGGCTTCAACACGCAGCACCAGAGCGTCGTCATCACAAGCAACGAGCTCAACCCACTGCAGCGCAACACCTTTGTGGTCGACGTCAACACCGGCAAGCGCGCGCTCATGGGCAGCGACAACGGTTGGCACACACCCATCTTGAGTGCTAGCGGCCGCTACATCGCCGACAAATACCAGGCCCCCGACGTGCCACGCCACATCGACGTGATCAATATCGACAATGGCCGCACGCTCAGTTACTACAACGCTCCCGATCCGTGGACCGGCTACACCGTGCCCACCTATGAGTGCGGCACCATCACTGCGGCCGACGGCGTGACCCCGCTCTACTACCGCATGGTGAAGCCTGCCGACTTCGACCCCAGCAAGAAATACCCCACAGTGGTATATGTGTACGGCGGCCCCCACGCCCACAACGTGGATGCCGGCTGGCACTGGCGCAGCCGCTCGTGGGAGACCTACATGGCACAGAAGGGCTATGTGCTCTTCATCCTCGACAACCGCGGCAGTGAGCGCCGTGGCAAGGACTTTGAGCAAGTCACCTTCCGCCAGCTGGGCCAGGAGGAGATGAAAGACCAGATGAAGGGCGTGGAATTCCTGCGCACGCTGCCCTATGTCGACACCACCCGCCTGGGCGTGCACGGCTGGAGCTTCGGAGGCTTCATGACCATCAGCCTGATGACCAACTACCCCGGCGTGTTCAAGGTGGGCGTGGCCGGCGGCCCGGTGATCGACTGGAAGTGGTATGAGGTGATGTACGGCGAGCGCTACATGGACACCCCGCAGACCAATCCCGAGGGCTACGCCAAGACCAGCCTCTTGAAGAAAGCCAAAGACCTGAAGGGCAAGTTGCAAATCATCATCGGCTACAACGACCCCACCGTGGTGCCGCAACACGCCCTGTCGTTTCTCAAGGCCTGCATCGAAGCCGGCACGCAGCCCGACTTCTTCACCTATCCCGGCCAGGGTCACAACATGCGCGGCCACCAGAGCGTGCACCTGCACGAGCGCATCACCCAGTATTTTGAAGATTACCTCAAGCCCTTGAAGTAAACCGCAGCAGCAATATCACACGACGAGGCTGTGCCATATTGTTGACACAGCCTCGTCGTGTATTTTAAGGACGGCACAAGAGCCGCACCCTGCCAGCCGCAAGCTCGTGGCACGGCATTAATTTTTAAACTATAGGTTAGCGATGAACTACAACCGTGAGCATGACCAGATCGTCATCACCTGTGTTGATCATGCTATGCTCCGACCCCTTCGGGCAGATGTGGCAAACTCCCGGTTTCAGAATTTCTTCCTTCCCATCACAAATTGCCTTGCCTCTACCTGAAATAATAAAATTGATATCATCGCCAGAATCCTGCATATGCATCCCAATAGAGCCTCCCGCATGAATCCTTGTAGGTATAATCTTTCCTTTTTCGCTCGCATGCATTTTTGCGGTCATCATGCCGGTTCCATTATTCATCCCAGGCATCGTGATTTCTTTCTTCTCGTTGAAATCAATAAGCATTCTATAATCCCCCTTTAATTTTGATATAATTATTAAAGCTGATCTATCTGGGCAGGGCTAAGGCCTGTGACCTTACTTATAACCTCGGACGGCATACCCATGTCTTTCATGGCCTTGGCATGATTGAGAGCAGCCTCTTGCAGGCCCTCGGCCTTGCCCTCTTCTTTGCCAATTTTGATTCCTTCGGCTTTCCCCTCGGCCTTGGCTGTGTCGATGCCATTCTTGATGTCGCGGTAGGCGTTCACACTCTGCTCATACTCCCGCAACTCCTCGGTGTCAAGCTTTGCAATCTCGGCCGTCTTAAACAGCTTCTCGAATACGCGTCCCTGCAGCTCGGCAGGCCGTGAGAGCAGGCTCTGCATGTTTTTAAGCGCATAGAGCCACTTGTCGAGCGTGGTTTTCAGCTCGCCCAGGCCCTTGTGGAAGTTGGCCAGCTCAACGTAGATGTAGGTGAGTTTGTCGTAGAACAGCTCCTTGCTGTTCACGTCCATGAGCTTCACCTCCTTGTAGATACCGCTGTCGCTCCTCTTGTCCTCGGGGAAGGTGAAATTCAGTATGCCAATGGTGTAGACGGGGCTCAGGTTGTAGTTCCAGTCGCCCCGCTTGCCCTGCTCGGTCACGGGGAAGGTGGAGTAGTAGATGGAGCGGTCTTTGTAGAACTCCTGGTACACGTTCTGCATCTCTACAATGAAACGCGAGCCGTCGGCCGACTGGCAGTAGACGTCGAACACGGCCTTGCGCTCCACCTCATTGGCCCCGAAGTTCTCCGAGTTGCGGTATTGCACGTCGCTCACCTGGCGCTCGCCCTCGAGCAGAGCGTTGAGAAAGTCGATGAGCAACTCCTTGTTGAAAGGAGTGCCAAAGATGCGCTTGAAGCCGAAGTCGGTCAGCGGATTGATGTAAACTTCACCTGAATGTATCATGTTGCACAGCGATTGGAGGTTTTACGCCAAATTTCGCAAAAATAAATGAAACTTCCAAGAGGAGAGACAGTTATTTTTCCATCTTTGTCACTTTTGATGGTTATAGTTCTGGCTATCAGGGCTGTAACCATCAAAAGTTTGTAGTGGATGAATGCCTGTGGAAAAGTTTAACTATTTTT
>OMUK01000092.1 GCA_900314215.1 uncultured Prevotellaceae bacterium
AACCGGTTGTTCTCGTTCAAATTAAACATAGCCTTTTTTGGCCGCAAAGTTCGCAGTCAAAAAAGGCTTCAAAAAGTCGGCTCATTTCGGATGGTTACCGAAAAAATGCTTAACTTTGCGGCAATATAGGTAACCACACGATTATGATGAAAAGATTGATGATAGCGCTCATCGCTGCCGCCCCGCTTTGCCTGGCGGCTCAGAACAAAATTGCCACTGTCGATGTGCAGGCCGTCTACAACGCCATGCCCGAGAAGCTGGAGGCCGAGGCCCAGTTGCGCAACGTCTCGCAGCAGTACAAGCACGAGTATGAGACCGTGCAGCAGGAATTTAACCAGAAGTATGCCGACTATCAAGCGCTCGACGCCAGCACTCCCTCGACCATCAAGGAGCGCCGCATGCAGGAAATTCAAGAGAACGACAAGAAGATTCAGGCCTTCCTGAAGCAAGCCAATGCCGACCTCGACAAGCGCGAGCAAGAACTCAACGCCCCCATCAAGGCCAAAATCAACGCTGCCATCAAGGCAGTGGGCGATGAGCTGGGCTACACCTATATCATCGACTCGAGCAAGGGCTCGATTGTGTATACAGGCACCGATGCTGTCGACTTGACGAGCAATGTGAAGGCAAAACTTGGCTTGAAATAGGTGTAAAATTTTAACATATACCCTGCGAAAGTATAAAAAATGTGGCGTTTAGCAGAAATTGATGGTTTTAACATTGTTAATTTCGATTTTGTTGCTAATTTAGCGTCCACAATTACAAAACATTGAGAAAATGAAAAAAAATCTTGTGATACTGCTCGTTGCCGTGCTCTCGATGGGCACGGGCGTGGCTATGGCTCAGAGCCAGGCCCAAGAGCAAACGGCTGCGGCAGCAACCGACGACCACACCGAGCCCCTACAAACCGAGTTCTATGGCTGCACACTCGACGTGACCAGCAAAAAAGACCTGAAGAAGACGCTCGAGTCGCGCAAGTTTGATGTGATCGACTATGAGGACGCCTATGTGATGCAAAACGCGTCGTTCAAGGGCTTCACCTTCAGCGCCGCCATGTTTGAGTTCGACAAGAACAATACTTTCACCAGCATCACCTTCCTCAACAGCGACCTCTCTCGCGAGGAGGCCATTGACTTCAGCAAGGGCCTCTACAGCGTGCTGGGCGAGAAGTACACCCTCATCAAGACCGAGGTCAACGGCCTCGACTGCTACTTCACCAGCAGCAACAACGTGACCATGGTGCTCTCGACCGAGCCCAGTGGCGACCGCTACTTCGTGCGCCTGGTCTACATGGTGGGCACCCCCGACCTGAAGCAGACCCAGGCCGACGCCAATGCCACCGTCACTGCCCAGTGATAATCGGTGTGGCCGATAGCCAATCGCTATAACGATAAAAACAACTGCCTTTGCAACCCAGCGTTGTGAAGGCAGTTGTGCTTTTTCAATGCGCCTCCCAAAATCATCAGTTATCAAGTGACAGAGCCAGGAGAGCAATGCCCGATAGGGTATTGCGGCATGCTAGCGAGGGGATGAGCGCAATGAGCGGAGCGAATGGAGCGATTCCCCTCGTTTGGGCGACAAAACGGGAATCAACCCCCGATAGGGTGGTTGCGTGAATGCCGTGGGCTCACGCACCCCTTTGAAAAGTCCGCATTTATTAACGCAACCTCCTATCGGAGGTAGTACCCGGGCGGGGGAATGCAACCGAGGGGAATCGCTTCTCTCGCTACGCTCGTTCAGCTCATCCCCTCGCTAATGTATCGCAACCTCCTATCGGAGGTTGGCAACCACGCCCCGGCAAAAATCTTCCATTAATTCTTTCAACTGACAGAAATCAGCATATTGTATACCACGATAACGTGACAGAGCCAGGAGAGCAATGCCCGATAGGGTATTGCGGCATGCTAGCGAGGGGATGAGCGCAATGAGCGGAGCGAATGGAGCGATTCCCCTCGTGTGGGCGACAAAACGGGCACAACCCCCGATAGGGCGGTTGCGTGAATGCCATGGTCTCACGCACACCCATTGTTGTCATTCATATTTTAGTCCGCATTGATTAACGCAACCTCCTATCGGAGGTAGGACTGGGCGGGGGAATGCAACCGAGGGGAATCGCTTCTCTCGCTACGCTCGTTCAGCTCATCCCCTCGCTAATGTATCGCAACCTCCTATCGGAGGTTGGCAACCACGCCCCGGCAAAAATCTTCCATTAATTCTTTCAACTGACAGAAATCAGCATATTGTATACCACGATAACGTGACAGAGCCAGGAGAGCAATGCCCGATAGGGTATTGCGGCATGCTAGCGAGGGGATGAGCGCAATGAGCGGAGCGAATGGAGCGATTCCCCTCGTGTGGACGGCAGAACGGGAATCAACCCCCGATAGGGTGGTTGCGTGAATGCCGTGGTCTCACGCACACCCATTGTTACCATCCATATCCTATCGGAGGTTGGCACCCACAATCCGGCTAAAGCATCGCAGCCTCTTGCCAAAGATTGTGTTAATGAGCGATGAGGTCAAGGAAAAACCAACAGCCATCACAACGCTAGCGTCGTGATGGCTGTTGCCTATATGTTTTCCTCGTGTGGGGGTGGATCGCGCTACATGTCTTTGTAGGGGAGCATGGCGAGCATTTTGCCAAATTGCTTGGCGCCCTTCTCGAGCTGCGGAGCCACCATGGCCTTGATGAAAGCAGGCACGTCGAGCTCGAGCTCGGTGAGCGAGCTGGTGGTTGCCTCATCCACCTTCTCCAGGTTGATGACGAGGCTGAAGTTGACGGGTGCTTGGGCGGCGGCAAAGGTGATCTTGCTGGGCTCTACTTTCTCGGCAACGGCGAGCTTGATGGGACCCATGGGCGACTCGATGGTGATGGCGTCGTCGCTGAAGGTCACCTTCTCAAGATTTTTCTTGGCCTCGTCGGGCAGTTTGTCGATGTTGGCCTCGATGGTGTGTTGAAACGAGGTGGGGTTGCTGAGCTTGCTATACACCGTGGCGATGTCGCAATTTATCACTTCTGGGTCACTTTTATAAGTACTCATGATTGACGTTCGTTTTTTTAGAAATGTGATGGGAATAAAATCGTTGTTTCCTTTACTCGAAGTCGAGGTTGGGAGTCCAGTGCTCGGGGTCCTCGCGCCACTTCTGCAGGGCCTTCTCGTCGCTCTCTTTGATGTAGTTGGAGTCGATGGCGGCCTTGATCATTGAGCTGTAGTTGCTTATTGTGATGAGTTTCACGCCAGCCTTCTTGAATGCTGCGGTAGAGATGGGGAACTCATAGGTGAAGATGGCCACCATGCCCACAACCTCGCCGCCTGCGTCGCGCACTGCCTGGGCAGCCTTGAGACTGCTCTTGCCGGTCGACACCAGGTCCTCTACAATCACGACCTTCTGGCCGGGCTTGATGTCGCCCTCTATCAGGTTCTCCAGACCGTGGTCCTTGGGCGTGGAGCGAATGTAGACGAAGGGCAGCCCCAGCGTGTCGGCCACCAGAGCGCCTTGGGCGATGGCGCCAGTGGCTACACCAGCCACCACCTCGGCGTCGCCAAAGTTCTCGAGGATGAGCCTTGCGAGCTCAACCTTGATGAAATTGCGCAGTGAGGGATAGGAAAGCGTCTTACGATTGTCGGTGTAAATGGGCGAATTCCATCCTGAAGCCCAGGTGAAGGGATTGTCGGGCTGAAGTTTGATTGCACTGATTTTCAATAATTTCTCTGCTAGAAGAAGGTCTATTTTTTTCATGTGTGAGATATTATTAAATTGTCTCTCAATATTGATTGAGTGCAAAATTACTAAATTTTGAGTCAAAATGGCACAGATTTCACAATAATAACATATAGACTTCAAAAAATTAACATAAATGTCTCATTTTTGCGCATTTTGTCAATGCAAAATGAGGCGTGCTAATCCTGGCTGGCCCGCACGTGGCTTAGCAGCTCATCGACTGCGCGATAAATCACCTCGGGCTCATAGCCGCGGCTTGCTGCCAGGCGCAGCAGGGCGGCACGGGCCTGGGCGGGCTCTTTGGCGGCCACATCGCGCCACTTGGCTTGCAGCAGGGCGCGCAGGTGCTCGCGGTATTGCGTGGGGTCGATCTCGGCCAGGGCGGCGTCGATGGCGGGCTGGCCCACGCCCTTGCCCTTGAGCATGAAGGCAATCTTGATGCGGCCCCAGCCGTTGAAGCGGAACTTGTCGCGGCAGTAGGCGTGGGCGTAGCGCTCCTCGTTCAGGAAATTCTCGGCCTTGAGGCGGGCAATCACGTGGAGGGCCTCGCCTGGCGTCAAGCCCCAGTTGCCTAGTTTGGTGCGTATGTCGCTCTCGGCCTGCTCGCTGCGGGCACACAGGGCGGCAGCCCTGTTGGTGGCTGCCTCAACGCTTATCGGTTTCTTTGCCTTCATCATTTGTTTTCAGAACTATTGTGGCCACAAAATTACGCAAAAATCAGGAGAAATGCATGGTTGCTGGCGATTGGCGTCACTGCAGACGGGCGGCGGCCAGGGTGAAGACCGACACCTTGATGCCGGGAATGTGGGCTATGGCCTCGGCGCAGGTGAGCAGGGTAGCGCCTGTGGTGATGACGTCGTCGACGAGCACGACCCACTTGCCCTGTAATTCTTGCTGCGCCTCGGGGATGGCGGCGTAGAGGCCTTGCGAGTTCAGGTAGCGCTCGTAGGCTCCCTTGTGGGTCTGGGTGGCGTGAGGTTTCACGGCCTCGATGGCGGCGTAGATGGGGATGCCGGTGACGTCGCTCAGGCCTTGCGCCAGGTAGTCGCTCTGGTTGTAGCCGCGCTTGGCGAGCTTGGCGGCATGCAGGGGCACGGGTATGAGGTAGTCAATGCCGTCCCACATGCCGCTCGGGGCCATGTCGCGGGCGGCACGGCGTGCGAGCCAGCGGCCCATGTCGGGCATGTGGCGATACTTGATGTCGTGCAATATGGCGGCATAGGGGTCGCGCTTCTCGTAGTAGAAGTAGGCCGAGGCGCGCTCGATGGGCGTCTTGCCGGCAAAGTGCTGCTCCATGACGTTGAAGTCGATTTCCTCGTAGTGGGTGCGCGGCAGCCGCATGAGGCAGCTCCGGCACAGGTAGGGCTCATCGCCGCCGAGTGTGGCACCGCACACCGGGCAGGTGCGGGGCAGCAGCACGTCGAGTGCAGCGCTCACGATGTGGGGCAGTTTCATGTCGGTTCTTTATTGGGGCAGGGCGGCGGTGGCATAGCGCACGCGGTTGTACTGGTCGTGTGAGATGGTCACTTGGGCAAAGCCGTTGTGCCGCAGCAGTTGCTCCACTTGAGCGCCGTAGTGCTGGTTGATCTCGAGATAAATCTTGCCGCCAGGCTTCAGGCTGGCTGCGGCATAGCGGGCGATGGCGCGGTAGAAGAGCAGCGGGTCGTCGTCGGGCACAAAGAGGGCGCTGCCGGGCTCGTAGTCGAGCACATTGGGCTCAATCGCCGCTTTCTCGCTCTCGCACACGTATGGGGGGTTGCTCACCACGATGTGCCACGCCTGGGGCTCGGGAGGCATCGTGAGCATGTCGCGCTGTCGAAACTGCACGTGGGCATGCAGCTGCCGGGCATTCTCCTGAGCCACCGCCAGGGCTGCGGCGCTGTTGTCGACGGCCGTGACCTGGGGCCACTTGAGCGCCCTGGCCAGCGAGATGGCGATGCAGCCGCTGCCGGTGCCCAAGTCGATCACACTCAGGTCGCTCTCGGGGTTGTCGTCGACAATCATGTCGACCAGCATCTCGGTCTCGGGGCGAGGGATGAGGGTGTCAGGGGTCACCTTGAACTCGTGACCGTGGAAGCGGGCGTGGCCCAGGATGTATTGTATGGGTTCGTGCTTGAGCAGACGCGATGTGATGGCGCGCAGGCGGTCGACCAGCACCTGGTCTTGCTCAAAGTCGCCCCTCAGCACCACGTCGACGGGGCTGTAGTTGAGCACCTCGGCAAGCGCTAGGTTGATTACGGCATTCAGTTCGCGGGGCTCCATCACGCCCTTGAGCTGGTTGCGCATTTCGGCAATGATAGCATTGGTAGTCATAATGTACAAATTTAAGCATTATCGCCCGCATTGCCAAAAATGCACGGTTAAAGAAGTTGAATGGCACGGCATGGTGGCGGCTGCCCACATTTCGTGCTTGACGCCGCAGTGGCCGCCAAGCTAACTTTATGCCCTCATAAATCTATATGCCATGGATACACAGCAATCAATCGATATCGAGCACATTCTCGCCGAGAATGAGCGGCGCAAGCAGGCGATGCGTTGCCCCTACGACCCCATCGCCGGCGTGGGGTGCTGTGGCAGCCGCGTCGAGGTGGACGGCGTGATGCTGCCTCGGGCGCTGCTCGAGGCCGTGCCCGGCTATGCCTCGCTGCCGCCAGTGGAGCAGGACAGGGCGCGCATCAAGTATGACTTTGAGTATTGGTGCGCCCGTTGCGCCACGATACAAGACAAGGTCACCAACCGCCTGGTGCGCTTTGTGCTCAACCGCCCGCAGCGCCGCGTGCTGGCTGCCATCGAGCGCCAGCGCCGGGAGCGTGGCTGCGTGCGCATCATCATCCTCAAGGCGCGGCAGTGGGGCTCGTCGACGCTGGCGGTGATGTATATGGCCTGGATGCAAATCGTGGAGCACAAGAATTGGAATTGCTTGATATGCAGCCATGTGAAGGGTTCGTCGAGCAATATCAAGCACATGTACGACGTGCTGCTGCGTCACTATCCCGTTGAGATGCTCGACGACGGGGTGAAGCGGCTCACATTCAAGACTTTTGAGGGAATGCGCGGCGTGCGCGAGATTGCGGGCCGCGGGGGCATCGTGGTGATGGGCTCGGCCAGCAGCGAGGATGCCGTGCGCGGCTTCAACTTGGCCATGGCTCACTTGAGCGAGGTGGCCTTCTGGAAAGAGAGCCCCCAGCACGACCCCATCGATGTGATGCGCACCGTGGAGGGCTCCATCTTGCTGGGTGGCGACACGGTGGTGATCATGGAGTCGACTGCCAATGGCGTGGGCAACTTCTTCCACAACGAGTGGCTCAGGGCTGGCAGTGGGCAGAGCGACAAACTGCCCATTTTTGTGCCGTGGTATGAGACCGAGATGTATCGGCTGCCGGTGGCCGACCCTGCCCAGCTGTGGCACGATATGGACGACTATGAGCGCGCGCTGTGGACCCACGATGGCTGCACGCTCGAGCAAATCAACTGGTATCACCACAAGCGCATGGTGTATCCCAGCCAGAGTGCCCTCATGGCCGAGTTTCCCAGCAATGCCGTCGAGGCCTTTGAAAACACCGGGTGCTGTGCCTTCGGGTTGGAGAGCCTCGAGCGGCTGCGCGACGGCTGCACGGCGCCCCTCTATGTGGGCGACATCACGAGCCAGGGCGACGGCAAGAACCTGCGTGGCATCGCCTTGCTCGACAACACCGCGGGCCTGCTCAAGGTGTGGCGCAAGCCCGAGGCTACCGCCTTGCGCAACCGCTACATCGCCTCGGTCGACGTGGGCGGCCGTGGCGATAAGAGCGACTACTCGGTGATCACCATCGTCGACCGCAAGGAGACGGCCGACGAGAAGATGGAGATCGTAGCGCAATGGCGCGGCCACATCGACCACGACCTGCTGGCCTGGAAAGCCGCGCAACTGGCGGCCTACTACAGCCACGCGCTGCTGGTGTTTGAAAGCAACACGCTCGAGACCGACAAAAACGAGAGCGACGACGCCAACTACATCATCAACGTCCTGGCCCACTGCTACGACAACATCTACTTCCGCTCCAAGACCAAGCCCGGCTTCCACACCAATGTGCAGACCAAGGGCATGATTGTGCACAACCTCATCGCCCTGGTGCGCGACGGGCAATATGTGGAGCACGACAAGGATGCCGTCGACGAGATGAGCTGGTTTGCCTTGCTGCCCCAGGGCCGTTTCGGCGCAGTCAAGGGCAAGCACGACGATATCGTGATGAGCCGCGCCATAGGGCTCTACCTGGCTGTGCAGCTCAAGCGGGGCAAGCGCTTCGACTACGAGGACTACTGCCACGCCTTCGGCACCGGTGGCGTGCAGCGTCGCTTGCCATTCTCATGAGGCCTTAATTCTTGCAAAAAACACGCCACCTTGCAGCCATGATGCTGCAGGGTGGCGTTGTGTTGTCGTGATGTGTCGGGAGAGGGGGGGACTACTCCAGGGGATAGAGTTTGTTGGTTCCCTCCACGATTTTGCCCATCGAGTAGACGGCGCGCAGCTTGATGTCGTTGTCGAGGATGAGGATGTCGGCATCCTTGCCGCGCTGCAGCGAACCCTTGCGGTCGTAAATGCCCATGATGCGGGCCGGTGTCTCGCTGGCCATGCGGCAGGCGTCGCGCAGCGGGATGTTGGCCTTGGTCACAGCCACATTGATCAGCCGGTCCATCGTGGCGATAGAGCCAGCCAGGGCCGAGCGGTCGGAGAGCTTGCACACGCCATCCTCGATGATCACACGTGGGTCAAATGCCTTGGTGCTCGTGCTGGCTGTCACTGCCAGGGCGTCGGTGATGAGTGCGGTGCGCTCCACACCTTTCATCTTGTAGATGAGTTGCAGTATGGGTACAGGCACGTGTATGCCGTCGGTGATCATTTCCACTGTCATATTCTCCATCAGGTATACGGCCTCGACCGTGCCAGCGTGTTTATACTCGCGCACGTTGTGGAATCCTGGCATGGCGTTGTAGAAGTGAGTGGCGTGGCTGTAGCCCACGTCGTAGGCTCGCTTCACGTCGTCGTATTCGGCAGCGGTGTGGCCTATCGCGGCCACCACGCCCTTGCGGGTGATGTATTTGCCCATCTCCACTGCGCCTAGCAGCTCGGGAGCCACGTCCCAGCGGCGCACGCAGTCATAGTCCTCCACAAAGTGGTGATATTCCTTGGCGTCGGGGTTACGTATGATTTCAGGCATCTGCGCGCCAGCTTTGCGCGGGTTGAAGTAGGGGCCTTCGAGGTGCAAGCCCATGATGGGACTGTCCGGCTCCTTCATGAGTTCGTCGCAGGTGGCACAAGCCTTGTCCATCATTTCGCATGTCGACGACGACAGGGTGGGGAAGATGGCCGTGGTGCCGTGTTGCATGTGGGTCTTCACTGCTTGCCTGAAGGCTTCCTCGGTACCCTCCATGAAGTCGCTGCCGCCACCGCCGTGGCAGTGCAGCTCGATGCCGCCTGGCACCACATGCAGCCCCTTGGCATCGATAGTCTCGTCGGCATCTGGCTCGATGTTGCTGCTCTTTCTCACTTCGGTGATGAGACCGTTTTCCATCAATACCGAGCCTCCGTCAATCCACCCCTGTGGGGTGAGAATGTGACCGTTGTAGATTTGAGTTAACATAGCGCTTTATACTGATTTTAATTCCCTTTTTTTAAGTTTGTTGTTTGTAATTTTTCTTTATGCAAAAATAATGAGTTTTATCGATTTACTATCATGTAAAAACATAATTTTCGAATTATTCACACAAATTTAGAGTTTTTGCTTTACCTTGGCTGCAATTTGCTCTGTTCGGGTGAGGCTTAGCAGGCAGCGAAATGCCTATCGCCATGCACGCCCTGTGCTTGTACTCATGACTTGGCTCGAAAATATAATTTCAAAAAAAAAGGGGATGTTGTTGCAAGACTGAAAATTTTGTTTTACCTTTGCACCTGCAAAACGCAACATGGTGGGCGTAGTTCAGTTGGTTAGAGCGTCAGATTGTGGTTCTGAATGTCGTGGGTTCGAGTCCCACCTCCCACCCTCAAAGCCTGAAGCAATACAGCTTCGGGCTTTTTTATGCTTTTATCGCACCGCTTCAATCATGCATTCATAAAATAAACGCAATGCCTATTGCGGCATGGCGTCGATGACCGCTTCGATCACTTGTGGAAAGTGTTTCATCTCCAGCTCGTGCTCCTTGGCGGCGATCGTCGCGGGAGTGTCGGCAGGCGTGAGGGGCACGCTGTATTGCGCGATGATGCCGCCGCAGTCGCATTGCTCGGTGACCCAGTGCACCGTCATGCCGGTGAGCCGCTCGTGGGCCGCCCACACGGCCTCGTGCACGTGCCGGCCATACATGCCCTTGCCGCCATGCTTGGGCAGCAGGGCGGGGTGGATGTTGATGATGGCCCGCGGGTAGGCCTGGATGAGGTAGGCGGGAACCATGAGCAGGAAGCCTGCCAGCACGATGAAGTCCACCTCGTGCCGCTTGAGCAGGGGCAGCAGTGTGGCCGGGTCGTTGAAGGCTGCGCGCGGCAGTACCGCCGTGGGCACTCCCAGCCGCTGGGCCCGGCCCACCACGGGAGCGCCCGGCTTGTTGCACACCACCAGTGCCACACGGGCCTTGGGCGAGTGTGCAAAGTGATTGATGATATTCTCGCAATTGCTGCCGTTGCCCGAGGCAAAGATCGCTATGTTGACCATTGGTTTCATGTTGTTGCAGTTTTGCTGTCACGCAGGGTTAGAAGTAGATGCAAAGGTAGCTAAGAATTTCGAAATGGTCAATATCCCCATCGGGCTTCTCGCCTATTGGTGGCTTTGCTCGCGTGAGGACGAAAAAAAATTGAGTGCGAAATTTTTGATTTTTAATTAATGTTTGTATCTTTGCACTCGCATTAAAGAGACAGCGGCGCAAATTGCCGCGCCGCATTAGCCGCAATAGCTCAGTTGGTAGAGCATTTCATTCGTAACGAAAAGGTCGTGGGTTCGAGTCCCACTCGCGGCTCCAAGCCATCCCGATATCGGGGTGGCTTTTTTTTGGGTGCACGGCTTGTGCCGGGCACTGCTAAAAACCGTAGTAAATTGCTGAAAAAAGTAGTCGAATTGTGAAAAATATCACTTTTTTACTCGAAAAAGTGATATTTTTTAATGAAAATGCTTGTTATTTCAAAAAATTGTTGTACATTTGCAATGTTGTTACAAGATAACGATTAGGGATTGAAATTAATGAATTCCACTAACAAGGAATTCAAAATAGTTGTTTTATAGATAATTGTGTATTTAAGGAAATGGGAAAGTCGTGAGACTATCCCTTTTTTTATGCCCGGCTGTGGCGTGACTCTCGTGCGGCTTGCAGGTTGCCGACCCCGCGCAATCCTCTCAAGGATCGCTTCTTCCAATATTGACCCCACAACGCGACTAGCACGGTTCCGTCCTATTGATAATCAATAAAATAGGATGTAACATCGTCGTGGGCCAGCACAAGACCGGCCCCTACAAGTCGGTTTAGCCATGGTGGCGACTGCGCCAATACAAAGCGAAGTAGTCAGGAGGTTACTCCTTTATCAACTCTGATTTTAAAAAAATGCGGCATGAAGTGGAATTGCTTCATGCCGCATGATGGGGTTGTGCACGGGGTGTGGCGTCACATCACCGATTGCTTGCTGTACACGACTTTCACCTTGGCTTTGTCGAGCCGCAGCTTGGCCAGGCAGGGCTGCGACACCGACGGGGCTATCTTGGTCACTGTGGTGATGGATGAACTCGAGTAGTAGTAGGAGTAGCTGCTCGAGGCAGTGTAGGTTGTGACGTCGATAGGCGTGATGGTGAGGTAGATGTCGTCGTCGCTGGCTATGCCGTTCTCATTGTTGATAATGTTGAGCAGATACTTGCGCATGCCGCTGAACACATAGGAGTGCGTGACCTCGTTGTACTTGGCGTAGAAGGAGTCCTCGTTGTTGGTGAGGCTGTCGCCCTCAAAGAATTTATCCTTCTTGTTGCGTTTCACCATGAGCAGGTATTGGGGCGGCTTCACGCCATAGGTGTTGCTGATGTTCTCGGCGGGAATCGTGAGCTCGAGGGTGTTGATGAGCGAGAGGCTGCCTTGGGTGTCGTTTTTATACTTGTCGATGATTTCCTGGATGGGGAACTTCACGTTCACCTCATATCCTGCTGGACCCATCACCACAGCCTCGCCAGCAGCCACCATGTCCTGGATCTTCTGGTCGGGGTCGAGGCGCAGGTTGTTGTTGTTGATCACCTCGGGGGTGCTGGCCACATAGCTCTGGCGCTGGGCGGGATAGATGGTGTCGGTGGTGTCGGTGAGTTGCACGTGCTGGTGGTAGTACACGTCGACGTCGGTGGCGTAGTAGTTCATCACGCGGCCGTTGCCATAGGTGTTGGTGATATACAGGCCAGGATAGTGCTTGATAAACTCATAGGGGTCGGAGAACACCTCGCGGTTGCTCTTGTAGAGGTCGTAGATGCCCTGGGCAAACGACTGCGGCAGCTTCACGTGCACCTCTTTCCAGTAGTAGGTGCTGCCGGTCGACGAGCTGTAGCTCGACTGCAGCTGGGCGCTCTTGGGCGAATACACCGTGGAGCCCAGCAGGTCGCTGGTGCTGTAGTAGCCCGTGGGGTCGAAGTCGCTGTAGATTTGCTCGGGCAGCTGCTTGTTGAGGGCGTAGACGCTCATGCGCATGGGGGCCAGTGAGTCGCCGGTGAATGCCTGGCTGTTGCTGGTCGAGATGCACAGGGTGAGGCGGCACGAGTCGATGCTCAGCACGCCCGTGGTGTCGATCACATTGGCCGGCATGAGCTGGCACACGACGTCGCTGGTGAGCGTGCCGTAGCCCGGGTTGTAGAGCTTGCCCAGCAGCTGGGTGCTGGTGCGGGCCTGCAACCGCGTGTTGGCCACGCTGGTGCCCGTGAGGGCAAACGAGGAGTCCTCGTAGATGGTCGATGTGGTGTCGGTAATCGATGAACCTATATTATCGTCGGTACAAGAGACAGCGCCTGCAAGCATGAGCAGGGCGAATATCAGATAGATCGATTTCTTCATAAAATGATGTTGTTGTAAAAGAATATAGTTTTTATAGAGATTTGTAGAAGTCAACGTAGGCGTCCACATTGTTGTTCTCCCCGTTCTGATAGGGCAGGAAGGGCAGCTTCGACTTTTTCACAAGCTCCATCACCTCGGGGCTGATGTGCTCGGCGCTTTGTATCACGCCGTCGCTATGCTCGAGGGCGAGCTTGGTGAGCATGAGCTTGTCGGCTTTCTTGCCCTTGAGGGCCTTGATGTGCGACTCCTTGAGGCCGTCGAATTTGAGCTTGTCGTAGAGGCGCTCGTCGAGGGGCTCGGGAAACTCGTCGTCGAAGATCGAGTACACGATCTTGGCGTCGCGGTAGCTGGGGTCGTCGGCGTAATAATCCTTGATATAGAGCGGGGCGAGGACCGAGATGATGCCCGAGCAGTGTATCACGCTGGGCACCCAGCGCAACTTCTTCACCGTCTCGAGCGTGCCGCGCACAAAGAAGATGCTGCGCTCGTCGTTGTCGGCGGGCGAGGTCACCGTCTCGAGCTGCTTGGTGATGTTGCGGGTGAAGTAGTCCTCGTTGAAGATGAAATAAACCTGCATGTGGGCTGGCTGCAGGGTTGCGACCTTGATGATCAACGGATGGTCGGTGTCGTCGATCACGAGGTTCATGCCCGAGAGCCTGATGACTTCATGCAGCTGGTTGCGGCGCTCGTTGATGAACCCGTATTTGGGCATGAAGGTTCTCACCTCGATGCCTTTTTCCTGAACTGCTTGCGACAAGTCGCGGCTCATCTTAGCCATTGGTGTCTCTGGCAAATAAGGAGCAATTTCCTGAGAGATAAATAAAATTTTGTTTACATCCATTGCACAGTCTATTTTAACTTATTGCAAAGTTAGCAAATTTTCCTCGATTTTGCTAATCGCTTGCCCCTCTTGCCGTTGATTTTAAGTAAAAAACGCACACTTTTAACAACAATTGAATTTTCGATGTCGCGCGCGGCGGCTGGCGGCGTGTGCACGCTGCTCAAGGATGTGCCGGGATGCGGCGGGCGTTTTCTTTACAGTTGCAGCAGCTGCGCGATCGTGGCCTTGACCCGCTGGGCCGAGGTCACCTCGATGCTGTCGTCGCCACTGCTGCCCATGTGCACGCCTGTGGAGGCTTGCTGCATGCTGCTGGGGCGCGGCACGCGGGCCGAGAAGTGAAACTCCCTGAGCCCTGTGGCCTGGCACAGGCGGGCGATGTTGCTCTCGTTGACCCCGCAGCCGGCCATGATGGCGATGTGCCCGTGGGCCTGCTCGCGCAGTTGCTTGAGCAAGCTGGCGCCTTGCTCGGCACTGGGCCGCTGGCCCGAGGTGAGAATGCGGTTAAATCCCAACCGGGCGATGGTGGCCATCGAGCTCAGCGGGTCGCGGCACAGGTCGAAGGCCCGGTGGAAGGTCACGTTCATGCCGCGGGCGTGCCGCATGAGGCGGGTGCAGGCTTCCTCGTCGATACTGCCGTCGGGGAGCAGGCACCCAAATACCACGCCGTCGGCGCCCAGCAGGCGGCACACGTCGATGTCGACTGCCATGCGGTCGAGTTCGAGCCGGCTGTACACAAAGTCGCCGCCACGGGGGCGAATGATCACGTGCATCGCTGCCTTGTCGTCGAGCACCTCGCGAGCCACTTTTATCTCGCCATAGGAGGGTGTGATGCCTTCCTCGCTCAGGGCGGCGCACAGCTCCACGCGGTCGGCTCCGCCTTGCAATGCCGCCTGGCAGCTCTCAACGCCGCCGGCGCATATTTCTATTTTAAATTCACTTCGGTCCATGCCGGGTTGTTGTGTTAATGGTCGTTAGTAAGTATTGTCGTGCCGGGGCGGCTCGCGAGGCGGCAAGGAGCGCTTGCGGCTCGCTGCCGCCATGCGGGTGGCCGTTGGGGGTTAATAGCCGGTGTAGTTGTGAGGGGTGATGGCGCGCAGCTCGGCTTTCACGGCATCGCTCACATTGAGGCTGTCGATAAACTCGGCTATGCGCTTCTGGTCCACCACCTCGTTGGTGCGGGTCAGGGCCTTGAGCGTCTCGTAGGGCTTGGGGTAGCCCTCGCGGCGCAGTATAGTCTGCATGGCTTCGGCCACCACGCTCCACATGTTGTCGAGGTCGGCGTCGATGCTCTCGCGGTGCAGGATGAGCTTGTTCAAGCCCTTGAGGGTGCTGGCCAGGGCTATCATCATGTGTCCCATGGGCACGCCCACGTTGCGCAGCACGGTCGAGTCGGTGAGGTCGCGTTGCAGGCGCGACACGGGCAGCTTCATGGCCAAGAACGAGAGCACGGCATTGGCCATGCCCATGTTGCCCTCGCTGTTTTCAAAGTCGATGGGGTTCACCTTGTGGGGCATAGCGCTCGAGCCCACCTCGCCCTTCTTGATCTTCTGCTTGAAGTAGTTCATCGAGATATACATCCACATGTCGCGGTCGAGGTCGATGATGATGGTGTTGATGCGCTTCATGGCGTCGAGCAGGGCGCCCAGGTTGTCGTAGTTGGAGATTTGGGTGGTCCACTCCTCGCGCTCGATGCCCAGCTTCTCGTTGAGGAAGCGCTTGGCAAACTCGCGCCAGTCGTATTGCGGGAAGGCGATGAGGTGGGCGTTGAAGTTGCCGGTGGCGCCGCCAAACTTGCCGCTCATGGGCACTGCCTTGAGCTGGGCCAGCTGCTGCTCGAGTCGGTAGGCAAACACCTTGATCTCCTTGCCCAGGCGGGTGGGCGAGGCTGGCTGGCCGTGGGTCTTGGCCAGCATGGGCACGTCTTTCCACTCCTGGGCGTGGGCGTTGAGCCAGTCGATCACCTCTTGCAGCTTGGGAATGAGCACCTCGTGGGTGGCTGCCTTGATGGCCATGGGCATCGAGGTGTTGTTGATGTCCTGCGAGGTGAGGCCGAAGTGGATGAATTCCTTGTACTTCTCCAGCCCCATCTGGTCAAATTTTTCCTTGAGGAAGTATTCCACGGCTTTCACGTCGTGGTTGGTGATGGCCTCGATGTCCTTCACACGCTGGGCATCGGCCACAGTGAAGTTCTTGTAGATGGCGCGCAGCTGGTCGAACGCCTGGTGGTCGACCTCCTGCAGCTGGGGCAGGGGCAGCTCGCACAGGGCGATGAAATACTCAACCTCTACGTTCACGCGATAGCGCACCAGCGCATACTCAGAGAAATACGGTGAAAGTGCCTCGGTTTTGCCGTGATAGCGACCGTCGATAGGCGAGACGGCGGTAAGTGGACTCAAATTCATTGTCAAAAAAAATTGTTGTTTATTGTTTTCCAACTGCAAAGTTAATGATTCCCTGCCACAATCGCAACAGCAAATAGCCCATGTGGCATCAGCCAAAGGTGCTCTTGAGCCAGATGCCCATGAAGCGGTCGTAGACCATGTAGCCCTGGCTGCCGCGATACAGCAGCTCGTGCTTGAGCAGTGCCTTCATGCTCGTCTGTACCGCGCTGGCGCTGGCCAGGTGGTGACGCTGGATGAAGTTGGCGCTCGTGGGCTGGGCCACGATGCCGTCGCTGGCCACGGCCTTGAGCAGGGCAAACTGCTTGGCGGTGAGAAACTGGGCCAGGCTCTCGTATTGAGCCGATTTCGAGGCCACAATCTGCATGATCTCGTGGTTCACCGCGGCCATGTCGTCGACCACTTTGTAGCGCTCATAGAGCCTGTTGAGAATGCTCTGGATATACCACGTGTGGCCGTCGAACTTGTGATAGATCTCGCTGAACACCTTCTCGTCGATACTGCCGTTGCGCTTCTGGAAGAAGCCGTTGGCAAAGTCGTAATACGTCGGCTCGTCGAGCGGTTGCAGATTCATCATCTCGGTGCTTTGGAAAAACGGACGCGAGGGCGACCCAAACATCTCGGCCATGAGGTGCTGCTTGCTGCCGGCAAACACAAAGTGCACGTTTTGGGTGAATTGCACATAGGAGCGCAGCAAGGCCTCGGTGCCGCTCTCGGGGTACTCGGCAATTTGCTGAAACTCGTCGATGGCCACGTACACCTCGCGCGGCGTGTGCTGCAGGTAGTCGAAGATGCTCTTGATGGTCATTTGCGACTGGCCGGGCGCCACGGCGACGGTGACTTTGGGCGCTCCTGTGAAGGGGTCGAGGCTCACCACCGGGCGAAGCGCCCCGATGAGGCTGGCGGCTTTCTCGAGAAACGATTTCTCCTTGTTGGCAAAGCCGCTCATCACTGCACTGCCCAGCATCTCCACAAAGTCTTGCAGGCACTTGGTCGAGAAAATGTCGACATAGAGGCATATCGCCTTCTTGCGCTCATGCTCGATGTGGTAGAATGCGTTCTTGATGAGCCCGGTTTTCCCTATGCGCCTGGGCGAAATGAGGGTGACGTTTCTCCCATTCTTGAAGTGGCTGAGCATTGCCCGGGTCTCCTCTTCCCGGTCGCAAAAGTAGCTGGGACTCTCATAGCCCTGGTAAATAAAGGGATTCTCTATCTTGTGGATGCGCCGTGTTGCCATAGGTGTTCTTTTTTTTATGATGATTACATTATGATTTTTACGTTATGCAAATTTCATAATTTTTATTGGAATTTGCAAATGTTTTGGTGTGATTTCTTCTTTGAAAAAGACAACAGGGAATGCTGGGGGAAAAACTTTCGATGAGTTTTTTTAGTATCTTTGCTGGTGATATGAAACGAGGACTTGTGCTTGAGGGAGGTGCGCTGCGGGGCATGTTCAGCTGCGGCGTGATGGATGTGATGATGGAGCACGGGCTCAACGTCGACGGCATCGTGGGCGTGAGCGCCGGGGCCTGCTTTGGTGTCAACATGAAGTCGGGCCAGCAGGGCCGCGCCCTGCGCTACAACCAGCGCTTTGCCCGCGACAAGCGCTACTGCTCGTTGCGCTCGCTCATCACCTCGGGCGACCTCTACAACGCCGACTATTGCTACCACGTGGTGCCCACGCAATACGACATCTTCGACTTCGACGCCTTTGAGCGCAACCCCATGGCCTTCTATGTGGTGGCCACCGATGTGGTCACGGGCCAGGCGGTGTATCACCAGCTGGCCAGCGGCGACGACCGCCACGACATGCTCGAGTGGATCAGGGCTTCGGCGTCGATGCCGCTCGTCTCGCGCATTGTCGAGGTAGGCGGCATGCGGCTGCTCGACGGCGGCATGGCCGATTCCATCCCGCTCGATTTCATGCAGCGCAATGGCTACGACCGCAACGTGGTGGTGCTCACCCAGCCCAGCGGCTATGTGAAGAAGCCCAACAAGATGGTGCCGCTCATGCGCATCAAGTATCGCAAGTATCCCCAGCTCATCGCTACCATGGCTCGCAGGCACATCATGTATAACGCCCAGCTTGCCCACGTGCGGCAGCAGGAGCAGGCGGGCAACTGCGTGGTGCTGCGCCCCGAGCATCGCCTCGAGATACAGCACGTGAGCCACGACCCGCAGGCCATGCAGCGTGTCTACGACCACGGCCGCCAGGTGGCCATGGCCCACCTTCCCGCCATTGCCGCGATGCTCAAGTGACCGAATACGGCCACGAGGGCCGCGCCCTGCCAACACACCCTGCCATTTCGGACGGCCATAAAGGCCGCGCCCTGCCAACACACCCTGCCATTTCGGACGGCCATAAAGGCCGCGCCCTGCCAACACACCCTGCCAATTCCTACAACGACATGATGTAATAATAAAAACTGGAACTCTCGGGGGCTGCCGGGAGTTCCTGAAATATGCTTTTACTGATTGAGCGCGCGCGATCAATATTTGTCGTCGGGGTCGGTGTCGTGCATCTCGCCGCTGGTGATCTTCACGTGGTCGATCGAGTGCCAGGCGTAGAAGATGTAGGCCAGCACAAAGGGCACCAGTATCGACACCCAGCTCATGACCGTGAGGGTGAATTGCGACGAACTGCTGTTGCGCAGGCTCAGACTGCTGTTGGCGTCGATGAGCGAGGGATAATAGGAGGTGTCGTTGTAGCCCAGTGTGAAAAACAGCGAGAGCACCACCAGCACGGTGCCCAGGCCGGCCGGCCATATCCCGGCATGGAATTTCTTGTCGAGCAGGGTCTTGCCTATGCCCCACAGCACAGCCACCACGCCAATGACGAGAAACACGAGGTTCCACCACATCGACAGGTAGTTGTGCAGATACTTGTAGTCGACCCACTGGGCATTGCCCTCGTCGTCGATTTGCACGCCTTGCGAGGTGAGAATAAGCGCCAGCGTGGTCAGGAAGAGCACCACAAAGATGATGGCATTGACCCACAGGTGGCGGCGTTGCGAGTTGCGCAGGTCCTCGTCGTCGATGTTGTTGATGAAGTAGAGCGAGGCTAGCGTGCGCGCCAGGAAGAACACCATGAAGCCGAACACCAGGTTTTTCCAGCAGGCTATGGCCTCGAGGCCGTGGCCGGCGCCCCAGGTCGAAATCGAGGAGCTTGCCACATCGAGCAGCTTGGTCTTGGTAATCGTGAACTCGTTGCCAAAGAACATGCTACCCACGACCACGCCCAGCAGCACCGGGCCCAGCACGCCGTTGACAAAGAGCAGCGTGTCGAATGTGCGTGTGCCGTACACGTTGCCGCCCTTGGTGCGGTACTCATAGCTCACGGCCTGCACCACAAAGCTGAAGAGGATGAGCATCCACAGCCAGTAGGCGCCGCCGAAGCTGGTGGAATAGAACAGCGGGAACGAGGCAAAAAATGCGCCGCCAAACGTCACCAGCGTGGTGAACGTGAATTCCCACTTGCGCCCGAGCGAGTTCACCATCATTGTGCGCTGGTCGTCGTTCTTGACACACACGAGCATCGATTGCCCGCCTTGCACAAAGAGCAGGAATACCAGCAGAGCGCCCAGCACCGAGATGATGAGCCACCAGTAGTTTTGAAGAATATAGTAAGTCATAATGCGATTTCCAGTTTATGTTGTTTCTGCAATTGTTTTTCTTATTACCATCGTGTGGCCTTGTGGGCTCACAGTTTCACCTTGTCGAGGTCGGTCTTCGACTTCTTTGAGATCTGGGTGAGCAGGATGCTCACGTCGGCAATGAGCAGCGCCGTGAAGATCACGGCAAAAATCCAGAAGGTGACTTGCACATAGCTGGCCGAGAGGTTGCTGATGGCCACCTTGTTGGGCATCAGGTCCTGTATGGCCCAGGGCTGGCGGCCCACCTCGGCCACAATCCAGCCGCTTGCCGAGCATATGTAGGTGATGGGGATGGTGATAATGCTGAGTATATACCACCAGCGCGCCCACTTCTTGCCCTCGATCAACTTGGGCTTGTACACAAAGAGCAGCGCCACGAGCATGAAGAGCAGCAGGTAGCCGCCCACGGTCACCATCAGGTGGAAGGTGTAGAAGGTCATGGCCACTGGCGGCACAGCCTCTTGCGGCTTGTCGAGATAGCCGTAGCCGAAGTATTTGAAGTCGGCCTGCAGGGTCTTGTTGATGTCGTCGAGCGCGCGCTTGTCGTCGGTGCGGCTGGCGGCCTCATAGTTCTTCACAGCGTCTTGGGCGCGCTTGCCGCGGGCGATGCGCTCGGTGTATGACACCGTGTTCACCAGGTTGCCCTCGCGGTCCTTGCTCACGCCATTGATCACGTCGTTGATGCCGGGCACAAACGATTGCGCGTCGTGGTTGGCCAGTATCGAGAGGCCATAGGGTATCGAGATGTGAAACAGGTAGGGGTCCTCGTCGTTGTCGACGGTCTTGGCGGGGTTGAGGATGCCAAAGGCCACAATCGACTGGGCGTTGTCGCCGCGATACAGGCCCTCCATGGCGGCCAGCTTCATGGGCTGGCGCTCGCTCACGGTCACGGCGCTCGAGTCGCCGGTGAGCATCGTGAGCACGATGCCTATGGCGCCTATCCAGCCGCCCACCTTGAGGCTGCGCATGCAGTGGTCGCGGTTGCGGCCCTTGAGCAGCATCCAGCCGCTCACGCCCACCACAAAGGCGCCGCCCAGCGTCCAGGCGCTCAGCACGGTGTGGAAAAACTTCGCCACAGCCATGGGCGAGGCTGCCACGGCCCAGAAGCTCGTCATCTCGTTGCGCATCGTGGCGGGATTGAAGGTGCACCCCACCGGGTCTTGCATCCAGGCGTTGGCCACCAGTATCCACAGGGCCGAGAGGCTGGCGCCTATGGCTGTGAGCCACGTGGCGGCCAGGTGGAACTTGGGGCTCACCCGCTTCCAGCCAAAAAACATGACGGCGATAAACGTCGACTCCATGAAGAAGGCCAGGATGCCCTCGATGGCCAGCGGGGCGCCGAAGATGTCGCCCACAAACCAGCTGTAGTTCGACCAGTTGGTGCCAAACTCAAACTCCATGATGATGCCCGTGGCCACGCCTATGGCGAAGTTCACCCCGAAGAGGGTCATCCAAAACTTGGTGGTGGCAAGCCACTTCTCGCTGCGGGTGCGGTAATACAAGGTCTCCATCACGGCCACAATCACGCCCAGCCCCAGGGTGAGCGGCACAAAGAGCCAGTGGTATATGGCGGTGAGCGCAAATTGCGCGCGCGACCAGTCTACTGCATTGATTAGTTCGTTCATATCTTGTTAGGTGTTTTGATTTTTTTTGTCTCAGCTGTTGCCTCTGCCTGGCACCTGCGCCGCTACTTGCGGCCAGTCATCTGCTCGCGCACGTATTGAGCCTTCTCCTGGTCGCTCGAGCCCTTGGTGCTCAAGAAGTCGGGGAAGAAAATCCATCGCAGTATCACAAAGAAGATGAATAGCTTGATGCCGATGATGATCCACAGCGTGCGGCCCACCGTCATGCTCCTGAACCCGTCGCGGTAGAAGCGGAACACGCGCACGGGCCAGCTTGCTCGAGATGTGGCAATGTGGTTACTCTCACTGGGCATATGGCAAATCGAAAATTCGTTAATGGTTTCGATGTGCAAATATAGCAAAAAAAAGTTAAAAAACAACACCAATCCCCCATTTTCCCTAAAAATTTTTTGCAAAAGCTCCCCTCTCCACCTTGCGGCAGAGCATGATGATTCCCGCAGCCAAACTAAGCCAGCAGCTTAATCAGATTAAATGTGTCACTTTTATTTTCTTGTATTTTTTGCCCACTCCCAACGCAAAAGCCGTTTGATCTTTTATGATGAGTTCTCCCTTTTGCAGCCCGGCAATGGCAGAACGTATTTCCTGCAACTCTGAGCCACTCGCGCCAAAAAGGTCTTTAATCACCTTGTTGTCGATGGTCTGCTGTTTCATGATGAGCGGGTACTGGGCATTGGCATAGAAGTCAAACCCTTTATTTTTAAAGTCGCTCATGTTTTGGGTAGCAAGTATAATCGACAGACCCTTGTTCCTGCCAACTGCAATAAGATCGCGTAGCGGACGATTTTCGAAGCTAAGCATGTAATGAGCCTCATCTATTATTGAGAAGTGACGAATTTGCACAACGTCATCATTCACTGCTTGCTTGTCGAGTTGCTCGTAGATGTCGTTGAGCTTCGACATCAAGAAATAGACGATTGCCTTTGCAATAGGTCCATCTTTTGGGAATCTGTCCATTTTCACGATAAAACTATCGCCCACAAGGTCGGCCTTGTCGGTGGAATCAAATATATTGGCCCTCACGAGTTGCTTCAGAATCGAAGATATGCTGTCGTCTTTCTCGCGGTCCTTCATTCGATTTTGGTACTCGGCAAGCATGTCGTCGAAGGTGATGGGAGCTCCATTGGTGTGCTTGTAGCACTCAACAATGGCTTCGCTCAAGCGATTGCTCATGTTGG
>OMUK01000081.1 GCA_900314215.1 uncultured Prevotellaceae bacterium
AACACCAACACCAACCTGCGCTACAAGGTGGGCAAGAACTTGAGCTACAACCCCAAGCAGGTGTATGAAATCAAGCAGCCCAAGCGTTACGGCCTGCCGCTGCTCAACGTGTCGTCGACCTACATTTTCGCCACCAACCGCGATTTCTTTGCCTATCCCAACAACTACAACTACTATGTGCAGTACTATACCGACACCTTCCAGCACGGCGGCATCTCGATGGAAGAGATGATGGTTCCGCTGGTTACCCTCACGGCCAAGTAGCGTGACAGTCGTTAAATAATCAATGAAATAGGATGTAGCATTGTCGTGGGCCGGCACCTACAGGTCGGCATTGTCCACTGTGGAAAAACCGGGGTGCATTTCATGCTATGCGCGAGTGCTGTGCAGTAACGACGAGCGCCCGGCGACACACTCATGCAGCAGGTGTCGCCGGGCGCTTGGTATAGATAGATGGGTGCCGCAGCGTGGCGCTATATCATGGCGGCCACGTCGCTCAGTATCTTGGCGTGGTCAAAGGCCAGCTCGGGCAGCTCCTTGAGTTTGAACCACTGGGCCTGGGCGGCATCGTCGCCGGCCTTGGGCTCAATGCGCTTGTCGAGATAGGCGAGATACACTATCGAAATCACGCGGCCGCGGGGGTCGCGGTCGGGCTTGGTGTAGGCGCCAAATTGCATGATTTGGCCCACCACGAGGCCGGTTTCCTCTTGCAGCTCGCGACGGCAGCCTGCTGGGGCGTCCTCATCGATATTGAGGAAGCCGCCAGGCAGAGCCCAGCAGTCCTTGAAAGGCTCCTTGCCGCGCTTCACGAGCAGCACTTGCATCTCGCCGCCGTCGGGCGAGAGCACCACGCAGTCGGTAGTCACCTCGGGGCGAGGATACTTGTAGCAGTATTTCCTGTCGTCGGCCATGTCGCGCGCTATTTCTCGTTGTAGTAGAACGTGTATTGCTGGTCGCTCACAGGCTTGTCGAGCACCACGGCCACAAAGGGGCATATCGAGTAAGATCTCTTCTCGCCCTTGGTCACCTTGTAGTTGAAGATGATGGAGTTGCCGTTTTGCACTACGCTCACGGGATACATCTGGGTGTCGCGGTCGGTCACAGGGTTGATCACCGCCATCACATATTGAGTCTTCCAATTGATGGATGTGGGCTGGCCGTCCTTGCCCATCACTGCTGCCATGCCGAAGTAGCGCTCAAACTCCTCTTGGGTGGCAAACACGTGGCGGAATGGCTGTTGCACATTCACGGTGTTGTTCACAAAGTAGTGCTGCAACTCGGTGTAGGCCACGGGCACTGCATCGGCCTCAATCTTGCGCGTCATCGAGCAGCTGGCAGTGAGCAGCACTGCTGCCACGAGAGCCAAAATCGTTGTAACCTTTTTCATAATAGTCTGAATTTTAGTCTGTAAATATATTCTGTTTTATTCGTTTCCTTCTTTCTTGAGTTTGTCGAAGTAGAACTTGAGCACATCGCCCGCGGCTACAAACGACGACTGCTTGCTCTCGAGCACCATTGCTTGCTTGATTTCGAGCAGGTCGTGTATCTCGGGGTCGTTGTAGAAGTTGCTCTTCAGGTGCTCGTTGATGGTCTCATACATCCAGTATTTCTCTTGCTGGCGGCGGCGCTCCTGGAAGTAGCCGTTTTTGTTGACGGCGTCGAAGTAGTCGTCGATAATCTTCCACAGCGAGTCGATGTTGAGGTTGTAGTAGCCCGAGTAGGTGGTCACCTGGGGCTGCACGCCACTGGGCGGCAGGGGGTAGAGGTGCAGAGCGTTCTGGAACTCGGCAGCCTGAATCTTGGCGCGGTCCACATTGCCGCCGTCGGCCTTGTTGATGGCGATAGCGTCGGCCATCTCCATGATGCCGCGCTTGATGCCTTGCAGCTCGTCGCCGGCGCCGGCAATCTGGATGAGCAGGAAGAAGTCGACCATCGAGTGCACCGCGGTCTCGCTCTGGCCCACACCCACGGTTTCGACAAACACGTTGTTGTAGCCGGCGGCCTCACACAAGATGATGGTTTCGCGCGTCTTGCGTGCCACGCCGCCCAGCGAGCCAGCCGAGGGTGAAGGGCGAATGAAGGCTCGCGGATGCACCGAGAGCTTCTCCATGCGTGTTTTGTCGCCCAGGATTGAGCCCTTGGAGCGCTCGCTGCTGGGGTCGATGGCCAGCACGGCGAGTTTGTCGGCTGGGTTGCGGTCGAGGATATAGGTGCCAAAGACGTCGATCGAGGTGCTCTTGCCGGCACCGGGCACGCCGGTGATGCCTATGCGGCGGCTGTTGCCGGTGTAGGGCAGGCATTTCTCTATCACCTCTTGGGCTATCACTTGCTTCTCGGGCAGCAGGCTCTCGACCAGGGTCACTGCCTGGCCCAGGATGGTGGTGTCGCCCTTGCGTATGCCTTCCACATAGTCGGCCGCGGTGAGTTGCGGGCGGTGCTTGCGGCGCTTCAAGTAGGGATTGATGACCGGCGGTTGCTCAATGCCGGCATTCACCTGCAGACCGCTGTATTTCGCGTCGTTCTCGGGGTGATTGATAAGCGGATTTTCCTCGGTGTGCTTGATAATCTTTGTTGTGCTCATTTTGTGATAATATGGGTAGTTGTTTTATTTCAATTTAGTGTATGAGGCCCACGAGCCTCACGAGCGATTGCGAGGTGTAGGGGTCGTTGGTGATAACGTTGAGCGTGGTGTTGAGCACCTTGCCGCTGTGCAGTGCCGGGTTGAGGGTGATGGTGACGGTGGCCTGCTTGCCGGGCTTGACCTCGGCCTTGTCGCAAGTGGCGGTGATGCCCTCGCCGCCGGGCACAAAGAGGCGGCGCAGCTTGAGCGTGCTCTTGCCCGTGTTGTTGATGGTGAGGGTGCGCTGCACGGGGTCGTTGGGGGCCACATCCTCAAAGTCGATCTTGCTGGTAGAGAGCTCCACCACCGGGGCGTTGCGCCGTTGCTTCTCGCTCAGGCGCGTGAAGTCCTCCTTCACGTTGCACATCACGTCGATGTGTGCCGCGCCGCTGGTGGCCGTGGCCGAGGGGCGCAGCGGGCGGGAGTAGATGTCGAGCGTGTCGACGTTGAGGCCCCACAGCGGGGCCTGTGCCGTGCGGTAGTATATCGAAACGATGAAGAGCCCGCCGGGCTCCACCGTGTCGGGCACAACGTGGGCCGAGATGGTGGCAGGCATCTTGCCCAAGCTCACGAGCATGGTGTCGGTGGCAGTGTTGTAGCCGCTGATGTAGGCATCGGTAGCCTTGCCCTTGTAGATCTCGCCCAGGGGCAGGTTGCCGGTGTTGAGCCTCACGGGCCCCACGGCAAAGGGGTAGGTCTCGCTCACGGTCTCGGGCGTGCCTATCACCTTGCCGGTGATGGTGAGCACCGTCTTGCGCGGGTGGCCGGTGGTGTAGACGAGCACTTTCTTCTCAAATTGGCCCGGTATGTGGCGGGCGTTGTAGGTGAGGGTCACGCTTCCCGTGTCGCCGGGTTGCATCACCTGGTGGCTGTATTGGGCCACCGTGCAGCCGCAATTGGGCTGCACGCGGGTGATGGCCAGGGCCGAGTCGCCCGTGTTGACCACGCGCATGGTGCACGTCACGGTATTCTTCTCCTCGGGAAAGGTGCCGAAGTCGTGCACCGTCTCGATCCAGGTGGCAATGCCTTGCGCGCCGGCCATGGTGGTGGCAAGCAGCACGATGAGCGATAATATGTAGCGCTTGATGGTGGCCATTGCCTTTGCTACTTGTTGCGGGGTATCACCGTGCCGGTGATCATGAGCACGGTGCGCTTCTCGCGCCCGTTGGTTTTCACCTTGATGATTTTCTCAAATGCGCCGGGGCGCCCGTAGGGGCTATAGGTGATCTTGATTTTGCCTTTCTTGCCAGGCTTGATGGGCCGCGTGGAGTATTCGGGCCGCGTGCAGCCGCACGAGGCGGTCACTTGCACGATGATGAGCGGCTTGGTGCCCTTGTTTTGCAGTTCAAAGGTATAGGATACCGGGCCCTTGGCCTCCTTGATGTAGCCGAAGTCGTGGTTGCGCACAGGGAAATAGGCCTGGGCAAAGCCGTCGGCAAGCGCCATGATGCAGCACACCAGGGCAATGATTATGCTTGTGAAAGTTCGCTTCATGTTTCCTTTTTATTTTTTGGCAAAATTACAAATAAAAACCGATTTTGTTCTATCACAACTATTAATAGTTGTAAAGACCCGCGTGGGTGGCGGGGCGAGGTCGAGGCAATTGGCACGCTGCGCGCAATGGGGTGCATGGGGGCAAAAAAAATCCGTGATATCGCTATCGCGGATTGCTTAACTAATTAACCTTCTAATACCATTAACATAAACCTTAAACAAAAACGAAATAAGAACCGTCATCACGACGCCAGGTATTTCGCAAACCTTAAAAACTAATACCATGAAAAACCGATGCAAAAGTATGCTAAATATGTTTTACAACATAACTTTTCGGCACATTTTTCTCGATTTTAACACTATTTAATCCTTTTCGGCAATTTTCGTGATCCACAGCGGCCGCCGAAGCGCCCCTGGGGTCAATAAAAAGGCCCGAAGTGCCGGCTGTCGCAGCCGGCACTTCGGGCTAATAATGAAACTGGTATGATAGAAAAAACTACTTCACAACTTTACGGCCGTCGACAATGTAGATGCCGTGAGGCAGCTCCTGGAGGCTGCCCTGCATCACGCGGCCGGTGATGTCGTAGATGATGCCGGCCTTGGGCGTCGCAACGTTCACATCCTGCACGCCGGTCACGATGTCGCTGGGCAGCACGATGGTGAGCGCTGTGGCTGCGGCGGTGCCCTCGAG
>OMUK01000051.1 GCA_900314215.1 uncultured Prevotellaceae bacterium
GCGGGACTCAGATTTCTTTTGTAATTTTGAGGTCCGGTCGAGTGCTTGCGCACCGTTCGAACGTATTTGGTCAAGTGGCTTAATTTCAATCATAACTTCCTGATTTTCAACTATAAAGTTACGAAAAATTGGCCATTTGGCCAATTTTTTAAACCACTTATTTTCTTGATTTTTAAGAAATTAGATTGCGACACGCCCACGTCCTGCGACTGCCAAAAGCAATGGGGAAAAGCCATGAATCGGGCGGGAAAAACCGTCCGGACGCCCGCTATAAAATAACCTTAATCTTGACAGGCCAAAATAATCTTAAATGAAAGAGCCGTGTCAAAAATCGCGAAAAAATGATTGAAAAATTGGACATTAGCAATTTTTTTATTACTTTTAAAAGGTAAATGCCAGCAGCCGTCGCGGCACTGGTGTTGACACTGGCCCCGAGTGGCTCGGCAAGGCGCGGCAGGCACCAATACAGCGTTGACCCAGCATGGGTCGTGCACCCAGCCACAGGGCTGTAGCAGAGAGTAAAAAAACGAATATTGACCACGGCGAGGACCGCCTACACTATACAAAGATAAAGAGAGATGACAACAACCTTAACCGAACTTGAGAAAGGAAGACTGAGAGAATTGCTCCGCAAGGAATCGTTCAACCCGATCTCCGACGAAGTGCTCAACCGCTTTATCGCCTTGGGCGAGGTGATAGAGTTGACAGCGCAGACCACCTTTATTGCCGAGGGCGCACTCGACAGCAACGTCTATGTGCTCATCGATGGCGTCGTGCGCACCTGGTTCTGGGACGGTGATGTGGAGCGCACCAAGTCGTTTGGCCTGCCTGCCACCATCTACATTTGCTATCACAGCTATGTGATGAACTCGCCCTCGCCCATCGCCTTTGAGACGTGCTGCAAGTCGCAGCTGTTGCGCGTGCCCAAGCCGAAATTTGAGCACCTGCTGCAGACTTCCAACGAGTTTGCCTACTGGATGGTGGGCGACATGCAGGGGCAAAACTACTACTTTGAGAAAATCGACAACATGATCAAGGGCACCGCCCACGAGCGCTACGTTGCGCTGGTGAAGAATCGCCCCGAGATTGCGCAGAAAGTCCCACTCAAATTCATTGCCTCCTACCTGGGCATCACCCCGCAATACCTTTCCCTGATCAGGAAAAAGGAAAGATAATTTGTTACAAAAACCGCATTTTTTAATCTATTTTAATCGCTTTCTCACAGGTTTGGTATAAATTTGTTACATCACAACTAGCAACCATGCGTTGGCGGCGGCAAGCGTGTGGACTGGAAGTAGCTGTGCTACAGCGTGAAAGGATATCTATTAGCAAGCGACTACTAACAATTTATATATACAACGCTTTAAAAACAAACGGTTATGAAGAAAGCTTTACACAAGATCTTGTTGCCAGCCTGCCTGGCGCTATTAGCAACCCCTTATGCGGTGGCCGACGTGGAATTGAACGCGACCAATTTCCCCGATGAGAACTTCAGGACGCTGCTAGCAAAGTATGACAAAGATAAAAACAACGTGCTCAGCGACACCGAGATTGCCAGCATCAAGTATCTGTCTATATCGGGCTCCACAGCCAAGGGAATTGCCGACCTCACTGGCATAGAACACCTCACCGCGCTCGGCACCCTCACCTACTCGGGCGGTGCAGCGACTAAATTGGACGTGAGCAAAAACGCCAGCTTAAAGAGCCTCACAGTGGCATCCAACAGCAATCTCTCCGACCTCAACATCGCAGGCCTCACCAACCTCACATCATTGTCGTTGAGGATTTTGCCGCAATTGCCCGGGGTCGACGTGTCGACGTTGACAGGCCTGACGAGTATCAACCTTGAGCAAATTTCAAAGTTGACCACGGTCGACCTGTCGAAGGCGACCCGACTCTCATCGTGCACCCTCAGCCGTGACTCAGCGCTTGTGTCGTTCACGCTGCCCGCCAACTTGCAATCCTTTGTCATGAACTACGGCTCATTCGCCACGGTCGACCTCTCGGCTTGTCCGGCCTTGACATCGCTGTCGATAAGCGACATGCCTGAGTTCACCACAATCGACCTTTCCAAGAATACAGCCCTCAAGAGCGTGAGCATCACCTACTGCCCCAAACTGCAAAACCTCAACATGGCCAACTTGTCGAAAGTGGCCTCGTTGAGACTCTACAGCACCGGCATCTCGCAAGTCGATCTCTCGCCTCTCACGGCAGCCACCAGCATGGTGCTCTCCAAGACCAATCTGTCGAAGGTCGATGTGTCGGCCAACACCAACTTGCAGACGCTTTCCATCTCAGAGATGCCCAACCTCACCTCGTTCACTGCACCTGAGCTTTCCAAACTGACGGATCTTAATGCGTACGACGACCCGTTGCTCACCAGCCTCGATGTCTCCAACCTGACCAACCTCAAAACCCTCATGTGCTATAGCGACGCCCTGACCGCGCTCGACGTGAGCAAGAACACCAGCCTCACCACACTCTCGGGTTCCTACAACCAGATCCCCAGCGTGAACCTGGGAGACGTGGCTACGCTCACCCGCATCATACTCTGGAACAACCAACTCACATCGATCGATGTCTCGAAATGCACCAACCTGCAGACGCTGGAAGTGGCTGGCAACAAGCTCAACAGCATCGACATCTCGGGCAATACAAAGCTCACCTCTCTCACCGTGAGCGACAACAACATCTCCAGCATCGACCTTACGACGCTGCCCAATCTGAGCACGTTTAAAGCCAATAACAACAAGCTCGACAGCTTGAATATCTCTAAAAACACCCAGCTGTCGACACTGAGTGTGAACAACAACCTCTATGTGGTCGACTTGAGCGCCAATCCAAAGCTGAGCACAATCGATGTGGCCGGCAACCACCTCTCGAGCATCGACCTGAGCAAGATTACCACCGGATATCTGCACCTCGATGCTTCCGACAACGTGCGCACCATCCCGGTGCACTACACCGACAATGGCAACGAGCGTCAATATTACGTGAGCCTGAGCGAGCTCAGCACACTGATAGGCGACGGCTTCAACATGGATAATTTGATCGAGGACAGCTGGACGGGTGCCGAAGCCGACGACAACGACGTGCTGCAAATCAGCGCCGACACCATCAGCTACACCTACGACACCAACTACATCAAGGCTAGCTCGATGGCTTCGGCCAAGGCTGCCAAGCAGGCTGTGTTCAAGCTCACCTATGTGAAAGAGACCGTGCCCACTGCAGTGACCGACGTCAACACCGAGGCCAAGCCCGTGCAAGTGACCTACTACAACACCCTGGGTGTTGCCAGCGGCGAGCCCTTTGAGGGCATCAACATCGTGGTGACCCGCTACAGCAACGGCAAGGTGAGCACCAGCAAGCAACTCCGATAGACTGGCCGCATCAGGCGCATGCCTAGTAAAATGCGACACAGTCAACCGCTGAATTGATGCTAAAGCTATCATGTACCCGACGAAGAGGGGAAACCTTTTCATCGGGTACATTTTTTCATAATACATTTCCCCCTTTACAAGGAGGGGAAAAAGATAATTTGTTACAAAAACAGCATTTTTTAATCTATATTAATCGCTTTCCCACAAGTTTGGCATAAATTTGTTACATCGCAATCGGTAGCTATGCTTTGCCGGCGGCACAGGGGCAGGCCACAAGCCACTGTGCCACAGTGTGAAAGGATATTTTTCTCAAGCGAATACTAACAATTATAATATACATAATGCTTTAAAACCAAACAGTTATGAAGAAAGCTTTACAAAAGATTTTGTTGCCAGCTTGCCTGGCGCTATTGGCAACCCCCTATGCGGTGGCCGATGTAGACCTTAACGCTACCAATTTCCCCGATGAGAACTTCAGGACGTTATTGGCAAAGTATGACAAGGACAAAAACAGCGTGCTCAGCGACACCGAGATTGCGAGCATCAAGTCGCTTTATTTGTCGGGTTCCACATCCAAGGGAATTAGCGACTTCACCGGTATAGGATACCTCACTTCACTTGCCTCCATCTCCTACACGGGCGGTGTGGCAACCAAATTGGACTTGAGCAAAAACGCCAATTTGACAAGCATCAATATGAGCACCAACAGCAATCTCACCGAGTTCAACATTGCTGGCCTTACCAATCTCGCCAAACTGTCGTTGAGAGATTTACCAAAATTGCCTGGCATTGATTTTTCGACATTGACGGGCCTGACAACTGTCTCGCTTGAGCAAATTTCAAAGATGACCACAGCCGACCTGTCGAAGGCAACCAAACTCACATCGTGCACTTTCGACCACGACTCGGCACTTGTGTCGTTTAAGTTGCCCGCCAGCTTGGAGACCTTCATCATGAATTACGGCCCATTCGCCACGGTCGACCTCTCGTCGTGCCCGGCCTTGAAAAAAGTGTCGATAACCAACATGCCTGAGTTCACCTCGATCGACCTCTCCAAGAACACAGCGCTCAACGACGTGAGCGTCACCTACTGCCCGAAGCTGCAAAGCGTCAACATGGCCAACTTGTCGAATGTGACCTCGCTGAGCCTCTACACCACGGGGCTCTCGCAGGTCGACCTCAAGCCCCTCACGGCAGCCACCAGCATGATACTCTCCAAGACCAATCTGTCGAATATCGATTTGTCGGCCAACACCAGCCTGCGGTCGATCTACATTTGCGAAATGCCCAAGCTCACCTCATTCACAGCTCCTGCACTTCCCAACCTGACAGAACTTAATATCTATCAAGACTCGGCTCTCACCAGCCTCGATGTCTCCAACCTGACCAGCCTCAGCACCCTCCAGTGCTATACCGACGACCTGACCACGCTCGACGTGAGCAAGAACACCAGCCTCAGCACGCTCTCGGCTTCGGACAACAAGCTCACCAGCGTGAACCTGGGCAACGTGGCAAGCCTGTACCGCATCATGCTTGGCAACAACCAGCTCACCTCGATCGATGTCTCGAAGTGCACCAACCTGCACTATCTGGAAGTACCTGGCAACCAGCTCACCAGCGTCGACCTCTCGGGCAATGCCGACCTGAACTCTCTCACGGTGAACGACAACAACATCGCCAGCCTCGACCTCTCGGTTGTGCCTAGCCTGAAATCGCTCAATGCCAACGACAACAAGCTCGACAGCCTGAATCTCACTAAGAACACCAAGCTGGGAACGCTGAGTGTGAACAACAACAACCTCTATAAGCTTGACTTGAGTGCCAACACATTGCTGGGCACACTCAATGTGGCAGGCAACCACCTCTCGAGCCTCGACCTGGGCAACGTGACCAACAAATACCTGCGCCTCAATGCTGCCGACAATGTGCGCACCATCCCAGTGCACTACACCGACAATGGCGACGAGCGTCAATACTACGTGAACATGGACGACCTCAACACCGTGATAGGCGACGGCTTCGACCTGACCAAAGTGGTCGATGGCAGCTGGACAGGTGCTACAGTCGACAACAACAACATGCTGCAAATCAGCGCCGACACCATCAGCTACACCTACAACACCAACTACACCAAGGCCAGCTCTTCGTCGAAGGCTGCCCAGAAGGCTGTGTTCAAGCTCACCTATGTGAAGGAGACTGTGCCCACTGCAGTGACCGACGTCAACACCGAGGCCAAGCCCGTGCAAGTGACCTACTACAACACTCTGGGTGTCGCCAGCAACGAGCCATTTGAGGGTATCAACATCGTGGTGACCCGCTACGACAACGGCAAGATGACCACCAGCAAGCAATTGAAATAGACGTGCCGCATCAGGTACATGCCAAGTGAAATGCGACATCGTAGATCAATGAATTGAAACCAATGCTATCATGTACCCGGTAAAGAGGCCAGCCTTTTCATCGGGTACATGTTTTTTATTTTACACATAAGAGTCAAAACAACTACTATGATGAAGAAATTTATCCTTTTGCTGCTTGCCCTGCTGGGCATGACCGCAGGCCTGCAGGCGGCAAATACAGGCCCCGTAGGGAGCAGCCCCGTAGGGAGCAAAGCGACCGAGGCCAAGGCTGCGCCGCCCGTGTATCGGGAGGTGCCTGCCTCCAAGCCCTACGAGACCGACACGCTCATGACTGCCGACCAATTCATTTCGGCCAAGAAGAAGGCTGTGGCCACGCCGCGCCGGGCTTCGGCCCGCCGGGCCACCACCATGAGCCAGCTTGTGGCCGACGACTATGTGATAAGCTGCTTATCGATCACTGCTGGCCGCTCGGCAACCGGCGGCTCGACGGCTATCAAGCAACTGAGCGGCGACTCCATCCTCATTTCCAACTTCTATGAGGGCGACAGCGTGAAAGCCGCAGTCGACTTCTCGACCGGCGAGGTGACCATCCCCTGCCAGACGATTTACACCCACGAGAAATACGGCGATATAAAGATTGCCGCTGTCAACACCAAGGGTGTGCCCCAGTGGAAAGAGACCATCAAGGGCCACCTCACCGACGATGGCATCTCTATCGACTCGTGGTGGATGATATGCCTCACCGACGGCCGCTTCTTCTATGCCGGCTACAATACCCACATTGTGCACGCCAACGGCAAGATGGCTGTGACCCGCGTGATTCCTACCCAGGCCGACACCACACAACTGGTGTGGAACGTCATTCTCAAGCAGGAAGGCGACAACCTGGTGACGGTGAAAAACTGGGGCGACCACGGCCTCACCGTCGATGTGGTGCTCAACCCCGACGGCACAGTTGAGGTCGACAAGCAGGCCGGCTGGTACTACGACCGCAACCTGGGCACTTTCTATGTGGTGGGTGTGCGTGACTGGGCCAACGACCAGTCGCAATATGTGCCGCTCGCCGGCACCGTGAATGCCTCGCTCGACACGCTGAGCTTCGGCAACTGGTCGCTCACGACCAGCGACGGCCACTACACCGGCCAGATGCTCAACGCCACCATCACCGGCCTCAAGGTGAAGTTGCCAGTGTTCAACACCACTAAGCTCGAGGGCTCAGGCACCAAGACCGATCCCTACTTGATCAAGACCCGCGACGACCTCGTGTATCTGGCCATTCAGGTGAACAAAGACATCAACCTCGACTACTTCGACGGCGACTACCGTTTTGCCAAGAGCTACTTGGGCAAATATGTGAAGCTGGTCAACGACATCGACATGACCGGTTACCGCTTCACGCCCATTGGGCGCAACTTCTCGCATCGCTTTGCCGGCAACTTTGACGGCTGTGGCCACACGCTCACGGGACTCAACGTGAAGCAGAGCACTGGCTATGCCGGCCTGTTTGGCATATGCGACACTGCCGCCGTGATCAAGAACCTCAACGTCACGCAGAGCCATGTAGAGTCGCTCGACATCTACTGCGGCACCGTGGTGGGCAAGTGTGAGGGCACGCTCGACAACGTGCATGTGACCGAAGGCAACGTGTTCAACATAGGTGGAGCCACCGGCGGCGTGGCCGCTGTGGCCAACGATGCCACCAATTGCTCCTACTCGGGCGCCGTGCAAGGCCTGGGCGGCCAGGTGGCCGGCTTGTTTAGCGAGGCCTACGGCGAGGTGACCAAGTGCCATGCTACTGCCCGCGTCACCACCTCGGGCGGCAAGTACCTGAGCACCGGTGGCCTCATAGGCATCTTGTGGGGCAACTATTCCTATTCCAAGGCTGTGGTGACCGATTGCTACTTTGTGGGCACCGTCTCGGGCCGATACACGGCTTATCAAAACCTGGGCGGCCTGGTGGGCTGCTCCATGAAGGGCAAAATCAAGCGTTGCTTCGCCTCGGCCCGTGTCGTGGGCTACGTTTCAAAGGTTGGCGGCATTGTGGGCCAGCTCATGGGCAGCCAGCTTAGCGACTGCTATGCCACGGGCGTGTGCTTCGACACCCTCTCGACCGCTGTGGGCGGCATAACCGGCCACACCGAGATTGCACTGAGTGTCGCCGACTATGTGCGCACCACCTTCGACACCCTGCAGTGCAACATCAGCAATTGCTACTCGGCTTGCACCATCGAGGCCGACACCACGGGCTACGACCCATCGGTCAACTGCATCGAAGCCCTGGGCAGCAATGCCTCCAATTCCGATCCTGTGATCAACAACGTGTATTTCGACAGCCAGATTGCCGACAAGGGCTCGACCCAGCACCGCGCGCTCACCCGTGAGCTCACCAGCGCTGCAGGCATTGCAGGCTTCAGCACCGATACTTGGGTGTTCACCCAGGGCGTCTATCCACGCCTCAAGGGCATCGACAACACGCCCGAGGCACGCTTCGCCTCGTCGGCAGTGGTATTCGACAGCACTACGCCCGACCATGTCGACTATGTGTCGACCAGTGCCAAGTTCAACCTCCTGGGCCAGGTGCAGGCTGCCCTGCGCGACGGCTCGGGCCATCACGTGAAGGCTGGCAACGCCACCCTGATTGCGGCCGACAGCCTGAAGCTCAACGGCAACTTCGGCACCGACGAGCTGGCGCTCTACGACTCTACGCAGAAGTACTTCCCCGAGCGTCTCTTCACCCTCACGGTGGCTCCGCGCTCCTTCGAGGGCCAGGGCACGGCTGTGTCGCCTTTCCTCATCAAGACCAAGAGCGACCTCATCAAGCTGTGCGACATCACGTCGCGCATCGGTCAGAACTATCCGCACGTATACTTCAAGCAGACGGCCGATATCGACCTGGAGAAGAGTACCGATTTCTACGGCATCTCAAGTGTGGCTAAAAACCGCGGTCAAGAATCGCGCAGCTTTGCCGGTATCTACGACGGCGACGGCCACACGATACACAACATGCTGCTCGAGTGGGTGACCTGGGCTACCAAGCCCACAGCCACCACGCTGGGCTCGCCCATGACCACGGGTTCGCGCAGCGTGCCCTACAAGGGCTTCATTGGCCAACTCGCACCCCAGGGCGTCGTCAAGAACCTCACCCTCGCTGCCGACTGCGACATCACGCTGTGGAGTGAGTCGGGTGCCATCGTGGGCTACAACCACGGCACCGTCGACAACTGCCGCAACTATGCCAATGTGCTCGGCCTGTCGTCGCGCATAGGCGGCATCGTGGGCTTGAACGCCGACAAGGGCGTCATCACCAATTGCTACAACGCCGGCACCATCAAGGGCGGCAATGGCACAGTGGGCGGCATCGTGGGTTACCTCACGGGCCATGCCTCTGGGTGCATGAACACGGGCGATGTGCTGTGCGACACCGCATCGACCTATCAGCAGGCTCCTGCACAGCTCGTGGCCGCCGGCGGCATCGCCGGCATCTGCCAAAATGGCGACATCGACAACTGCCTCAATGCCGGCAAGGTGCAAGCCCACGGCAAGACGGGCGGTATCATGGGCCAAGCAGTCAACCAGATTGCCAAGGCCGCAATAGGCATTCACAACAGTCTCAACTACGGCACCGTGTGGAGCAGCGAGGCTGCAACCAGTGGTGCAGTGAGCGGCAGTGCGTTTGCACTGGCCGGCAAGGCCGAAAACGTGTACTACGACGGGCAGACGTTGAGCCTCAAGGCTGCTGGCGCAGGTGCCCGCGACGGCATGACGCCAAGTCTCACCGCCACGCTCACCTCGGGCAAGCCGCTGCAAGGCCTCGACGCCGACACCTGGAGCTACGCTGCCGGGCGCTACCCCATCATCAAGCGCTTTGTCGGTGCCTGGAAGGCTCAGGAAGCCAGCAAGGTGGTGCTCTATGTGGCCGGCGGCCGCAAGGCTACCAGCATGACGGGCAACGCCACCCTGAGCGCTGCCACCTGGAAGCTTAGCCAGGGCGACTACTTCACGCTCAGCGACACCATTCTGCAAGTGCCCAGTCCTGTGAACGGCCGCCACGCCGATGTGCTCACCGGCACGATTGGCGACTTCTCGCGTCCCATCAGGCTGCAGGCCATTCCTCCTGTGCCGCTGGCCGGACTCGGCACTCAAGAGTCGCCCTACCTCATCACCAGCCCGCACGACTGGGACGCTGTGGCCAACTACGTGGCCGAGGTGGGTTACGGCTTTGATGGCGACTTCTTGCAGATTACCAACGACATCAGCTTTGGCGACACCACCTTTGTGAGCTGGATGGCAACGGGCAACACCGAGTTTGAAGGCACGCTCGACGGTGCCGGACACACGATAAAAACGCTGCGCCTCACCACCACGGGTGTCGTCGACAAGCTGGGCAGCATAGGCACAATACAGAACCTCACCCTCAAGGGCCGCGCCAATCCCACCAGCGAGAAATTTGGCGCCTGGAGCCGTGTGGCCTATGGCACCTTCCAAAACTGCCACAACAAGATCGCACTCAAGGCACGTGCAGCCTACTGTGCCGCCTTCGCAGGCCAGGCAGGCCCCTACACGCGCTTCATCTCGTGCACCAACGACACGGCAATCACCACCACCATGAGCTATTGCGCTCCCTTTGTGGCCGATTGCGACCAGCCGGGCCTCAGCTTCACCGATTGTGTCAACAACGGCACGGTGAAATGCACCGGCACCAGTACCCAGGGTCTGGCAGGCTTCACAGCCAGCTCCAAAGGTGTGGACTACACGCGTTGCGTCAACAATGGCGCAATCACCGCAAGCGGCGACTATGTGGCCGGCATCCAGGCCAAGCTCGACAGCGGCTCGCCAGTGACCCTCACCCAGTGCTACAACACGGCTGCCATCGCTGGCAGCGGTAATGTGGCCGGCCTGGTGAGCGACTTCACACACAGCGGTTACGGCACACTCACCGAGTGCTACAACACAGGCGATGTGACTGGCCACGCCAATGTGGGCGGCCTGCTCAATCTGATGGGTTCAGGCACCCACATGTCGCACTGCTGGAACAGCGGCAATGTGACCAACGTGGAAGGAAGCTACACCGGCGGCCTGTGGGGCTCGGCAGTGAATAGCGCCGACGGCCGTCATGCCGTGATCACAGCTTGCTACAACACGGGCAATGTCACCGGCAAGAACGACGTGGCCGGCTTGGGCTACATGTGCAGCTACACCACCATCGACAGTTGCTACAACACAGGCAACATCACCGGCACTGGCAGTGTGTGCGGCATCGGCTCCTTCTGGGGCGTGCACGACACGATGACCCGCTGCTGGAACAGCGGCACCATCACGGGCACCAACTCGTCGCAAGGCGGCTTGTGCGCAAGTGCAGGCTTCGCAACCACCATGAGCGAGTGCTTCAATGTGGGCAACGTGACGGGCGGCAATGCCACCGGCGGCCTGGTGGGCAACGGCCACGTGGCGGCCGACAACTGCTACAACACCGGTGATGTGACTGGCAGCGCAGCTGTGGGCGGCCTGTGTGGCACACCCAGCGTGATGGTATCCGACTTTGTGGCTACCAGCTTCAACAATTGCTACAACTTGGGCAAGATCACCTGCACCGGCAACTCGACCAGCAGTGTGGGCAACATCATCGGCTCTACCGACAAGGACTCGTGGGACCAGTACAACACGATTACCAGCACCTACTATGTGACCGACTTCAACGGCACATTGCCGAGCGATGCCAAGGGCGGCACAGCCGTCACCATCAAGCAACTTGCTGCCATGGGCGACATGCCTGGCAACTGGGATTGCGGCGACGACTACACCCTGCCCATGATCACGGGATTCTGCCACAACGATGCCGCCAAGGCTCATGCTGCCGCAGTAGTGGTGGCCGACGGCGACACCTACGACCACGTGACCGGCACCTTCTGGGTGGGCCTGCCCGAGGGCGTGGCATGGAGCTTCAACAGTGATGCCATCGACCTGAAGGACGACATCGCCTATGTGACCCGCGCCTGCAACGACACCGTGCTGGCCACGGTGACCTGCGGCGACTTCAGCCACACCTGGCAGCTCAAGCTCGATGTGACCTCGGGCATCGACGACAACCTTGCCCAGAAGCCCATCGTGAGCCGCACCTACTACAACGTGGCTGGCCAGCAGAGCCAGGTGCCCTTCCCGGGCATCAACATTGTGGTCACCCGCTACAGCGACGGCACCACAACCTCGCGCAAGGTGGTGAAATAAGAGAAATTCAGCAATTCTAGATTTACGGGCAATACTCAAGCATGAGGCCTCAGCAACCGGCACAACCCCCAGGTTGCTGAGGCCTCTCTATTCCAGGGCCACAGGCGCCTTTAAAAGTTTTATTGAACGGCAATATTTTTTAATATACATTAATTGCGGGCCTGCACTTTTGTTGTAAATTTGTAGCTAGTAGTTTTACGGCTTGCCGGCACCCACCCAGCCGTTGCCCGCGGCCTTGCGGCCTCAATGGGGCGTCATGCGCTGAGGCTTAACCACTTTTGACTAAAACAAATAATACTATAAATTTAAATAAAAACAGTTTTTATGCGAAGAACCCTTAATCATCTTCTGGCTGTAGCCCTGGCACTCACGTGCGGCATCGGGGCCACGGCCTATGCATCGGCTCCTGCCAGGACCGCGACCTACGCCAAGCAAGGCGAGGCTGCCACAGTTGTGCCATCGCGGTGCAATCCACTGGGCAAGGACGTGAAGCCCATGTCGGGCCTCAAGGATGTGCCCGACGACGCTCACAAGTCGTTCAGGACGCGCCATGCGGCCAGGGCCATCACCGTCGACCAGCTCGTCGGCAAGTATGCCATTCACTACAAGTCGCTGTCGACCAGCTACTGTGAGGGCGGCGGCTCGGTGTATATCACCAAGAAGAGCGCCGACAGTATCACGGTTCACGACTTCTTTTATCAGGGCATCACCTTCACAGTGCATGTGGATGTGGCCAATGGCACCTTCGACATCCCCACACAGGTCATCGGCACCAACGAATCGTATGGCGACGTGGCCCTGTGCAAGATGAATAGCGACGGCAGCCCCAACTACAAAACGCCCATCACTGGCACAATCACTAGCGATGGCAGCCTCGTCATCGATGGCTGGTGGGGCATCTACGTCACAAGCGGAACCTATGCCAACCGCTACATCTATCCCGGCTATGCCACCACCATCGACAAGGCCAACGGCGGCATGGCGGTGCGCCGCGTCTACGTGAGCGACAGCGACACCGTGGATGAGTACTGGAACGTGGTGCTCAAGCAGAAGAGTGCCAACATGGTGACGGTGCAAAACTTTGGCAACCACGGCCTCACCCTCGAGGTGGTGCTGGGCAGCGACGGCACAGCCACCGTCGACAAGCAGGTTGCCCTCTATGAGTCAAGCGAATATGGCGACTTCTATCCTGTGATGGTCGACGACTGGAGCAAGGAGAAATACACCTTCTCCTCGCCGCTCGTGGGCCGTGCCACACAGGACTCTATCAACTTTGGCAACTGGACCCTGGCCAGCGACTTGGGATTCTTCGACAACAAGTTGCTCTACGGCTACATTACGGGCATCAAGTTCTCGCTGCCCGAGCCCGCCTCGTCGTCGTTGCAGGGCAGCGGCACCGAGAGCGACCCCTACCTGGTGAGCAATCTCGCCGACCTCAACTATGTGGCGCAGACTACCAACGGCACGCAAGGCAAGGCCTTTGCAGGCAAATACCTGAAGCAGACTGCCGACATCGACGCCAGCAACTACCGCTTCTCCCCCATCGGCTATGACGGAGCCCACAGCTTTGCCGGCAACTACGACGGCCAGGGGCACACCATCTCGGGCCTCAACGTGAGCCAGAGTTGGGGCTACGCCGGTCTCTTCGGCAATGCCGACTCGACCTCGGTCATCAAGAATATCAACCTCACGGGCGCCAGCATCAAGTCGATGAATAGCTGCGTGGGCATCGCCGCCGGCTTCTCGGCTGGCATGCTGCAGGGCATCTCGGTCGAGGGCACCGTCGTCAACTCGGGCCGCTTCACCGGCGGCATGGCAGGCATTGCCCGCAATGTGGAGGGCTGCTCGGCCATAGTCACGGTCGAGGGCGACAATGGCACCACGGGCGGCCTGGTGGGCCAGCTCACTGGCAACCTGAGCAAGAGCTATGCGCAAGCCATCGTCTACAGCAGCCAGGCCAATGTGGGCAATCCCGCAGGCGGCCTTGTGGCTTTGGTAAGAGCTACCGACTCGGTTTCGGCTCCTGTCATCAGCGACAGCTATGCCACGGGCACAGTCTATGCCCACTACAATTCTGGCCAATATGTGGGTGGCCTTGTGGGATCAATGTTCTATGGCAAGGTGCAACGCTGCTTTGCCAACACCAGCGTCACCTGCGGCAACAACGATGCTGTGGCTGGCGGCCTGGTGGGCGCCTCGATAGCTGCCCAAATCAAAGACTGCTACAGCACCGGCACCGTCTATAGCTTTGGCACCCCTGCGCCACACACTGGCGGCATCACGGGTCTCATGAGCTACCTCACCGTGAAAAACGGCTATGCCACCGATACCATAAGAGGCTCGATGGAAAACTGCATCACCACCTGCCGCCTTGCCGTCGAGGTTGATGCCTATGACAACGCCCACCAAATGCGTGAAATCTACGGCGTGATCGATGCAGGCACCAACCCCGTGATCAAGAACTGCTACTTCGACCGCCAAATGGAGAACCTGGGCTCGGTGCACGGCCGTGCGCTCACCAGCTTCCTCACCAGCGGCAAGGCTCTGCCGGGCTATAGCACCGACGTGTGGACCTTCACCCAGGGCGTGTATCCGCGCCTCAAGGGCATGGAGGACACCCCCGAGGCCCAACTGGCCGCTTCGGCCATTCACTTCGACACGACTGTGCCCGACGGCGTTGACTACATCTCCAAGTCGGCCACGATAAGCACCCTGGGCACCACCGAGTTGTATGTGGTGAAGGGCGAGCGTGACTACTCCAAGACCGGCAGCGTGTGCCGCATCGATGGCAACCAGCTATTGCTCACCGGCGGCATGGGAGCCGACACCCTCGCCTTCCGCGACGCCAAGAACCCCAATGTGGAGCCACGCCTCTACGCCGTCAAGGCAGCACCCGCCAGTTTCACTGGCGAGGGCACCGAGGCCAACCCGTTCCTCATCACCAACAAGGCCGACTTGGTTAAGCTAAGCCAGCTCACCTCCAACTATCAGCAGACCTTTGCCAACGTCTATTTCAAGCAGACCGCCGACATCGACCTGCAACTCGACACCGCCTTCCATGGCATCGCAGCCTACAACGACGCCTACTACAACTCCTCGGTGCACAAGTTCTGTGGCACCTACGACGGCGATGGCCACACCATCCACAAGATGAAGCTTGCGTGGATTGACTGGGATGTGGCTCCCGGGCAAGTGCACTTTGGCACACCCAACACCTCGGGCCCCCACATTGCAAAAGACAAGGGCTTCATAGGCGTCCTGGGACAGGGCGGCGTGCTCAAGAACCTGAATATTGCCAGCGACTGCCAAATAGAGCTTTGGAGCTACTCGGGCGCACTGGTGGGCGACAACCACGGCTTGGTGGAAAACTGCCGCAACTATGCCGACGTGACTGGCTACGACCAGAGCATAGGCGGTCTTGTGGGTGAGAGCCGCATTGGTTCAATCATACGTGGTTGCTTCAATGCCGGCAATGTGAAAGCCGCCTCTGCCAACGTTGCCGGCATCGCCAGCAACATCTCGGGCACCGTGATAGAGAATTGCGCAAATACCGGCAATGTGGTTGCCGACACCCTCACCATCTTGCACACCAATACTTCGGGTGCAGCAGGTCTGGTAAACTACATGGCGGGCAGCTCGATAACCAACTGCCTGAATGCGGGCCACGTCTTTGCCCACACTTCTGCCTCCGGCATCGTCAACTCGGCTGCATCAAGTCTCGTGGTGAATTCCATGCGCAACGACATTAAGGGCGTGCTCAACTACGGCACTGTGTTTGCCGACTCGGCGCAGGAAAACACCATAGCAGCTTTTGCCTCGAGCGACATCAATGCCAGTGCGCAGGTGAGCGGCAACTACTTTGATGCCCAGCTCACCGGCCTCACCGCCCTCAACCGCAACACTGTGAAAGAGGGCATCACCGCAGCCAAAACCGCCACGCTCACCTCGGGCAAGCCACTCGCTGGCCTGAGCGACTCGGTGTATGTGTACAACGCTGGCATGTATCCCATGCTCAAGAAATTTGCCGATGAGCCCACGGCAGTGAAGGCTGCCAAGCTCATCGTCTATGTGGCAGGAGGGCGCACCACCCGCACGATATGCGGCAACTCGATGCTGAGCAATGCCGAGGGCACCACTTGGAAGCTCGAGCGCGGCAACTACTTCGGCATCAGCGGCGACACGCTCACCCTGAGCGGCACGCTCACCGTGAAGCGCAACGATGTGCTCACCGGCACACTCGACGGCTACTCGCGCCCCGTCAAGCTCACTGCCATGCCTGCTCTTGCACTCGATGGCACGGGAAGCGAAGACGACCCCTATCTCATCAAGAACCGCACCGACTGGAACAACGTGTCGAAGTACATGACCCGTTGGGACTACACCTTCAACGGCGAGTGGCTGCGCGTGGCCAACGACTTCACCCTGGCCACCGGCACCATGCGCGAGTGGGGCAACGCTGGCGCAGTGCCCTTTGCCGGCACGCTCGACGGAGCCGGCCACACCATAAGCGGCATTCACTACGAGCCCACTCAAACCTTCTCTGGCATCATCAACGTGCTCAGCAAGGGTGGCGTGATACGCGACCTCACGCTCAAGGGCCATGCCACGCTCGAGCACCAGCAGAGCGGTGTGTGGACGGGCAGGGCCTATGGCTCATTCATCAACTGCCACAACAAGGTGGCCTTGACCACCAAAGCTGTCAACACAGCCAACTTTGCTGGCTACTGCACCGGCACTGTGCGGTTTGAGGGTTGTACCAACGACACCACCCTCACGGCAACAAAACAGTCGGTTGCAGGCTTTGTGGGTCTGCTCTCGGCCGACGGCGCTACCTTCATCGACTGCCAGAACAATGGCGACATCACCTGCACTGCCAGCGTGAACGAACTGGCCGGCATCGCCGTGGGCGACGCCTCGGCCACCTATGTGCGCTGCGGCAACAATGGCAACATCACCTCGGCCGGACGCTGCGTGGCAGGCCTCCAGGCCAATATCGAGGCCAAGACCCTGCCGCTTGTGGCCGTCGACTGCTACAACACCGGCAACATCACCGCCACGGCTGGCGTGGCAGGCCTCTTTGGCCAAACCGACAACTACTCACCAGTGGTGGCCTCGGGCTGCTACAACACGGGCACCATCACCGCCACGGGCAGCAGCACGGTGTTTAGCGGCGCTGCAGGCCTCTTCCTGCGCCTTGGCACCGAGTCGCAATTGACCGATTGCTACAATGCAGGCACGGTGACAGCTGGCGCTGCCAACTATGTGGCTGGCCTGTGGGCCGGCACCTACACCTATACCGAGAAGCCCGCAAGCATTGAGCGCTGCTACAACACAGCAGCCATCTCGGGCAAGAACCATGTGGCTGGCCTGGGCGGCCATGCCGGTTGGATTACCAACGTGACCAATTGCTACAACACCGGCACTGTGGTGGCTGCAGGCTATGGCGCTGCAGGCCTCGTGGCCGAGAGCGGCAAGGACGCTGTGATTTCCAACAGTTGGAATGCCGCCAGTGTGACCGCTGCCGACAGCCTTGCCGGCGGCATCCTGGGTGCTACCGATGCCGGACATGTGACCATCGCCGACTGCTTCAACGCCGGTAGTGTGACGGCTCCTGCCATCACAGGCGGCGTGGCCGGCGAGGGCAACCTGACTCTCACGGGCTGCTACAACGCTGGCGACGTGACGGGCACTACCCAGGCCGCCGGCCTCGTGGGCCAGCCCCACATCGCAACGGCCTATATTGCCGGCACCACCATCACCGGCTGCTACAACAGCGGCAGGGTGCAGACTACTGCCAGTGGCGCTACCGCAGTGGGCGCCCTTGTGGCCAACCATGACGCAGCCCACTGGGATGCCTCGTGCAACATTGCCGGCTCGTGCTATGTGACCGACTTCAACGGCACGTTGCCTGCCGACGCTGTGGGCGGCACCGCCGTCACCGTGAAGCAGCTGGCTGCCGCCGATGGCGACCAGAGTGCACTCGCCGGCGACGGTTGGAACTATGGCGACAGCTACACCTATCCCATGATAGCCTCGATTGGCGACAACGATTGTGCCAAGGCCAACGCTGCCGCAGTGGTGGTGAACGACGGCGACAGCTACGACCATGTGACCGGCACCTTCTGGGTGGGTCTGCCCGAGGGCGCAACGTGGAGCTTCAACAGCGATGCCATCGACCTGAAGGGCAACAACGCCTATGTGACCCGCGCTTGCAACGACACCGTGCTGGCCACGGTGACCTGCGGCAACTACAGCCGCACGTGGAAGCTCAAGCTCGACGTGACCTCGGGTGTCGATGCCAACCTCGCCCAGAAGCCCATCGTGAGCCGCACCTACTACAACGTGGCCGGCCAACAAAGCGAGGTGCCCTTCCCGGGCATCAACATCGTGGTCACCCGCTACAGCGACGGCACCACTACCTCGCGCAAGGTAGTGAAATAAACACATAGCGCAGTCTTGCTCGCATGGCGGGCAATGCTTAACACATGAGGCCTCCCCGACCCAGCATCCAGGTCGGGGAGGCTTTGTTTTGTCCTTTTTTGCCTTTTTTGTTCTATTTTTTCGCGTTCGAGCACCGCACAGCCCTTGAAAACAGCAAAAAAACTGAAAAAAGAGACTAAAAAGCGGTTGTTGCCAAATTTTTTATTAATTTTAAACGTTGAAATTTCCTGTTGTCGACAAGCCGATGCCGTGTGACAGAGGAGACAATGCTAATTTTGCACATAACCAACTAAAAAAACAGAACAGAGAGATGCTGAATGCCCTGACCGAAAATGAAAGGAAACGTCTGAGAGACTTGCTGCGCAAGGAATCATTCAACCCAGTCTCCGACGAAGTGCTCAACCGCTTCATCGACATGGGTGAGGTGATCGACTTGCCCGCGCAGTCGCCCTTCATTCCCGAGGGAGCCTTCGACGACAACGTGTATGTACTCATCGACGGTGTTGTGCGCACCTGGTACTGGGACGGCGAGGTGGAGCGCACCAAGTCGTTTGGCCTGCCGGCCACCATCTACATGTGCTATCACAGCTACCTCATCAACAAGCCGTCGCCCATCTCTTTTGAGTCGTGCTGCAAGTCGCGCCTGCTGCGCGTGCCCAAGGCCAGCTTCGAGCACCTGTTGCAGACGAGCAATGAGTTTGCCTACTGGATGGTGGGCGACCTGCAGGGCCAGAACTACTACTTTGAGGAAATCGACAACACCATCAAGGGCACTGCCCGCGAGCGCTACATGTCGCTGGTGAAAAACCGCCCCGAGATTGCGCAAAAGGTGCCATTGAAATTCATTGCTTCCTATCTGGGCATCACTCCGCAATACCTGTCACTGATAAGGAAGAAAATGAAATAAATCGTAATAAAAACGTCACTTTTTAATCTATATTAATTATTTTCTTGCCGCCGTGGCGTAAATTTGTTAAGATTTTGATAGTCCAGGCAGCGAGTTGTTGCTTGCTGCACTCATGCAACAGGGCATGCATGGTGCCGCCGCCGTGTGTTGATGCGATGCTCGCCTGCAGGGCAGGGGAGAGGCTGCATGAGGTGTGTGTAGATATAATATCCTAAATAATAATAGATTAAAAACTGTAATGATTATGAAAAAATTTAACTTAAGACTTTTACTGCTCGCGTGTGCAGCCACGCTGGTGGGAGGAACGGCTATGGCCGACGTGGATTTTAATGAGACCAATTTCCCCGACTCGGCTTTCCGTGTTGCGTTGGCAAGATACGACCTCGACAAGTCGGGCACGTTCAGTGACGCAGAGCTCGCCAAAGTCATCTCTCTGAATATCTCCGACTCAAAGATCAAGAGTCTCAAGGGTATGGAGTATTTCACAAGCCTCACAAGCTTTTACATGAACAACCTGAAGATCAAGTCGCTCGACATGACCCCATTCACGGCTTTGCAGAGCATCAGTTGCAATGGTGATAGCGTGGAGACGATCAACCTGAACGGGTTGACCAACCTAAAGAGCATAACTTTTGGAGGCCTGCCCTACTTGAAGCAAATTGACCTGAGCACCAACACGGGTCTTACCAACTATGTGAACATCACGAGGTGCGGCAGCCTGCGCAGCATCGACTTGAGCAAGTGCACAGCGCTCAAGAAAATCGATTTTGAAAACATGACCCTCAACAGTGTGAAGTTGCCCGAGGGCACGGCAATGAAGAATGTCACGTTTGCCTACGTGAGTCTTCCCAGTATCGACTTGAGCAAGACCACAGGCATCACTTCGTTTGCAATGCGCTACAACGGCAAGATTCAGTCGATCGACCTCTCACCGCTCAAATCGTTGAGTGGGGTGCAACTCTCTGTCGACTCAGTGCTCTCGACCGTGAATGTGACGGGCCTCACCAATTTGAAAACACTCAACTTGACGTCCAGTCCTGTGACTACAGTCGACCTCACGCAGGTGCCCAATATCACCTCTTTGATACTCACGGGCACTCATTTGGCAACAGTCGACCTGTCGGGCAACACCAAGATTACAAGTCTTAACTTGAGCGAGATGCCCCTTCTCACTTCGTTCACATGGCCTGAGGGCATGTCGGTAAGAACATTTACTATCAAGAATTGCCCGAAGCTGGCCACGCTCAACCTGGCCAACGCCTCCAGCTTGCGCAGCCTTTATTGCAACAATGACGCAATCACCACGCTCACCTTGCCCGATGCCGAATATCTCTCTTCGATAAATGCCAGCCACAACAATATTAGTTCGCTCAACGTGAGCGACCTCACGGCATTGACCGACCTCAACCTGAGCTACAACCAGCTCAGCTCGATCAATGTGAGTGAAAACACCAAACTCACAACTCTCACGCTGAACAACAACAACCTGAGCAGTATCGACCTGACGGCCAATACCAGCATAACATCGCTTTGGCTGAACAACAACAACTTGAGCACAATCGACTTGAGTTCTCTCACCTCGGCCCAACAGGTGCATCTCGAACACAACAACCTGGCCAGCGTCGATGTGAGCCCTCTGGCAAGTTCGAACTTTGTGTATCTGTACCTGAACAACAACAAACTCACCGGAGTGGACCTGAGCAAAATCACCAACTTGAATGAACTCGATGTCGACTCCAACTACCTGACGAGCATCGACCTGAGTGGTAACACCTACCGCTGGCTTGAGCCCAAGATGTCGTACAACGGCCGTCAAGTGAGCGTAGAGGGCACAATGAGCAATGGCGCTCCTGTATACAAACTCGCTGTGAGCGACCTGGCCGGCCTGCTGGGCAACGGCTTCGACGCCACCAGGGTGGCCAGCTGGGACGAGGGCGCAACCCTCGACAACGATGAGCTCACCATCACTGCCGACACCGTGTGGTACACCTACAACACTGGCTTCACTGGCGACAGCAAAGCTGCCAAGACTGCCAAGTTCTACCTTGCTATCGACAAGAAGGTGCCCACCGCCGTCAACGATGTAGACGCTGCCGCACAGCCTGTGGGTGTGACCTACTACAACACCCTGGGTGTAGCCGCCCGCGAGCCCTTCGAGGGCATCAACATCGTGGTTACCCGCTACAGCAATGGCAAGACAACAACCACCAAGGTGATGAAATAATGCAGCTGCCAGCCACCACGGCTGTGATGGCTAAACGCGACCACAAGGCCTCCCGCCCGAGCACAACAATTGGGCTTGCGGGAGGCCTTTTTTATGGGCGGTGCTTTGGCTAATTTTGCTTGCGAGCATTATTTTTATTACTTTTGCAACCGCTGCCACTGGTGGCTGTAGAGCCCCGGTGAGCAATGTATGATGCTATTTTGTTACGATTATGGGATTACTTGATGATAAAAAGCGTGTCAACGACCTCGAGCAGGAACGTGCCGTGCTCGTGGGCCTGATCACGCCCACACAAAACGAGACCAAGGCCGGTGAGTATCTCGACGAGCTCGCCTTCCTGGCCGACACCGCCGGCGCGGTGACCGAGAAGCGCTTCTTGCAGCGCTGCGAGGCGCCCAACAGCACCTCGTTTGTGGGCAAGGGCAAGCTGGCCGAGATTGCAAGCTATGTGCACGACCACGAGATAGGGCTCGTGATCTTCGACGACGACCTCACCCCCAAGCAGATGGCTCACATCGAGAAGGAGACCGGCGTGAAGGTGCTCGACCGCACCACGCTCATCCTCGACATCTTTGCCCGCCGCGCCCAGACGGCCAACGCCAAGATGCAAGTGGAGCTGGCACAGTACCAGTACTTGCTGCCACGGCTCACCGGCATGTGGACCCACCTCGAGCGCCAGCGCGGCGGCATAGGCATGCGCGGCCCGGGCGAGGAGCAAATCGAGACCGACCGCCGCATTGTGAAAACCAAGATATCGCTCTTGAAGCAGAAGCTGGCAGCCTGGGACAAGCAGAAGGTGATACAGCGCAAAAACCGTGGCAAGCTCACCCGCATCGCTCTCGTGGGCTACACCAATGTGGGCAAGTCGACCCTCATGAATGTGCTTTCCAAGAGCGACGTCTTTGCCGAGAATAAGCTCTTTGCCACGCTCGACACCACCGTGCGCAAGGTGGTGATACAGAACCTGCCCTTCTTGCTCACCGACACCGTGGGATTCATACGCAAGCTACCCACCCACCTGGTGGAATCGTTCAAGACCACACTCGACGAGGTGCGCGACGCCGACATCCTGGTGCACGTGGTCGACATCTCGCACCCGCAATTTGAGGAGCAAATCGAGGTGGTCAACAAGACGCTGCAGGAGGTGTGCGACGCCGGCAACAAGGAGATGATCATGGTGTTCAACAAAATCGACCAGTTCTCCTATGTGCCCAAGGATGAGGACGACCTCACCCCACGCAAGCGCGAGAACATACCACTCGACGAACTCAAGTCGACCTGGATGGCGCGCCTGGGCTCCAATTGCGTCTTTATCAGCGCCAAGAAGCGCGAAAACATCGAGGAGCTCAAGCGATTGCTCTACGACAAGGCCAAGGCCATACACATGCAGCGCTTCCCCTACAACGATTTTCTCTACCAGACCTACGACGACCAAGACGACCCTCAAGGGTAGCCTGCAAGCCACCGTATAACCCTACTGCGTGATGATACCCAAAGTCATACACTATTGCTGGTTTGGCGGCAACCCGCTGCCCGAGAGCGCCCGGCAGTGCATCGCCTCGTGGCGCAAACACATGCCCGGCTACGAGATTAAAGAGTGGAACGAGCACAACTTCGACGTCAACGCCATCGCCTACACCCGCGAGGCCTACCGCCTCAAGAAATACGCCTTTGTGAGCGACTATGCCCGCTTCAGCATCCTCTACAGCGAGGGCGGGCTCTACTTCGACACCGACGTTGAGCTCATCGCCCCAATCGACGACATCGTGGCGCGCGGCCCCTTCATGGGCTGCGAGGCGCCGCAGGGCAACCCCGATGCCAGCGAGACCCGCGCCGACGTGGCTCCCGGCCTGGGCCTGGGCGCCGAGCCTGGAAATGAGCTCTACGGGCACATTCTCGACTGGTATCGCGCCCACCACTTTGCCACACTCGACGGCAAGTTCACCGGCACGGTGGTGCACGTTGTCACCGCCCTGCTTGCCCAGCAGCACGTGCAGCAGCTCGACGGCGGCCTGCGCCAGGCAGGCGACATCACCATCTATCCGCCCGAGTACTTCTGCCCCAAGAATTACTTCACCGGCGAGCTGCACATCACCCCCGCCACACGCTCCATCCACCACTATGCCGCCACCTGGGTCGACCACCGCACCCTGTGGCAGCGCCTGGTCAAGCGCCTGCGCTTCATCGCCGCCCGCCTCAACCTGTAACTTATATGATTGAATAACTGGCAGGGTGCGGCCTTTTTGGCCGTCCTCGTTTTGTGTGATATGCGCGTCGGCAGGGTGCGGCCCTTGTGGCCGTCCGAACAATATATTATTGATTATTAGCGTGTTGCATAGGCATAAACCGGACGGCCACCTTACCTTTGCAGTGGAAGGAAAATAAGGGTAAAACCTTGTTGCT
>OMUK01000073.1 GCA_900314215.1 uncultured Prevotellaceae bacterium
AAACACGAAAGTAGGAGATAAGCACCTATGACTAGTGTTTACCTCCTACTCGATTTTTTTGGCCTAGGCAGGCCTCCCGTGGGGCCTCAATACTCGAGGTTTAGGCGGGAAAATTGTGCAATTCGAGAAAAATGAGTAAATTCGCACCCAACTCTGAATGTCACTTTACAAAATGGATAAAATCAATCAAGAAGCACAAGATACTAAACAAAAAGAAGTGAAGGTGCGCCAGACGGGCGGCCTCAAGGAGCGCCTGGGCCGCGTGAAGAAGACGCGCTGGGTGCGATTCGGCATCGTCTCGGTCATTTTCTTTGCCTGGGTAGTCTGGCTGGGCAGCTGGTGGGTTTCCATATTCTGGCTGCTGCTGGCCGACATCTATCTCACGCAGTTCATACCGTGGAACTGGTGGAAATTCAGCAAAAGCTCGACCGTGCGCACCGTCATGAGCTGGGTCGACGCCATCGTCTATGCCCTGGTGCTGGTCTACTTCCTCTTCCTCTTTGTGGGGCAGAACTACCAGATACCCTCGTCGTCGCTCGAGAAGACACTGCTCACCGGCGACTACCTGTGGGTCAACAAGATGGTGTATGGGCCCCGCGTGCCGCAGACGCCGCTCCACTTCCCGCTGGCGCAAAACACGCTGCCAGGCGGCATCAAGAGCTATATCGAGTGGCCTCAGTGGGCCTACCACCGCCTCAAGGGCGTGCGCAACGTGCAGCGCGGCGACATCGTGGTGTTTAACTTCCCCTGCGGCGACACGGTGACCACCCGCGTCAACAACCCCGACTTCTACCACCTGGTGGCCATGTATGGCGCCGATGCGATATATAGCGACCCTGCCACCTATGGCAGGGTGGTGTGGCGCCCCGTCGACCGCCGCGACGCCTATGTGAAGCGCTGCATCGGCCTGCCGGGCGAGACGGTGAAGCTGGTGAATGGCACCGTCTACATCAACGGCAAGGCCCTGCCCGAGCCCCAGAACATGCAGCGCAACTACATCGTTGAGACCAATGGAACGGCCATAAGTGAGGACCTCTTTGAGAAGATGGGCGTGAGCAAGGAGGGCCAGTCGATGAGCCAGATGGAAGACGGCTCGCTGGGCAAGCACCTGCCCGACGGCTCGCTGCTCTATGTGTTGCCGCTCACCAAGAAGATGGTGGCCACCCTCAAGGCGCGGCCCTATGTGAAGCAGGTGGAGGTGATGACCGACGACCAGATGGGCGACGAGGACTACCTGATGACCTACCCCGTGGGCGTGAACAAGCGCTGGACCCACAACAACTACGGCCCGCTGTGGATACCCAAGAAGGGCGCAACCCTGCGGCTCACCACAGCCAACCTGCCCTACTACGTGCGTGTGATACGCACCTACGAGGGCAACACCGTGGAGGTGAAGGGCCACACAATCTATATCAACCACAAGCCTGCCACCAGCTACACCTTCAAGATGGATTACTACTGGATGATGGGCGACAACCGCGACAACTCGAGCGACTCGCGCTACTGGGGCTTTGTGCCCGAGGACCACGTGATAGGCACCCCCATGTTTGTCATCGTCTCCTTCGACAAGGATAAGCGTTTCCCTGCCAACATACGCTGGAACCGCATCTTCATCGATGCCAACCCCGACAAGTAGCAGCATGGCACCCGCCCCATTGTTGCAGCCTGGCAAGCCCATCGTGATGGGTAGCATGGCGGCTGGCAGCGTGCGCTGCTATGCTGCGATGCTCAATGCCCGCTGCGTCTACATCGACCCCGATGAGCGCCGCCTGCCCCTGCGCCACAGCCACCACCGCTACCTCGTGGAGGGCCCCAACGGCGTGCAACGCCTCACTGTGGCCATCACGGGCCACACCAATGCCATGCCAGTGCCCATGCGCGAGGTCACCATCTCGGAGCACGGCAAGTGGCGCCACCTGCACTGGGGCGCCCTCTACTCGGCCTATGGCAAAACCCCCTATTTCGACTACATTGCCCCCGAGTTGCAGCCCATCGTGATGGGCAGCCAGCAGCGCCTGCTCGACTACAACACCCAGCTGCAAGAGCTCATCATCAAGTTTCTCGACCTGCCTATCGAGGTCGTCACCACCCCCATCACGCCCGAAATCCTCGCCAGCAGCATCGACCTGCGCGGCCGCATAGGCGGCAAGCGCCCCGACGCACTGCCCATCGCCGATGTGCCCTACTACCAGCTGTGGGCCCAGCGCTGGGGCTTCCAGCCTGGCCTGAGCATCCTCGACCTGCTCATGAATTGTGGCCGCGAGGCCATCTACACTCTGCTCGACATGGTGCGGCGGTGACGTCGACCGCCTCGCCTCACGTCATCGGTTAAGCCTTATAGCCCTCATCTTTCACACACACTGCTACAATGCGACGAAGGCAGCCTCCCTATTGTGATTCCACTTATTTATTGGCGCAAAATGGCGTACTGTGTCGAAATTTGTAATTTTTTTTTGCTTTTTAATTCAAAAATTATAACTTTGGCATGAAATCCCGAAATGGGTCTTTGTAAACCAGGACGTGGGTAAATCTTGACATGTAGCCGGCAGGCAAAGTGCCGAGCAATCAAATGCGTTTAATAATGTGGTCCTAATGAATCATGATGATATATTGTGTTTATATAATTGTTTAATTAATCATTAAAGCATGAAGAAGTTCTACTTACTGCTGCTTGCACTCATCGCGAGTGCAGCAGCTTGGGCAGCCGACCCGGTGTTGAGCCTCTCGGGAACTGGTACAGCGAGCGATCCTTACCTCATCACGAGTGCCTCCGACCTGGTCGCGCTTGAAACTGCTTGTAATGCTGCCACGACATCGGAGCGTGGCCACTACAAGAACGTCTACTTCAAGCAGACTGCCGACATCGACATGAGTAGCGTGACCGATTTTATCGGAATCGCTAATGCTCCTTCTCCCTTATCGGGAAGTACTACATGGTATTTTTCGGGTATCTATGATGGCGACGGCCACAAGATTACCAACCTCACCATTGCCGACGTGGTAGTTGACGAGTCTACCGGCAAGCCCGCATCGTGGGGCTCGGGCGAGGGCAAGTCGCGCCGCTACGCTGGCCTCTTTGGCTACGTGACGGGCGCTACCATCAAGAACCTCACACTCGACGCCTCTTGCACGGTCGAGGGTTACCAGTATGTGGGTGGTTTTGCAGGCTATGCCGCTAAATCCACATTCAGCAACCTGGTGAACAAGGCCACTGTGAAGGCATGGTACGACTATGCTGGCGGTATCATAGGCTATGTGAATGCAGCCTCCAGCACCACTGTCACTATCGAGAACTGTCTCAACACAGGCGCCATAACGGCACACTCGGGCTATGTGGGCGGCATCGCAGGTTATGCTAAATACACCACTGCCACCGGCGTGGCCAATCAAGGAGCTATTTCGGCCAGCCACCTGTATGATGCCACAACCACGTCGATCGATGCCGGCGGTATCTTTGGCCAGGCCTATCAGGGCGTGAAGTTGACCAATGCCATCAACTATGGCACAATCACCGCAACCTCTAGAGAGGGCGGCATTGCGGGCAACTCTAGTGGCGGCTCTACCGCAACGTCGAAAAATGAGTATACCGCCGTAGTGAATGTGGGTATGACCGAAACCGAGGACCTCGTGTATGTGGGCTCGCTATTTGGCCAAGTGAGCACCACCGAAACCTACAACAGCTATAGCAACGCGTACTACGACAACCAGATTACGGGTCCAAATGCAATCCAGGCCAAGGGTGCCAGCGACTATGAAGGCATCACGGCCGCGCTCACTCGCGAGCTCACCTCGGGCACTGCCCTCACGGGCTTCGACACCAAGGTGTGGACCTTCACTGCCGGTAAGTATCCCATGCTCACCGGCTTGACCGACGACAACACCGCCATCATGGCAGGCACCTATTTCACCCTGCCCGACGACGAGGTGGCCAGCGACTTCAAGACCAGCGCCACGCTGGCTGATGGCGTGACTGCCACAATGAAGGTGGGCACGGCATTTACCGTGGCCGACGGCAAGATCACCTCGAACACCGTGAAGGATGTGGTCAACGATGTGGCTATCCTCACCAATGGCACCTATACCAAATCGGTGCCTGTGACCAAGATGCCAACCTTGTGGAGCGGCAGCGGCACAGCAACCGACCCCTACCTGATTCAGACCAAGACCGATCTCGAGAACCTGGCCAAGATGGTGAATGTGCAAGCTAAGCACTACGAGGGCGCCTACTTCAAGCAGACGGCCGACATCGACATGGAGAGCGACACCACCTTCCATGGCATCGGTTGTGTGCACACGGGTGGCTCGTCGTATAATTCTTACTATTTTGCCGGCACCTACGACGGTGGCGGCTTCACGGTGAAGAACCTGAATATCGAGAACGTGTCGTATGGCACCGATGGCGCCGTGATCCTCGCGAATAGCGACGAGGGCAAGACGATGGACAATGTGGGCCTCTTCGGCGCAACCAACGGCGCAACCATCAAGAATGTGACCATCACCGGCAAGGTGGCTGGTTTCCAGTATGTGGGCGGTATCGTTGGCTATGCAGTAGCTGGCACCACCATTGAGAACTGCGTGAACAACGCCGCAGTGACTGCCTATTACGGCGATGGCGGCGGTATTGCCGGCCGCAACGCCGACGGCAATGTGATCGTCAGGTGCCGCAACAAGGGCGTGGTCGTGTCTAATAGCTTTGATGCTGCCGGTATCGCCGGCGAGAACGACGGCACTATCGAGAATTGCCAAAACGACGGCACAGTGAGCGCCAAGTTTGTCGTCAGCGTTACCAACAACGTTGACATTGTCGCTGGCAAGGCTTATCGCGCTGGTGGTATTGCTGGCTATGCTTCGGCTACCGGCGTGATCAAGAATGTGGTCAACACGGCTGCCGTCACTGCCGACGGCAAGAGCGCATCGGGTATCATTGCCTACAACCGTGGCAAGGTGACCGCTGCCCTCAACCTGGGCGTGGTTTCCAGCCCCGATGCTTCGATGACATCGGCTATCGTTTCGGAGAATATCGCGAGCGACGACCAGTTTGCAAGCAACTACTACGACTCGCAGTTGAGCGGCATCTCGGGCGTTGGCAACAACGACGAGACTGGCGTGACTGGCACCGAGACCGCAGTGCTCACCTCGGGCAACGCAGTTGCCGGTCTGGGCGACTCGGTGTGGACCTTCACGGCAGGCTACTACCCCATGCTCACCGCATTTAGCGATGCTTACTCCAAGAGCGCAGCTGGCACCTACATGACGCTGCCCACCGGAGAGAAAGCCAAGAACTTCAAGACCACCGGCACGCTGAGCACCGGCACCACTGGCACTCTGGCCACGGGCACCGTGTTTAAGGTAGCCGATGGCAAGGTGACCGCATCGACGGTGACCGAGACCGCTACCGATGTGCTCACTCTCACCAATGGCGACTACACCACCACCGTCGACTTGCAGAAGCTGGCAAAGATCCTCGACGGCAACGGCACGGCCGACGATCCTTACTTGATTAAGAAGGCCGACGATTATCTGGCAGTTGCCAATCAGCTCATCAGCACGAAGTTTAACTATGAGGGCGAGTACTTCAAGATTGTGAACAACCTCGACTTCTCGGGCAAGACCTTTGTGCCGCTGGGCAACTACGACGTGCCATTTGCTGGCACCCTCGATGGCGGCAGCAAGACCATAAGCAACGTCGACCTTGAGGCCGAGGGTACCGATGAGGATGCCAATGCAGGTCTCTACTACGCACTTGTGGGTTACACCACAGCAAAGTCGACCATCAAGAATGTGAAGCTCAACAACTCAACGTTCAGCGGCTTTGCTCATGTGGCAGGCATCGTGGCCTACACCGCTGGCACAGTCGATAACTGCGAGGTGGGCGAGGACGTTGTGCTCACCGACACCTCTTCGGTGACCGTTTCCTCCCTCTCTACCTCGCGCAATGGCCGCTACCTGGGCGGTATCGTGGGCGAGGCTGCAGGCTCGGCTCAAATCAGCAACTGCGTGAGCCGCGCTACACTCAATGGCTACATCAGCCTGGGCGGTATCGCCGGCGCTGCCAGCGAAGACAACGTGAAGATTTCGGCCAGCAAGAATTATGGCACCGTGAAGTCGCTCGCTCCCGACAAGGTGGCTTCGATGTCGTCGGTGGTCGTGACTCCTGTCGACGTGAAGGCTGGCGGCATCGTGGGCGAGGCCGTTGGCACCATCGAGAATTGCCAAAACTATGGCGCTGTGTCGATTATAGGCCGCTATGTGGGCGGTATTGCAGGTCAGCTGGGTCTGAGCTCTGCTACCAGTGTGATCACCGGTTGTAGCAACTACGGCACCATCTACGCCGAGCACTCTTGCGCTGCAGGTGTGGCCGGACGCACCTACACCTCGTCGGGCACCTGCACGATCAAGGATAGCCACAACTATGGCAACGTCACTGCCGACCTCATGGGTTATGTGGCTGGCATCACTTCGCAATTGAGCAAAAATGTGACGATCTCGTATTGCTCCAACGAGGGCAACATCACCTTCAACTGCTACTCGCGCGTGTTCACCTCGGGCTCTCGCCATACTACGGTGTACTCCAATAGCTCTTATGCTGCCGGTATCGTGAGCTATGGCAATGGCTTGGCAGCCATCGACCACTGCTGGAATGGCGGCACCATCTATGGCAAGGGCTCTTATGTGGCCGGTATCATGGGCACTGCAGGCACCTACTACACCACCATCGACAACTGCTTCAATGTGGGCACCATCAATGCCGACTCGGCAGCTGCCACCTTCGACGCTGGTATCTTGACGCTGGGCAAGGCTGTGGTCAACAACTGCTACAATGCCGGCACGATCATTGGTCCTAAGTATATCGCAGGCGTTTATGCCAATCCTACCACCGGTACCTCCTCTTCGCCTGGCGCAACGGCTAAGAAGACCTACAACGTGGGCGATGTGACTGTGACCACCACCGATGTCGACGACTACATGGGCAACTGCTTCGGTAATAGCAGAAACGGCTATGTGACCACCGAGAACAACTACTTCCTGGCAAGCAAGGCCATGGGCAACTGCGACGCCGTGTTTGGCGCTGTGGGCATGACCCCGGCACAGCTCTTCGCCGCAAGCGACAGCCTGGGCGACCAGTACGTCTACAATGCCTATACCTTCCCAATGCTCGCTGGCATGGACACCATCGCCGCTGCCAAGGCCTATGCAGCCTACTTCCAACTTGCCGATGGCGACACGCCCGACAGTGTGACCACCGCATTCTCACTGTCGAAGATTGATGGCGTGACGTGGACTGCCACTGGCGGCCTCACCATCGTGGGCAGCTATGCACGACCCACTGCAGTGGGCGAGGCTACCCTCACGGCTACCGCAGGCAACTACAGCAAGACCTACAAATTCAATGTGAGCAAGGTGCGCCTGGTGGGCGACATCAACAACGATGGCCAGGTGAATGTGACCGACGTGACGATGCTGGCCAACCGCGTCTTGAATGCAGTCGACTTGAGCGACGCGATATGCGACCTCAATGGCGATGGCAGGATAGATGTGACCGACATCACGATTATCGTCAACATCATGCTTAACAAGAATTAGCAGGCGGTTTTTCAGTAGGCGTATTTAAGCCACGTGAAATACTTGTGCTGGCTGAGCCAGCGCAACACTAAACAGAGCACCACGCTCAAGGCAAGCACCGCGAGATACAGCGGGAGATGCCTGAGCGTGGTGTTTTTTCGTAGCAGGTAGTCGAAGATGAAGTGTGAGAAATAGATGATGGTGCTCATGTTGCGCAGCAGCTTGTAGTTGATGTGCCAGTGGGCCTCGTGGTGGAGTATCCACACCAGCCACACGGCCGAGGTGGGCACGAGCAGGAAATACAGGTCGCTGAAGTAGTGGTCGTGGCTCAGCACCTCGGCAGCCGATGCCGCCAGGCAGGCCACGAGGGCCAGGTCGATCTCGAGCCTGCCCCAGCGCATGATCTCGCGCTGGTGGTTGGCAATGAGCTTGCCCATCGTGATGAAGATGAAGGCCGGCAGGAAGCTGTTGTGCAGCCACCCGAACACTTGCAGGTGCCAGTCGACCACGTGCTGCACCTGTGGCGGGAAGTAATAGTAATAGTTGGTGAAGGTGGTGATGGGAATGTAGATGCCCAGGCCCAGCAGCAAGAGGGCCCAGGCGTGCAGGTAGCGCGACAGGTAGTAGATGGCCGCCACGCCTATCATGAGCGCCATGATGAACCACGAGCCGCGGAAGGTGCTGTTGAGTACCAGGTTGCGCAAGAAGATGGCGATGTCGTAGCCCAGGCTGCCCGGGTGCTGCGTGAACGAGCGCTCGATGACCATGGGCAGCTCGGCGATGAGCCATATCAAGTAGAGCAGCGCCATGCGGCGCTCATAGTGCAGCAATTTCTTGCCGCTGGCGTCCTTGCGGAAGAAGAAAAACGCACTCACCACAAAGAAGAAGGGCACTGCCATGCGTGCCAGCCAGTCGATGAGCACGACATAGGCCACGCCGGTGGCAGGCGCTGTGTGGATGGCGACCACCAGCAGGGCGGCCACCAGTTTGGCCAGGTCGATAGAGTTGTAGGTGCGGCTTGTTTCCATATTGCGGCGCAAAGGTAGCGCAAAATACCGTAACTGGCAACCCCCACCGGCGATGCGTCGCCCGCCCACGAGGGCACAAAAAAAGCGCCCCGGGCCGCAAGTAGCGGCAGGGGCGCTGTGATGGATTAAGACTGGAGATTAATAGTTCTCGGCCTTGAGCTCCATGTAGCTCTGCGGGTGCTTGCACACGGGGCACACCTTGGGAGCGTTGGGGCCGATGCTGATGTGACCGCAGTTGCGGCACATCCATATGCGGTCGCCGTCGCGCGAGAACACCACGCCTTGCTCGATGTTCTCCACGAGCTTGCGGTAGCGCTCCTCGTGATGCTTCTCGATGGCGCCCACGCCCTCAAAGAGCTTGGCAATATCCTCGAAGCCTTCCTCGTGAGCTTCCTTGGCCATGCGGTCGTACATGTCGGTCCACTCATAGTTCTCGCCGGCAGCAGCGTCCTTGAGGTTGCTCACGGTGTCCTTGATGGCACCGCCTTGCAGCAGCTTGAACCACAGTTTGGCGTGCTCCTTCTCGTTGTTGGCAGTCTCCTCAAAGAGAGCGGCTATTTGCTCATAGCCGTCTTTGCGTGCCTTGCTTGCGTAGTAGGTATACTTGTTGCGTGCCATCGACTCACCTGCAAATGCCTCTTGCAGGTTTTTCTCAGTCTTTGTTCCTTTTAACTCCTTCATAATGATGTGAATATAAAAAATGTTTTAATTATTAGTTATTGTTGTTGAAAATAGATTATTTCTTGAAGTAGCGGTTGTAGAGGCCTTCGAAGCCCTTGCCGTGGCGAGCCTCGTCGCGAGCCATCTCGTGCACGGTGTCGTGGATGGCGTCGAGGTTGGCTTGCTTAGCCAGCTTGGCGATGCGGTTCTTGTCCTCGCAGGCGCCAGCCTCGGCTTGCATGCGCTTCTCGAGGTTGGTCTTGGTGTCCCACACGACCTCGCCCAGGAGCTCGGCAAACTTGGCAGCGTGCTCAGCCTCTTCCCAAGCATAGCGCTTGAATGCCTCGGCAATCTCGGGGTAGCCCTCGCGGTCGGCCTGGCGGCTCATGGCCAGATACATGCCCACCTCGCTGCACTCGCCGGTGAAGTGAGCCTTCAAGCCGTCGAGGATTTCCTTGGGAGCGCCGTCGGCCACGCCCAGCACGTGCTCGGCTGCAAATTGCAGACCCTCGTCTTCTTTCAGTTCTTTAAATTTAGATGCAGGTTGCTTGCATTGGGGGCAGAACTCGGGAGGAGTCTCGCCTTCATAAACATAACCGCACACTGTGCAAATCCATTTTTTAGCCATAATTCTAGTAAGTTTTTAAATGTGAATATAATTTAATTAGTTGTTCTGTGAGCTGTGTCGAGCGGGTCGCTTTCCGCTCGCTCGGTGCAGCGTGAATTGTCTCAATTTTGATTTTCAACCTCTTGGACCCTGCACCGCGGGCACACGCCGAAGTAGTTGAGCTCGACGCTCTCGACGTTAAATCCCGGTTGGGTGTGCAGGTGCTTGCGCAAGTGGTCGTCGACCTCCATGTCGTAGACCTTGCCGCACTTGCGGCACAGGAAGTGGGCATGCGGCTCGAGGTTGCCGTCGTAGTGCACGGTGCGCTTGTCGATGGTGAGCGCCATCACCGCGTTGTGCTCCTGCAGGAGCTGCATGGTGTTGTAGACCGTGGTGCGCGACAAGGTGGGTATCTTGGGCAGCAAGTCATTGTAGATGGTGTCGACGGTGGGGTGGGTGAAGTGTTCCATCAAGTATTTCATGATGGCTACCCGTTGCACCGAGGGGCGTATGCCATGCTCGATGAGATGTTGTGTTGCTTTTTCCACTGTTGTAATTTGTTGAAATAAAAAAATCGAAATCAGTTCGTTTTTGAAATCGTTACAAAATTACAATGTTTTCAATTACCATGCAAGTTTTCTCCCCTAGTATTTTTAGTTAATAATTCTTAAATGCTTCGGGGAGGTGTTGAGCAGGCTGTTGCAACCATGCCGCGACTGCTGCGCTATATCGCTGAGGGTGAGAAAGATGAAATCTCTATCCACGGGCTTGCACCTTGATGCCGGCGGCCTCGATGCGCTGGGCGATGTCGTCGAGCTCCTGGGCTGGCACCTTCTCGAGATTGGGCTCGGGGGTCTGGCGGTCGATGGCGTAGATCATCACCTCGCGGGGCTGTATCTGCAAGTAGGCGGCGATGAGGGCGTCGATTTCCTGGGGGGTGGTGTTGTCGATTTTCACGCCATTGTGCTCGCCGCGCAGCAGGCAGGTCTGCACGATGCACTGGCCCTGGTACTCCTTCAGGTCGTCGATCACGCCCTCGGGAATCACGTTGGGGTTGAGTGGCTGGTTGATAGCGCGCAGGGTAGAGGCGATGGCCGAGTCGAGCTTGAGGATGTTGTTGTCGACGGTGAGCAGGGCTTCTTTCACTGCGGGCTTGCCAGCCATGGTGGCATTGCTGAGCACGCTCACCTTGGCCTCGGGGTAGTAATGGTCGCGCAGGGTGATGGTGTCGTGGATGATGCCCTTGAAGTCGGGGTGCAGGGTGGGCTCGCCGTTGCCGCTGAAGGTGATCACGTCGAGCGCGCTGCCGGCGGCCTTGAGCTCCTCGAGTTTTTTCTTGAGCGAGCGCTTCACCGTCTCGCGGCGGGGCACGCCGTCGTGGCCCTGGCCCTGGGCGTTCCAGCCGGCTTCGCAATACACGCAGTCAAACGAGCATATCTTGCCGTCGTTGGGCATCAGGTTGATGCCGAGCGACATGCCGAGTCGGCGACTGTGGATGGGTCCATATACTGTGCTGTGAAATAATACCGTTTGCATGACTACTATAATATATTTAATGTGTTGTTTTCTATTGCTGGCCGAAAATCAAGCTGTTGAAGAGCTCGATAAATTGCTGTGCCACGCTGTGGGCGCTAAACTTGCGCGCCACCTCCTGGTGCAGGTACTCGCGGCTCACGGGCTGGCTGGCGGCCCACTCGAGGCCCTGGGCAAGGCTCTCGGGACTCTTGTAGTGGGCGATGTAGCCGCTCTTGAGGTGGTCTACGATATCGGCCTGCCCGCCCATGCCGAAGGTGACCGGAATGCAGCCGCTGGCCTGGCCCTCGATGAGGGTGCCGGGCAGGGTCTCGTAGAGCGAGGTCGAGAGCACGATATCGCTGTGTTGATAGAGTTGGTTGAGCAGGTCTTGCGTGAGCACGGGGCCCACATAGGTGTGTGGCAGCGCCAATTGCTGCAGCAGGCTCTCGTCGTTGATGTCGCCATAGAGCAGCAGGTGCAGCTTGCTGGCGAGGTCGGGCTTCTGCTGGGCTATATATTGCGTGGCGGCGATGAGCTGGTCGAGACCTTTCACGCTCTCGTCGAGCCGGCGGGCGCCCATGATTGCCACCTTCTTGTCGGGTGGCAGGTCGTAGTAGTCGCCCGTGTTGGGCAGGCGCTCGCAGTTGAAGTCGTCGATGGGAAAGGCGTTGGGAATCACGCGCAGGTCGCTCTCGCGCAAGAGCGAGCTCTTGCGGCACACGCTCTCGAGCCAGTGGCTCACTGCCACAAAGTGGATGGGTACTTGGCTATAGAGCCGGGCTTTGCGCTGCTGCGTGCGGGTAGAGAGGTCGTGCCCGTGCTTGCCCAGCAGGGGGCAGGCCATGCAGGTGTCCTGATACTTGGTGCAGTCGTAGGCATGGTGGCACACGCCGGTGGCGTTCCACATGTCGTGCATCACCCACACGATGGGTATGCCCAGGCGGTGAATGCGCTCGATGCCCTTGAGCGAGAGGGTGGCTTGGTTCACCCAGGCGAGCACCACCACGTCGGCCTGGCGCACCCAGGGGTGCTGGCTGGCGTCGACGCCGTGGGTGCAGGTGTCGATCTGAAACAGCGTCTGCTTGTTGAAGCCGTTGTGCAGCAGTATGCCCAGGCGCTCGAGCAGGAAGTTTTTCTTGTTGTTGAGGCCGTCGCCCATGGGCTGGGCATAGACGTCGATGTCCTGGCGGTCGACAACGAGCATGCGGGCGTCGACACCGGCATCGAGCAAGGCGTGCACCAGCCTGAGCGAGACCACGGCGGCGCCGCCCACACTGTCGCTATGATTGATGATGACTACATTCATTGCCGCGGGGTGTATTTAAATGATAGAGAGTTGGTGCAAAAAGTCGTTGATCTCGCTGCGCGAGAAGCTGCGATACTGCTTGAGCTGGGCTGCCATCTGCTTGATGGCGTTGCGTATCTCGCTGTTGGAGAACACGCGCACCATGTGGGTGAAATACTTGTCGAAGATGGGCTCCACCTCGTCGCGCTCGAGCTGGCACAGGGCCTTGCCCTCGTCGGCCACGGCGTCGAGCAGGGTCTGCTTCATCTTGCGGTCGACGGTGCCGTGGTCGAGCAGCATCTTGCGGCACACGGTGTCGGCAATCACGAGGCCCATCGAAATCTGGTAGTGCGAGTAGAGGCACTGCCACGACTCCTTGGCATTGAGGCGTGGGTTGCCGCTGAAGTAAAACTCGGGGGTGAACTTGATGCAGTCGAGGCCGTCGGCATCGATAGTAACGCCGGTGTAGAGGTGGGTGGCGTCGAAAATCGACAATCCAATTGCCATTCCCGCCACGCCGTAGCACTTGTCATCTTCGTTTCGATATTTCATATCAGTTGAAAAGATTTATCTTATGAATGTCAGCAAAAAATGTGCCTGCCCGTCACTTGCGGCCAAAATCGGCAGGGCACTCGCCCCATTTGTCAGTTTGCCACTTGATCACAAAGTTGCGGTATTCGTGGGTCTGCAGCCAGTGCTCGGCGCGGGCTATGATTTGGTGCAGCTTCTCGTTGCGCGGGGTGTGGGGCAGGCGCGTGTTGCAGTGCTTGCGCTTCACCCACAATATGGCGTTGCGGCTGTCGCTGTAGATGGCGGTCATGGTCTTGCCCTGGTTGTTGAGCCAGGCCAGGGCGTGCACGATGGCCAGGAACTCGGCCACATTGTTGGTGCCGTCGGGGTAAGGGCCCTGGTGAAAGAGCTCCTTGCCCGAGAACACGTCGACGCCGCGGTACTCCATCAGGCCCGGGTTGCCGCTGCAGGCGCCGTCTACAGCCACGCTGCCGGGGTAGATCTCGGGTATGGCGGCATAGTTGACGGCGGTGGTGGGGGCGTTGGCAATGGCACGGATGACGGCAGCGTCGTCCTCGCCGTTGTTGCGGAAGGCTACGATGGCCTCCTCGCGGGTGTCAAATGCCTTGAAGCGGGCATGCGGGTAGCCGTTCACACGCAGTCGGCACTCCTCCCACGTGTCGCAAATGCCTGGCTCGGTGCCTTCCCACACGACGTACCATTTTCTTTTAGCCATAACTCAGTGTTTCTTGAGTTGCCGATTTAGGCGAGCAACTTCACAAAGTTACGATTTTTTGCTTACATTTGTGGCACGATAGGAAAAAAACCACTATGACCACAATATTTTTAATCGGATACATGGGGTGTGGCAAGACCACGCTGGGGGCAGCGCTTGCCGCCGAGATGGCAGTGCCCTTTGTCGACCTCGACGACTACATCGAGGAGCAGTGCGAAGCGTCGATAGTGAGCGTCTTCAAGAAGGTGGGCGAGAAGGGCTTCAGAGAAATCGAGCAGCGCGCCCTGGCCCAGGTGGCGGCCAGCGCGGGCGGCAGCATCGTGGCTTGCGGCGGCGGCACGCCCCTCTATGGCAACAACATGGAGCTCATGAACAGCCTGGGTCTCACGATATGGCTCACCACAAGCCCCGAGCGCATCGCGGCGCGCCTCACCCTGCCCGAGCAGAAGGCCAAGCGACCGCTCATCGCCTCGATGGCCGACGGCGAGATACTCGACTATGTGAAGCGGGAGCTTGACCGCCGCGCGCCCATCTATGGCCAGGCCCAGTTGCGCTTCGACTCCACCCGCATCGAGACGGCCCAGGAAACCGTAGAGACAGCGCGCGCCCTGGCCCGCATCTTGCGCGAGGTGTAGGCCGGCATGATTTCCTGATTTTGGCGTTGCGTCAATCTAAAGTTAAACATGATGACTTGCAGGGCCCCTCTATAGGGGCTCTGGTCGCCAAAAGCGTGCATTTTGTCGTGAAAAATTGTTAAACGCTCACTTTTTTAGGAAGCAAACTATTGCTTATATCCAAAAGCAAGCTATCTTT
>OMUK01000075.1 GCA_900314215.1 uncultured Prevotellaceae bacterium
AGGGGCCGGTCTTGTGCCGGCCCACGACGATGTCACAACCTATTTCATTGGTAATTAATAAATAAGGAAGGAACCGTGCTTGTGGGCCGGCACAAGACCGGCCCCTACAGGTTTGCTGTGTTTCTTTGTTGCGTAAGGAGGGTGTTATTACGGGAGAGTGTTTACCACAACGATGTCACAACCTATTTCATTGATAATTAAAGAATAAGGATGGAACCGTGCTTGTGGGCCGGCACAAGACCGGCCCCTACAGGTTTGTTATGTGTCTTTGTTGCGTATGGTGGTGTGCGATTACTCGAGAGTGTTTACCACAACGATGTCACATCCTATTTCATTGGTAATTAATAAATAAGGATGGAACCGTGCATGTGGGCTGGCACAAGACCAGCCCCTACAGGTTTGCTGCGTGTCTTTTTTGCGTTAAGGTGGTGTGTTATTACTGGAGAGTGTTTACCACAACGATGTCACATCCTATTTCATTGGTAATTAATTAATGAATAAGGATGGAACCGTGTTTGTGGGCTGGCACAAGACCAGCCCCTACAGGTTTGCTGTGTGTCTTTGTTGCGTAAGGTGGTGTGTTATTACTCGAGAGTGTTTACCGACTTGTAGGGGCCGGTCTTGTGCCGGCCCACGACGATGTCACATCCTATTTCATTGGTAATTAATGAATAAGGATGGAACCGTGCTTGTGGGCTGGCACAAGACCAGCCCCTACGGGTTTGCTGCGTGTCTTTGTTGCGCATGGTGGTGTGTTATTACGGGAGAGTGTTTACCACGACAATGCCACAACCTATTTCATTGGTAATTAATGAATAAGGATGGAACCGTGCTTGTGGGCCGGCACAAGACCGGCCCCTACAGGTTTGTTATGTGTCTTTGTTGCGTATGGTGGTGTGCTATTACTCGAGAGTGTTTACCACGACGATGTCACATCCCATTTCATTGGTAATTAATAAATAAGGATGGAACCGTGTTTGTGGGCTGGCACAAGACCAGCCCCTACAGGTTTGTAATGTCTTTGCATTGTGTTGAAAAATCACTATCTTTGGGAAATAGATATGAAATATGAGCATCAATATGGGCAAGTGCGCAAGCTGATGCGATGGGACCAGCATGATTACTCGTCGCAGTGCATCTATTTCGTCACTATTGTCACCTACATGCGCCAATGCCTGTTTGGGCGCATCGCCGATGGTGAAATGCAGCTCAACGATGCAGGACGCATGGTGGCCGAGCAATATCGGCGGTTGGAAAGCGATGAAGTGAAATGCCTCGACATGGTGGTGATGCCCAATCACATTCATTTTGTGATATATCTGCGCCATGATGGGGCAGCTCATCTTCCCGCGGTAATAAGAAATTTCAAATCGATCACAACCCATCGATATTGCAAGGGAGTGAAAGAACATGGTTGGCCACCATTCAGCCATCACCTGTGGCAGCGCAGCTATTGGGAGGAGATAGTGAGAAACGAGCGGGCGCTCGATTTCATATGTCGATACATTCATTTCAACCCCGAGCGCTGGGGCTATGACAAAGACAACGAGAACCACGGCGAGGAAACCGATCAAATCTTGGCAACGCTGCGCAAGATACGGTAAACACATGATTTTCCACACAGCCCGCCCCCGCCATGGTCAACCGCCGCCGTGGTTTAACCGCCGGCACACATTTACCGACTTGTAGGGGCCGGTCTTGTGCCGGCCCACAACAATGTTACAACCTATTTCATTGGTAATTAATAAATAAGGATGGAACCGTGTTTGTGGGCCGGCACAAGACCGGCCCCTACAGGTTTGCTGCGTGTCTTTGTTGCGCATGGTGGTGTGTTATTACTGGAGAGTGTTTACCACAACGATGTCACATCCTATTTCATTGGTAATTAATTAATGAATAAGGATGGAACCGTGTTTGTGGGCCGACACAAGATCGGCCCCTACAGGTTTGTTATGTCTTTGTTGCGTAAGGTGGTGTGTTATTACTGGAGAGTGTTTACCACGACAATGTCACAACCTATTTCATTGGTAAATAATGAATAAGGAAGGATCCGTGCTTGTGGGCTGGCACAAGACCAGCCCCTACAGGTTTGTTATCTTTGTTGCTTATGGTGTTGTTTTTGTTCCTCGTGTGGATGGTTGGGTTTGCACACGTGGGCATCGCCGGGTTGCGTGGGTGCACCTGCGGGTGGCTTGCACGTGGGGGAAAATGGGGCGGGGGGTTGCAGGAGTGGGAAAGTAGCCTTAATTTTGCACCACACAAATATTTGGAATGATGAAGAAGACTATAATCTGCATTTTGCTGTGCCTGCTGGCCGTGACTGGCGCCCAGGCGCAGACCGCTTACACCCAGCCCAAGCGCGAACTGCGTGCGGCATGGGTGTCGACCGTGTTTGGCATCGACTGGCCCAACCCCGACGCCAGCGCCCAGAGCCAGAAGGCCGCGCTCACGCGCATGCTCGACTCGCTGGCCCGCAACAACTTCAACGCCGTGTGCCTGCAGGTGCGCCCCATGAGCGACGCCCTCTACCGCTCGGCCTATGAGCCGTGGTCGAGCTACCTCACGGGCGTGCGCGGCAAGGACCCGGGCTACGACCCGCTGGCCTATGCCGTGAGCGAGTGCCACCGCCTGGGCCTGGAGTGCTGGGCGTGGATCAACCCCTACCGCTTCACGGTGGGCAAGCTGTGGGGCACCGACCGCGACCTGGAGGCCCGCAAGCACCTGCTCACGTGGAACAAGAAGAGCATCATCGACCCCGGCCAGCAGTGGACCATCGACCGCATTGTGAACGTGTGCCGCGATGTGGTGAGGCACTACGACATCGACGGTGTGCTCTACGACGACTACTTCTATCCCGAGAACATACCCACCACAAGCGCCGCCGGCGACTACCAGGAGTGGAAGGACTCGGGCACGAGCCTGAGCTTTGCCGACTGGCGCCGCGACAATGTGAACCGCATGGTGCGTGCCGTGTACCAGATGATAGAGCGCGAGAAGCCCTGGGTGCGCTTCGGCATCTCGCCCGCCGGCGTGGCCTGCACGCAGTCGTCGCTGGCTGCGAAATACGGCCTCACGCCGTGCCCCAGCGGCAGCGACTGGCAATATGCCACCATCTATAGCGACCCCGTGTCGTGGCTCAAGGAGAAGGACCTCGACTTTGTGTCGCCCCAGGTGTACTGGAAGCGCGGCTACCGCCGTGCCGACTTCTCGCTCATCACCCCTTGGTGGTGCAAGGTGGCACCCAAGCTGGGCCGCCAGGTATATATCTCGGCCAATGTGGCCAGCTTCAAGACCGTGGAGGAGTACCCCGAGTTTGCCGCCCAGGTGCAGCTCACGCGCGACAGCAGCCCCGAGGCCTCGACGGGCGTGATCTTCTGGTCGGTGAAAAACCTGTACCGCAAGAGCGGCGTGGGCGAGCAGCTGTGCCACTACCTGAAGCGCACCGTCTACACCGCCCCGGCCCTGCTGCCCGTGTTGCCCTGGCGCAACCACAAGAGCACCGGCGATGTGAAGGTGGGCTCGATCGAGCATGGCAACGGCCAGCTGCTGTGGCAGCCCGTGAAGGGCATGCGCTACACCGTGTATGCCGTGCCGCAAGGGGTGGCCAAGAGCCAATTCAGGGGCGAGGCCCTGTATCTGCTGGGCATGGTCTACAACCCCGACACGGCGGGCGACGACGTGGTCTACGACCTGCCGGCCGGCAAGCAGCGCGGCTACCGCTATGCCGTGTGTGTGCTCGACCGCTATGGCAACGAGTACTCCCCCGTGTGGGCGCAATAGCCCCGCGCTGTGGCCTGCCGGCTGCCGCGATGCCCGCGCGCGCACTCGCACAATGGGGCAGCGCGGCACACAATATTTGGCGCCCTATGCCGTTTTTTCTATGATAGAGGCGGCACTTGGGGCCGCGGGGGGTGCTGTGCTCGTGCCCTGCAATTGACACTGAGAGAGATCGACGATGAAAAGAATAATCTATATGGTAGTTGCGATGGTGCTGGCCACGACGCTGGGCGTGGGCCTGACCTCGTGCAAGAGCGTGAAGATGCGCGACGGCGACGACACCTATGCCCGCGGCGAATACTACAGCGCGGCCAACATATATCGCAAGCTCTATAACAAATACAGAGCCAAGGAGGACCGCCCCACCCGCGGCGAGGCTGCCTTCAAGATGGGCTTGTGCTATCGCAAGCTCAACCAGAGCGCCCGCGCCGTGGGCGCCTTCCAGAACGCGATACGCTATGAGTACCCCGACAGCATGGCCATCCTCTACCTGGCCCAGGCCCAGCACATGGAGGGCCTGTGGAGCGCCGCCGAGAAAAACTACAAGGCCTACTTGCAGCTTGTGCCCGACGACTGGCAGGCCAAGCAGGGCCTGCGCGCCTGCCGCATGGCGCCCAAGTGGCGCGAGCAGGGCAGCCGCTACATCGTGAAGAGCGCCAAGCTCTTCAACTCGCGGCGGGCCGACTTCTGCCCCATGTTTCTCGACGCCAACGCCGACCAGCTCTATTTCACCTCGAGCAACGAGAAGTCGATGGGCACCGCCAAGAGCGACATCACCGGCACCAAGAATTGCGACGTGTACTTCTCCAAACTCAACGACAAGGGCAAGTGGCAGCGCCCCGAGCCCGCCGAGGGCGAGCTCAACAGCGAGCAGGACGAGGGCGTGACCGCCTTCAGCCCCGACGGCAGCACCATGTATCTCTCGATGGCCATACGCAAGGCCGACGCCCCCACCGGCGTGAGCATCTACACCTCGCAGCGCAGCGAGGCCAAGTGGAGCAAGCCCAGCCCCTTTGAAATCACTGCCGACACCCTCTCGAGCTACGGCGACCCCTGCGTGAGCCCCGACGGCCAGTGGCTCTACTTCACCAGCGACATGCCGGGAGGCCAGGGCGGCCTCGACCTGTGGCGCATCAACATCAAGGACAAGCGCGGCACCCTCGAGAACCTGGGCGACCAAATCAACACCCCCGGCGACGAGCGCTTCCCCTACATGCGCACCGACAGCATCCTCTACTTTGCCTCCAACGGCCATGCGGGCTTCGGCGGCCTCGACATCTTCAAGGCCACCATGCAACCCTCGGGGCGCTGGTTTATCGAGAACATGGGCTCGCCCGTCAACTCCAGCGGCGACGACTTCGGCATCACCTTCGGCAAGGGCGAGAGCGGCTTCTTCTCGAGCAACCGCAAGGACGGCCGCGGCTACGACCACATCTACAGCTTTGAGAAGCCCGACTTGAAGATATGGATATCGGGCACCGTGCTCGACAAGGACGAGGAGCCCGTGCCCAACGCCACCATTCGCATCGTGGGCAACGACGGCAGCAACCAGAAGCAGGCCGCCAAGCCCGACGGCAGCTTCCGCTTCGACCTGCAGCGCGGCGTGAGCTATGTGATGCTGGCCAGCGCCAATGGCTACCTCAACAGCCGCCAGGAGTTCACCAGCGACCCCGCCGAGGAGGACGCCGAGTATGGCGTCGACTTTGTGCTCGCCGCCATGCATAAGCCCCAGGTGGTGGAGAACATCTTCTACGACTTCGACAAGGCCTCGCTGCGCCCTGCCTCCAAGCGGGCACTCGACAGCCTGGTGAAGACCCTGCGCGACAACCCCTACATCACCATAGAGCTCAGCGCCCACACCGACCGCATCGGCACCGACGCCTACAACAACAAGCTGAGCTACCGCCGCGCCAAGAGCGTGGTCGACTACCTCATCGCCCACGGCGTCGACTCGCTCAGGCTCAAGCCCGCCGGCTACGGCAAGACACGGCCCAAGGTGGTGACCAAACGCATACACCGCCTCTACCCGCAATTCCCGCTGGGCGACACCCTCACGGTGGCCTATATCGACACCCTGTCGAAGGCCAACCAGGCTGCCGCCGACCAAATCAACCGCCGCACCGAGTTCCAGGTGCTGAGCACCAACTTCCAGCCCTTTGCCGACGACCTGAAGAAGATGCAGGAGGCCGAGGCCGCCCGCCACGAGGCCGAGCAGCAAGCCAAGATAGCCGAGGAGCAGGAAAACATAGCCAAGGCTAAGGCCGAAGCCCAAGCCAAGGCCAAAGCCGATGCGCAGGCCAAGGCTGCCGCCGAGCAGAAGAAACGCGAGGCTGCCATGAAGCAGGCCCGCGAGGACGCCGCCGCCGAGAAGGCCGAGAAGAAGGCCAAGCAGCAAGCCAAGCGCGACAAGGAGCAGGCTAAGCGCGACAAGAAGCGCGCCGAGCAGCAGGCCAAGCGCGAGAAAGAGAAGCAGAAGGCCCAGGAGAAACGCGACAAGGAGAAAGCCAAGCGCGAGGCCCAGAAACTCAAGGCACAAGAGAAGTGCGCCCAGGAGAAGGCCGAGCAAGAAGCCAAGCGCCAGAAGGAGCAGGCCAAGCGCGAGGCCGAGCGCGCGAAGGCTGCTGCCAAGCGGGACTCGAAGTGATCATGCGCCACGCGGTGGGGAGCGCCACTCCACACTCATGGGTGACATATATATATATTTATAAAGAAAGAGAATGAAGAAAATAGGAATAATCAGCGACACCCACTCGTATTGGGACCCTCGATATGCCGAGCATTTCAAGGATTGCGACGAGATATGGCATGCCGGCGACATAGGCAACGAGCAGATTGCCGCCCGCCTGGCCGCGCTGGTGCCTGTGTTTCGCGCCGTGTATGGCAACGCCGATGGCGGCGTGCTGCGCCACGACTACAAGGCGATGGAGATATTTGAGACCGAGGGCGTGAAGGTGGTGATGACCCACATAGGCGGCTACCCCGGCCGCTACGCGTCCGGCATCAAGAGCCGCCTCGAGCTGTCGCGGCCCAAAATCTTTGTGTGCGGCCACAGCCACATCCTCAAGGTCATCCCCGACCGTCAGCTGGGCGTGCTCACCATCAACCCCGGCGCCGCCGGCCGGCAAGGCTGGCAGAAGGTGCGCACCCTCATCACCCTCGAGCTCGACGCCGGCAACATCGCCGGCTGCCAGGTGATAGAGCTGGCCGACGACAAGGCCCACCCCCTGGGCGAGATACTGGGCTGAGCGGGGTGGGGCATCAGCACCCCCACTGGCACTGCTGGAACTGAGAAATCATCGATATATCAATATAATAGAACCAAAATGAAAAAAGCAATCTATATCCTCACGGCAGCCGTGGCCGCACTCAGCCTCGCAGGCTGCCACACCAACGAGGCCAACTACAAGGCTGCCTACGACAAGGCAGTGGAGAAAACCCGCGAAAACATGGGCGAGGAGAACTATGAGCACCTGCAAGCCTCGCGCATGGCCTATACCCAGGTGGTGAACGGCGACAGCGTGCGCCTGCTGCGCTCCTATTGCAACATCATCGACGGCAAGCCCACCGACGTGAAAAAATACAGCGTGGTGGTGGCCATGTTTGACCAGGTGATCAACGCCCGCAGCTACCGCGACCGCCTGCACAGCCAGGAGGGCTTTGACTCCTATGTGGTGTATACCAACAAAGACAAGAAATACTGCGTCGTGGTGCAGGGCTTCGACAACAAGGGCCAGGCAGCCGCCTTCGTCACCCACATCAAGCAATACATGAAGATGAAAGTGCTCGTGCCCCGCGCCTGGATACTCGAGAAGCTGGGGTAGGGTAGAAGAAAATTGTCAACATCAAAAAGCGCTAGAGCAATGCATTACGACTTCGACAAGATAGTAGACCGCAGCACGACCTCGACCGTGAAATATGGCGCGCTGCAAGAGGAGTTTGGCCGCACCGACCTGCTGCCCCTGTGGGTGGCCGACATGGACTTTGAGGTGTGCCCCGCCATCACCCAGGCCCTGAGCGAGCGCATCGAGGGCAACCACATCTATGGCTACACCGTGCCTGCCGACGGCTACTGGCAATCGATCATCGACTGGCAGGCGCGCCGCAACGGCTTCCACTTCACCCGCGACGAGCTCACCTACATTCCCGGCATCGTCACCGGCTTTGGGCTGGCCGTGAACTTCTACACCCGTCCAGGTGAGAAAATCGTGATACAAGAGCCAGTGTATCACCCCTTTCGCCGCCTCATCGCCGGCAACGGCCGCCGCGTGGTGGTCAACGACCTGCTCAACGACGGCCACGGCCACTACACGATGGACCTGCAGGGACTGGAGCGCATCTTCGAGCAAGAGCGCCCGCGCATGATGGTCCTGTGCAACCCCCACAACCCCATAGGCCTGGCTTGGAGTCCCCAAGTGCTGCGCGAGGTGGCACGGCTGGCACGCCGCTACGAGGTCATCGTCTTCGACGACGAAATACACGGCGACCTCGTGATGCCCGGCCACCGCCACACCGCCTTTGCCACCGTGAGCGACGATGCCGCCGCCGTGGCAGTCACCATGGGCGCCCCCACCAAGACCTTCAACATCGCCGGCCTCGAGTCGTCGTGGTGCGTGATCAAGAACCCCGACCTGCGCCGCCCATTCTTCACCTGGCTCGACACCAACGAGCTCTCCAGCCCCACCTTCATCGCCACGCTGGCCACCCAGGCCGCCTACACCCACGGCGAGCAGTGGCTCGAGGAGTGCCTGCGCTACATCCAGGCCAACGTCGACTATGTGGCCCGCTATTGCGCCCACAATCTGCCCGGCATCGTCGCCATCAAGCCCGAGGCCAGCTACCTCATGTGGCTCGACTGCACCGGCCTGGGCCTCAGTCATAAGGAAGTGGTCGACCTCTTCGTCAACAAGGCCCGCCTGGCCCTCAACGAGGGCTCGATGTTCGGCCGCGGCGGCGAGTGCCACATGCGCCTCAACTGCGCCTCGCCCCGCAGCATCCTCGTCGAGGCCATGCGCCGCCTCCACTCCGCCCTCTAATTCCCCCTTGTGGAAAGCCGGCAACCACTCGCAGCCCGAAAATCCACAGTCCTGTGGCCGTGAAAAGGGTGGAAGTTTTGGGCGGGGAGTGTGTGGGAGATAGGAAATTTATGTGTAATTTTGCAACCGGTAAATAGCGACTAAAAATTGGAAAATGATAGTTAAACGTATAGGGCGCTATGTGGCTTACTTGCTCATCTTCTTCTTCACCTCGACCATTCTGGCCGTGGTGGCTTTCAAGTTTATGCCTGTGTACTACACGCCGCTCATGGTGATACGCTGCGTCGAGCAGGTGTCGCGGGGCGAGTCGCCCAAGATCGACCATGAGTGGGTGCCTATCGACGACATGTCGCACAATCTGCCCCAGGCTGTGGTCGCCAGCGAGGACAACCTCTTCATGCAGCACCATGGCTTCGACACCGAGGCCATCGCGCAGGCCTATATCGAGAGCCGCCGCGGCGGCAGGGAGCGCGGTGCCAGCACCATAAGCCAGCAGACTGCCAAGAATGTGTTTCTGTGGCCGGGTCACAGCTGGGTGCGCAAGGGCCTGGAGGTGTACTTCACGGTGCTCATCGAGCGGGTGTGGGGCAAGAAGCGCATCATGGAGGTGTATCTCAACAGCATTGAGATGGGCGACGGCATATATGGCGTGAAGGCCGCCTGCCGCCACAGCTTCGACAAGGACTGCGGCGACGTCACCCGCCACGAGGCTGCCCTGATCGCCGCCTCGCTGCCCGCTCCGCTCGAGCGCGACTCGGGCCACCCCACGGGCTGGATGCGCAAGCGCGCTGGCAAGATTGTAGACCTCATGGGCAAAATCGAGAAGCTGCCCTGGGGTAAATAGTAACTATGAAAAAATGAATTGCAAAATTTAGTGGCCAATTTTGCTGATTTAGTGTTCAAGATTTATTTAATTTTTAACTTTTTGCCCAATTTGTAACAGATTTTTAAGTTTTTTTATTGCCCTTGTCGACATTTGGACAAATTCTAGTTTGAATTATATAAGTCCTACCAAATTTAATGTTGCTAATTTTGCAAAATCAAAGATGTTGTGACGACATCACCCTTATATATAAGATATAAAACAAGTAATTAAATAATTTAGAGCAACAGAATTATGTTTGATGAAATGAAGTTAAAAAGTGTGTCACAAGTGATGTTGACACTGAGTGTGGTTGCACTCTTGACTGGATGCAAAAAGGCCGACCAATCGTCTTCTATGCAAGGTCAGAACGTTGCGGCTGTCGAGACCTACACGGTGACGACAGGCGACTTGAGCCTCGACAATGAGTATCCTGCTACCATCAAGGGCAAGATGGATATCGACGTTCGCCCTATGATTTCGGGCACGATCACCAAGGTGTGTGTCGATGAGGGCCAGCGCGTGAGCAAGGGCCAGCTACTCTTCCTGATCGACGATGTGCAATATCAGGCTGCAGTGCGCAGCGCCGAGGCCGGTGTGGCCAGCGCCCGCGCAGCCGTGACCAGTGCCGAGGCACAAGTGGCAACCAGCCAGTCGAGTGTGGCTACTGCCCAGCTCACTGCCACCAACCAGAAGAAACTGCTCGACAAGGGCATCATCAGCAGCTACCAGTATCAGACGGCTGCCTTGAGCCTGAAGTCGGCACAGTCGCAACTCAATGCCGTGCGCCAGCAAGTGGGCCAGGCCCGCGCAGGATTGGCCCAGGCCGAGCAACAGTTGGTCGACGCCCGCAAGAACTTGAGCTACTCGCGCGTGGTTGCTCCATGCGACGGCGTGGTGGGCCAGATCCCCAACCGCGAGGGATCGCTCGCAAGCCCCAGTGGCGCTGCACTCACTACCATCAGCGACAACACTTCGATCTACGCTTATTTCTCATTCAACGAGAAGCAGGTGCTTGCCCTCACCAAGAATGGCAGCATCTCGCTGCAAGCTGCTATCCAGCAGCTGCCCCAGGTGAAGCTCAAGCTTGCCAACGGCGAGATCTACGGCCAGCTGGGCCGCGTGTCGACCGTGAGCGGTGTGCTCGACCAGACCACGGGTAGCGCTCAAGTGCGTGCCCTCTTTTCCAACGTGAACGGCATGCTGCGCAGTGGTTCTACTGGCTCGATCCTGATTCCTGCCACCACTGGCCGCTCGCTCGTGATACCTCAGAAGGCTACCTATGAGATACAAGACCAGAAATATGTGTATGTGGTGGGCGCCGACCACAAGGCTACCGCTCGCGCAATCACTGTGATGGACGAGAACGACGGTCAGAACTATGCCGTGACTGGCGGTCTGAGCGTGGGCGACGTGATTGTGATTGAGGGCGTGGGCACCCAGGTGAAGGAGGGTACCACCATCATCACCAAGGAGCAGGCCGCCGCCGCCATGAAGGCTCAGGCAGCCAAGGCCAAGAAATAATCGCAAGAGAGAGTACACTTATTTCGATAAAACGAACAAAGAAAATCATTTATAATGAATCTAAAGCTTTTTATTAATCGTCCTGTGCTCTCGACGGTGATTTCTATCTTCATCGTGATACTGGGTGCCATAGGACTTTCGAGCCTGCCACTGGAGCAATATCCAAGCATTGCTCCGCCCACGGTGATGGTGCGCGCCACCTATACCGGTGCCAATGCACAGACCGTGATGAACGCCGTGATCGAGCCTCTCGAGGAGCAAATCAACGGTGTGGAAGGCATGGACTACATGACCTCGACCGCTGCCGCAGGCTCGGCCAGCATCACCGTCACTTTCAAGCCTGGCACCAATGCCGATATGGATGCTGTGAACGTGCAGAACCGCGTGAGCCAGGCACAGGGCTTGCTGCCGTCGGAGGTGACCCGCGTGGGTGTGACCACCATCAAGCGCCAGACCTCAATGCTGATGGCAATATCGCTGGTGGATACCACCGACACCTATAGCCGCCAGTTTATCGATGGCTACATGGGTATCAACATCGTGCCCGAAATCAAGCGTGTGACCGGTGTGGGCGAGGCTTTCCAGATGGCCGCCGACTACTCGATGCGCATATGGCTCGAGCCCGACAAGATGGCTCAATATAACCTCATGCCTAGCGACGTGACCGCCGCCCTGAGCGACCAGAACATCGAGGCCGCCCCTGGTAGCTTCGGCGAGAATGGCCATCAGGCCTTTGAGTACGACCTGCGCTACAAGGGCCGCCTCTCGACCCCCGAGCAATTCGACAGCATCGTGGTGCGCACCGATGGCGACAACGTGCTTTACCTCAAGGACATTGCCAAGGTGGAGCTGGGCAGCTTGAGCTACGGCTTCCAGTCGAAGGCCAATGGCCACATGGCATCGTCGATGATGATCATGCAGGCTGCCGGCAGCAACGCCTCGGAGGTGATCAACAATATCCTCGCCAAGATGGACGAGATGAAGAAGGACCTGCCCAAGGGCATGACCTTTGTGGTGCCTATGAATACCAATGTGTTCCTCAACGCCTCGATTGCCGAGGTTGAGAAGACGCTGATCGAGGCATTCATCCTGGTGTTCCTGGTGGTGTATATCTTCCTGCAAGACTTGCGCTCTACCATCATTCCTGCTATTGCAATTCCTGTGGCACTGATTGGTACGTTCGCTCTGCTATATGTGATGGACTTCTCCATCAACCTGCTCACCCTCTCGGCACTCGTGCTGGCCATTGCAATTGTGGTCGATGATGCCATTGTGGTGGTTGAGGCGGTGCACGCCAAGCTCGACGAGGGGTATCATAGCGCCCGCCAGGCTGCTATCGATGCCATGAGCGAGATTGGCTCGGCTATCGTCTCAATCACCCTGGTGATGATGCTGGTGTTTATCCCCGTGTCGTTTATGCCAGGCGTCGAGGGCACGTTCTACAAGGAGTTTGGTCTCACCATGGCATTTGCCATCGGTATCTCGGCCATCAACGCCCTCACGCTGTCGCCTGCACTGTGCGCCGTGTTCCTGAAACCGCACACCAAGGATGAGCTCGACGAGAACGGCAATCCCAAGCCTCGCCGCAAGACCATTGTGACCCGCTTCCACGAGGGCTTCAACAAGGGCTACGAGAAGCTGCTGGGCGTGTATCGCCGCTGCGTGCAATTCTTCATTCGCACCAAGTGGATCGCCATCGCTATCGTGGCTGCCGTGATTGTGGGTCTGGTAGTGCTCATGGGCAGCACCGCAACCGGCTTTGTGCCCAATGAGGATACCGGTATCGTGATGATCTCGATGAGTCTGCCTCCTGCCAGCGGCCAAGACCGCGCCGTGGCTGTGGCCGAACAGGTCGACAAGATTGTGGCCCAGATTCCTGAGGTGGATTCCTACATGACCACCCAAGGCTACTCGCTGCTGGGCGGCCAGGGCAACAACCAGGCCATGTGTATTGTGAAGCTGAAACCTTGGGAAGACCGTGAGCGCAAGAGCGACGAAATTATCAAGGAGCTCTATATGAAGACCGGCATGGCCATCAAGGATGCCACCGTGATGATCTTTGCACCGCCCATGGTGGCCGGTTATGGCGCATCGAGCGGTTTCACCGTCGAGCTCCAGGACAAGACCGGTGGCGACATCAACAAGCTGTTCCAGATCGAGCAGCAATTCTGCGCCGAGCTCATGAAGCACCCCGAGGTGCAGATGGCCTACTCGGCATTCAACCCCACCTATCCGCAATACATGGTCAACGTCGACGAGGCCAAGGCAGCCCGCGCCGGCTTGGGCACAAGCGGCGTGCTCACGGCACTGCAAGGCTACTATGGCGGTATGTATGTGTCCAACTTCAACCGCTTCGGTAAGATCTACCGCGTGATGCTTCAGGCCGATCCTAATGCTCGCGTGAGCCCCGAGACTTTGAATCAAATCAAGGTGCGCACAGCATCGGGCACGATGACGCCTATCACCGACTTTGTGTCGCTCAGTCGCGTGTATGCTCCACAGTCGCTCTCGCGCTTCAACATGTATTCCAACATCGAGGTCACCGGTACGGTCAACGATGGCTACTCTTCGGGTCAAGCCCTGAAGGTGGTAGAAGAGGTGGCCAGCAAGGTGCTCCCCACCGGCTACGGCTATGAGTACTCGGGCCTGTCGCGTGAGGAGGCCAAGTCGAGCAACTCAACGACCACCATCTTTGTGCTGTGCTTGCTCTTCGTCTACCTCATCTTGAGTGCCCTCTATGAGAGCTACATCCTGCCACTGGCTGTGATTCTCTCTATCCCAATGGGTCTGTTTGGCTCCTTCGCGTTTGCCAACATCTTCGGTGTCGACAACAACATCTACCTGAAGATTGCGCTCATCATGCTTATCGGTCTGCTGGCCAAGAATGCCATCCTCATCATCCAGTTCTCGCTCGAGCGCCGTCGCACGGGCATGACCATCGTGGGTGCAGCAGTGGCAGGTGCGCAAGCCCGCTTGCGTCCTATCTTGATGACCTCGCTGGCCATGATTATCGGTCTGCTGCCTCTGATGTTTGCCAATGGCGTGGGTGCCAACGGCAACCGCTCGCTGGGCACCGGCGCTGTGGGCGGCATGCTCGTCGGTATGATTCTGCAGGTGCTCATCGTTCCCACCCTGTTTGTGATATTCCAGAGCGCACAAGAGAAGATCAAGCCGCTGCGCTGGAAGGACAAGGACAACAGTGAGATTGAGCGTGAGATTAGACAATACACGCCCGACAAAGTAAGTTACAATAAAGACGAAGACATAGAAGACTAATGAAACGTAGTAATTATATATCTCTTGCAGTCGTCATGGTGGCACTCGCCACCATGATGGGCAGCTGCAAAATGTACAAGGAGTATCAAACTCCCACCGATGTGCCCCTCATCGACGAGTATGCCCGGGTGAAAGACGCGCCTCAGGACAGCTCGGCACTGGGCAACCTGGCATGGCGCCAGGTATTCACCGACCCCCTGCTGCAAAGCTACATTGAGCGTGCGCTGGCCAACAACGCCAACCTCAAGAATGCCAAGCTCAATATCGACGTGGCTCAGGCCCGCCTGCTGGGCGCCAAGCTCTCCTACCTGCCCAGCCTCACCTTCTCGCCCAACGGCGCCGGTGTGAAATATGGCAGCAACGACATGGACTGGGGCTGGCAACTGCCCCTCACCATGAGTTGGCAGGCCGACATCTTCGGCCAGATCACCAACAACAAGCGCAGCGCCCAGAGCGCAGTGCGATATGCGCAATACTACAACCAGGCTGTGCAGTCGCAGCTCATAGCCAGCGTGGCCACATGCTACTACAACCTGGTGTCGCTCAACAACCAGCTCAAGATCTACAAGCAGAATGCCGAGCTGGCCAAGGAGACCACCAAGACGATGAAGGACATGAAGGAAAGTGCCCGCGCCGGCTACACCGAGGTGGCCGTGGTGCAATCGGAGGCTCAGTACCAGAGCATATTGGGCACAATCCCCAACATTGAGCTGAGCATTGCCCAGGTGAGCAACTCCCTGTCGCTGCTCATGAATGAGAAGCCCCAGTCGTGGCCCGTGAACCAGGGCTCGGAGCTCGCCCTGCCCGCGCAGTTCACCGGCGGCGTGCCCATGAATTACCTGGCCGCCCGCCCCGACGTGCGCCAGAGCGAGGAAAGCTTTGCCCAGGCCTACTATGCCACCAACATTGCCCGGGCCAACTTCTACCCGCAGCTCTCAATCACCGCCACCGGCGCCTATGGCACCCTCATGGGCAGCAGCGTCGTCGACCCTGCCAAGTGGCTGATTAACCTGGCTGGAAGCCTCGCAGCTCCGCTCTTCAACAAGGGCCAGAACATTGCCACCCTCAAGGCCGCCAAGGCACAGCAGGAGCAGGCTCTCAACAACTTCCAGTACTCGATACTGAGCGCCAGCGCCGACGTGTCGAATGCCCTGGCCAACATCCAGTCGTATCGCACGCAGCAGGCCAATGTGCAGCAGCAAGAAGCCGCGCTCGAGAAGGCTGTCGACTACAACAAAGACCTGTTGAGCCTCTACACCACTACCTATCTCGACGTGATAAGCGCACAGCAGTCGCTGCTCGCCTCGCAAATCTCGCTCGAGAATGTGAAACTTAACGAGAACTTAAGCGTCATCACCCTCTACCAGGCACTTGGCGGAGGCCGTTGACATCATTTTACCGGTGCGTGCCGCGGGCAGCCCTGCCCACTAGGCATCGCTGCCCGCCACGCGCACCTTTTTTTCACTCTTAAAAATTTTTATACTATGGGTATGATAAGTCCACTTGCTCACGTCGATCCCTCGGCCAAGATTGGGAAAGACGTTACAATACACCCCTTTGCTTTCATCAGCAAGAATACCGAAATAGGTGACGGGTGCACCATTTATCCCTATGCGAGCATCCTCACCGGTGCACGCATCGGCAAGAACACCAAGATCTACAACGGCTCAATCATCGCAGCCGAGCCTCAGGATTTCCACTGGCACGGCGAGCCGTCGTACTGCTACATTGGCGACAACTGCATCATTCGCGAGGGCTCCATCGTGAACCGCGGCAGCCAGAACGATGGCGGCACGCGCATTGGCAACAATTGCTTCATCATGGCCGAGACCCACATCAGCCACGACGCGCAGCTCAGCAGCAAGTGCGTGATAGGCAATGGCGTGCAAATCGCCGGCCGTTGCAAGGTGCACAGCTATGTGATACTCTCCTCGGGCGCCATGCTGCATGCAGGCAGCGAGGTGGGCCGCTTCGCCATGGTCAAGGGCGGTTGCCGCATCAGCGGCAATGTGCCCCCCTATGTGGTGATGGCTCACAATCCTGCCACCTATGCCGGCATCAACGCCGTGACCATGCGCTATGTGGGCCTGAGCGAGCAGGCCATCGACGACGTGGCCAAGAGCTACCGTCACCTCTATGAGTGCGCCACCTCGGTGTTCAACGCCGTGAAGCGCATCGAGGCCGACATCGAGCCTTGCAAGGAGA
>OMUK01000052.1 GCA_900314215.1 uncultured Prevotellaceae bacterium
CAGTCGGGCACCGAGGGTACGGCAGGCGTGTTTGTGCGCGGCGGCGACTACGACCAGAACTATATCACGCTCGACGGCTCGGCCATCTACAACGCCGAGCACATGCAAGGCTATGTGAGCGCCATCAACCCCGACGTGGTGCAAAACATCAACTTCTATCGTGGCGCCTTTCCTGCCCGCTACGGCTCAAGGCTGTCGAGCGTGATCGACGTGGGCATCAAGGAGGGAGACTACAACAGCTACCACGGACTGTTGAGCCTGGGCATGCTCTCGAGCAGGCTGCAGGCCGAAGGCCCGATATGGCGAGGCCACACGTCGTTTAACGTTGCCGCGCGCATGTCCTACTTCAATCTCATTGCAAAGCCCATACTCAAGCAGTTCTACGACCAGCCCAGTGCCTTGCAGCCCTACGCCGACATGAAATACTACGACATCACTGCCAAGGTGGTGCACAAGTTCAATGCCCGCAACCGCATTTCGGCCCTGTTCTACTACGGCAAGGACAACGACAACGAGTCGCCCACCGAGAGCTATCGCTCCCAGAGCACGATAGGCGATGCAATGGTGATCGTCGACAAGCAATGCCGCAGCGAGGATTACCGCGCGAGCCGCAACGAGAGCAGCTGGAGCAACTTGCTGTCGAGCATCTATTTCACCACATTTCTCACGCCAAACCATCGACTGAACGTCAACCTCAACTACAGCCAGTATCTCTACGACATGTCGAACAAGAACGTGATAAAAAACGAGATCGTCGACCTGTACCGGCTATATTACTCTCACCACGATGTGAACAGCATCACCTCACACTCGGGCATAAAAGACATTGCTCTCACGGCCGATGCCTCGCTGCGCCTGGGACAGCGGCACTGGCTGCGCTACGGCTTGAAGCTCTCTCGGCAGATGCTCTCGCCCGACACCAAAGTATTTAAGGATGTGAACGTGAAGCGATTCAGGGGCGGCATGAACTATAGTGGCGATGAAAGCTTCTACGACCCCATGTATTCAACCTCAAGAGAACTTGTTGACTACAGAAGCGCCAACAAGATGCACATCAACAATGCAGCCCTCTATGCCGAAGACGACTACACCATACTGAGCCCGCTCAAGGTGAACTACGGCCTGCGCCTGAGTGCCTACTCGGTCACGGGCAAGACCCATATCGCCGCCGAGCCGCGCCTGTCGGTGAGATGCCTCATCGCCCACGGGCTTGCCGTCAAAGCCTCCTACTCGAGAATGACACAGGGCATTCACCGCCTCGTGACCAACAATCTCGTGATGCCGAGCGACATATGGGTGCCCATCACCAAAGACATCCCCTTGATGAAAAGCAACCTTTATGGCCTCGGGCTGAATTGGGACTGGAAAGGCTTCGGCATCGCCGTCGAGACCTACTACAAGACACTCAACAACGTGCTGGAGTACAAAAACGGAGCCTCCTATTTCATCGTCAACCGCAACTGGCAAGAAATCGTGGCCCTGGGCAAGGGGCGCAGCTATGGCTGCGAGCTGCTGGTGGAGCGCAAGATGGGGAAAACCACCGGCTGGCTCACCTACACGTGGTCGAAGGCGCTGCGCAAGTTTGACCGCGCAGGCCAGGAGATAAACGGCGGGCGGGAATTCTATGCCGCTACCGACCACCGGCACAACTTCTCGGTCAACGTGAGCCATCGTTTCTCCCTCTCCACTCGCATGGGGCTGGAGCTGAGCGCATCATGGAGTTACCAGTCGGGACGCAGGGGCACCGTGCCCATTGCCATCACCTATGGGCAAAGCTTACACGAATACAATTACCACATTCCAATAGTGATCAACGGCGAAACGCTGTTCTATTACGCTGATTTGCAAACCTATAAAGAATACCTGGTGTACTACACTGGCCTCGAAAACGGCCGAGTGGTACAGCAGTTCCACACCTTCCGCAACATCAACGACTTCAAGCTGCCCGACACTCACCACCTCGACGTCAATGCCAGCCTGTGGGTCAAGAGCCGGCTGGGCACGACCGTGCTGGGCTTGGGCATCTACAACATTTACAACCACTACAACATAAGCAATGTGTATATAGGCTACAAAAACAACAGGGCGGTTTTAAAAGGCATCTGCCCGTTCCCGTTCATGCCCTCGATAAGTGTGACTCAAAAATTCTGAAAAACAAAAGATGAAACATCTCAAGATTATATACCTCCTGTTGGCCGCATTGGTCGCCTGCCTCGCCAGCTGTGAAAAGGAAGTGGAATTCAACAGCCAGTATGACGACGGCATTGCCCTCTATGCAATTGCCACGCCAGGCCAACCGTTCTCGCTGAGGATTTCGCGGTCATTCTCAGTCAACAACAACCCCACGAGGATGTTTTCGAGCTACAGCGAATACTACAATGAAATCGACACCTTGTATCATGCGCAAATCGTGATAAAAAACGCAACAGCCCAACTCGTCGTCAACAACACCGACCATTACACACTGGTCTACAACGACACCAGCCCCTATCTCTACACGTGCGACTACACGCCGCAAGCCGGCGACGAGATAGCGATAAGCGTGAAAGCTCCGGGCTACAAAGACGTGCACGCTTCGGCGCACATCGAGGTGCCGCAACAGGTAGACATTGTGAACACCGAGGTGGTGTATAAGCACAACGGCGACGACGGGACAAAGCTGGTCGAGAATCCTCTTGACCGCTATGGTGTCGACTCGGTGATGATCATCACCATGCGATTAAGCGACCCGCCCAAGAGCCACAACTTCTACCGCTTGAAGGTGAGAGGGGTGGCCAATAGAGAAGAGCTCCTGTTTGGTTGGTATATTGATAAGTTCTACTCGGTGAACGACGTCTTCACCTCCGACGACATCATCTTTCTCGACAACCAGCTGTCGAAACCCTATGGCGACTGGGAGGCAGGGATGAGCAACGTGTTCGACGACCACCTCTTTGATGGCCAGGACTACACCTTCACGGTGGAGACGCGCAAGCGCTATGGCGACAACGCCCGCGTGATCGTGGAGCTGGAGACCCTAAACGCCGACTTGTACTATTTTCTCAAGTCCTACATGCTGTATCGCATTTCGACCGACGATGTGTACTTGGCCCCGATAGGGCTGTACAGCAACATCGACAACGGCTGGGGCATACTGGGCACCTTGAGCTACGACCGGCACATTCTGTACTACTGAGCAACAAGTCACTCGGGGCGCTTGACGAGGCTGTGTATTGCACGGCCCACGCTGTTGGCAATATCGGGGGCGATGAGGCCGTGGGTGCCCTGCTCCTCGACAGCGATGTCGCCTGCCAGGCCGTGCACATACACGGCCAGCACCACGCCCCAGTCGGGAGCATAGCCCTGGGCGATAAAGGCGGCAATCACGCCCGTGAGGCAGTCGCCGCTGCCAGCGGTGGCCATGCCGGCGTTGCCGCTGCTGTTGATGTAGACCTTGCCATCGGGGCGCACCGTCATGGTGTAGTGGCCCTTGAGCACGATGGTGACCTCGTAGAGCTTAGAGACGTCGATGGCTTTCTTGAGGCGCTCCTCGTCGGTGCGATGCAGGTCGAAGAGGCGGTCAAACTCGGCCTCGTGGGGCGTGAGTATCGAGCCCTTGGGGATGCTGCGCAGCAAGATGGGGCGCTTGGCGATGCAGTTGAGAGCGTCGGCATCGAGTATGCAGGGCTGGCGGTAGCTCTTCAGGAAATTGTCGACCGCGTCGACGGTCTCCTCGCTCGTGCCCATGCCGGGGCCCAAGGCCACCACGCTGTATTTGTGATACAGGTCGATGTTGGTGGTGAATATCTCGTTGCGGTCGGCCTCAAAGAGCACCTCGGGCACGGCGGTAGAGAGCGGCACAAAGCCGCACCGCGGGGCGTGCACCGTGACCAGTCCTGCCCCGGCGCGGGTGGCGCCGCGGGCGGCGAGAATGGCGGCACCCATCATGCCGTAGCTGCCAGCCACGAGAAACACGGTGCCATTGTCGTACTTATTGATAAACGGGTTGTGCGGGTGAATGGCCTGCCTCACGTCGTCGCGCTCGATGAGGTAGAAGTCGGTGGGCACTTGGGCTATGGCGCTCTCGTCCATGTCGAGGTCGAGCACCTTCACCTCGCCCACAAACTGCGCGTTCTCGGCAAAGAAGAACGACAGGCGCTTGAACTGGAAGGCCAGCGTGAGCTTGGCCTTGATGATGTTGCGGTGGTCGGTGCCCATGTTCCACTCGCCGAAGAGGCCCGAGGGCACGTCGATCGACACGGTGTAGGCACCCGAGTCGTTGATATATTGCACCAGAGCCGAGTAGCCGCCCTTGAGGGGGCTGCGCAGGCCCGAGCCAAAGAGGCCGTCGAGCACCACATCGTCGGGGCCCAGCTCAGGCGGGGTGAAGGTGTCGACCACCTCGGTATAGTCTACGTTGGCGCACTCTTGCAGGCGGTCGCGATTGGTAGAGCAGCAAGGCGACAGGTGCGACGACTTGATGTTGAACAGATACACCTCGCTGCGGTAGCCCTGCTCCGAGAGCATGCGCGCCACTGCCAGGGCGTCGCCGCCATTGTTGCCGGGGCCGGCAAATATCACGATGCGCTTCGACGGGCGCCAGCGCGATATGATCTCGTAGGCCACTGCCGAGGCGGCACGCTCCATGAGGTCGAGCCTCGAGAGGTTTTCGGCCTCGAGTGTGGCTTCGTCTATTCTTCTTATACCATCGGTCGTAAATATCTTCATATTGAGTGCAATTTTTACCAGGCCAGCCTCATCACATTTTCGCTACATCGCCAGCCTCATTTCAGAGCGCAAAAATAACACTTTTTTCACTTAGCGAGTATACAAAAAGAAAAAAGTTAGTGATTTTTATCTTATCGGCGTTATAAATTTGGTGGTATTACCAAACTTTTCTACCTTTGTGGAAATTTTTCTTTAATTCTCTTATGGAAGAAGTCACAATCAAAGGCCTAACCTTCGTGCCTTACTTGAAGGAAGAGGAAATCTTGAAGCAAGTGAAGCGCGTGGCAAGCGAGATACGCCGTGATCTCGAGCCTGGCGAAGCGCCTATTTTCCTGTGTGTGCTCAATGGCGCATTTATCTTTGCCGCCGACGTGTTCAGGGAGGTCAACATCCCCGAGAGCGAAATCACCTTCATTCGCTTCAAGAGCTACGAGGGCACGCAATCGACGGGCGTGGTCAAGCAAGTGATGGGCCTCACCGAGAGCATCGAGGGCCGCACGGTGATCATCGTGGAGGACATCGTCGACACGGGCGTCACCGCCCAGCAGTTGCGAGCCACCCTCGAGGCGCAGCACCCCAAGAGCGTGAAGATGGCCACCCTGCTCTTCAAGCCCAAGTCGCTCACCACAGGCCAGGTGCCCGAGTATGTGGGCTTCAACATCCCCTCTAAGTTTATCGTGGGCTACGGGCTCGACCTCGACGGCCAGGGACGCAACCTGCGCGACATATGGGTGATCAAGGGCGAAGAGAAATAAAGCATCAGAACTGAGAAATAAATAAAACAACAAGAATAAAAACACTTTAAACGGAATAAAGATATGCTAAACATTGTCATGTTCGGCGCTCCGGGTTCGGGCAAAGGGACCCAAAGCGAGGTTTTAATCAAGACCTATGGCCTGTTTCACATCTCAACGGGCGACGTGTTGCGCGACAACATCAAGCGCGGCACAGAGCTTGGCAAGATAGCCAAGGGATTTATCGACAAGGGACAGCTCATCCCCGATGATCTCATGGTCGACATCTTGGCTTCGGTGGTCGACGACCACAAGGAGGAAGCCAAAAACGGCGTGATTTTTGACGGATTCCCCCGCACCATCGCCCAGGCCGAGGCTCTCGAGAGCATGCTCGCTGAGCGTGGCACCGCAGTGAGTGCCGTGATTGGCCTCGACGTGCCCGAGGAAATTCTCATAGGCCGCCTGCTCAACCGCGGCAAGGAAAGCGGCCGCAGCGACGACAACCTGGAGACCATCAACGACCGCCTCAAGGTGTATCACAGCAGCACAGCACCCCTCAAGGACTTCTACACCAAGAAGGGCCTGCTGCACATGGTGAAGGGCACCGGCGGCGCCACAGTGGTATTTGAGCGCGTGCGCCGCGTCATCGAGAAGTTGTAATATTCCCCACCCCGGCTTTGTTGACCCAGGCTATGCAATAACGTGCAACTTCACAATAAGACATCACATAGGGGCTGACCTCCTGCAACGGGGGCCAGCCCTATATTTTTTTGCAATATCAACGTCACGTTGAGTTTTGTATATTGTTGCGTTGCTCGCGTGTTATCGGCACGATTAAGTATCGCTAGGGGCAGCACTAGTAGTCGGCGATGAAGTCGTTGAGATGCGACTCGTAGACCGAGAGCAGCCGCTGGGCAAACTCCTGAGAGCGCAACTTGGCGACGAGCTCGGCATTGGTGCCTGAGCCCACAATGCGCTCTTGCAGGTACTCACCCGCAGACTCCAGGGCCTCGGCGGTGAGATAACGGCACGCGGGGTCTTCGTCGTGGTCGAAAGCCTGGAAGCGCAAGCCATAGGCGGCCACGTATTTCTGCGTCGACTCGTCGGGGTTTTCAAAACACTCCAGTATGTGCTCAAAATCGCCCGTGGCGGGCACTTCCTGCTCCACACGGCGGGCAAGCCGCTCGAGCATGTGGGCAATGGGCTTGCTGAATAACTGCTTGTCGAGTTGTATCATTACGTCTATTCCTTTCTGAAAAAAAATCATGAAATCACTGCTGGGGGTCCCAAGGATAGCGGCGGCGTGGATTGCGCGGGAACCAGCCCTTGTGCACGCGCTCCTGCTGCTCAAAGGTCTCGAGTATGCCCCAGAAGCTGGAGAAGGCGGCCACGCCCAGCAGCGAGGAGCCCAGCACGTTGTCGACCAGGTAGGCGCCCACGCCCAGCACGATGCCAGCCACGAGAAACAGGCGCCATATCTTCACGCCAAAGTAGTACTCGCCCTTGATGACGATGGGGTGAAACACACCGATGATGAGGAAGGTGCACAGCCCTATGGCAAGGCCCAGCAGGTGGTGTTGCGAGAGGAAGTCGATAATCATAGTTGCAAATGTATAGCTGATTGTGGTTGTCGATTGTTTTGCTTTAGTCTTGTATCCACAGCGAGCGCACCTTGCGCTTGATGGCGAGCACATTGCCCATGGTGATGCAGCCCATGATGACCACAGCCACCACGATGGCCGCCACGATGGTGCCGCCATTGGTGCCAAAGTCGCGCAGCGTCTCCATGTAATACATGCGCGCCAGGAGCATCAAGATGACCGACAGCACGAGCACGCCGCAGTTGATGTAGACCACCATCTTCACATAGGGGCGCGACACCTGCGTGGGCGAGTAGCCCAGCATGAGCAGGTCTTGCAACTTCTTGGTGTTCTTCTGCAAGAGCAGGTAGATGCTGAGCATGAGCACAAAGAAGCTGAGCAGGCTGATGATGATGCCCACCACAATCACGATCGAGATGATGAGGGTGAGGAAGTAGTAGGCCTTGCCGCTCGACATCTTGTCGCCGGCTATCTCATAGTGGTGAGCGTCCATGTAGTCCTGAATTTGCGGGTCGCCGGGGCGGTTCACCTCCACGATGAGGCGCTGGGGGTGCTGCACGGTGCCGTCGCCATAGCGGCTCGAGGCCCACTTCATGAAGCTCTCGGGCACGATGATGGTGTTCAACCGGCTCGAGAATCCCACGATGTGGCCGTGCATGGTCTCGCTGCGGCCATTGCCGTTGAAGGTGAAGGTCATGGGCACGCTCGAGGCGTTGCCCTCGCTTATCTTGGGCAGGCCCTGGGTAGAGGCAAACCCGAAGTTGTAGAGCGACAGGTAGTCGCGGCTCATGATCACAGGCACCTCGGGGTGCTTGGGGTCGAAGGTCCACGTGGGGTCGACGTCGATAAACTCGGTGGGTATCGACTCAAAGAAGAACTGGGTGTGCATGGTGCCAGCGCCGCCGCTGCCTATCGTGGCCATGATGCCAAAGTTGCTGCTGCTGAAGCGGCCCACCTTGCGGCACCAGGGCTGGCTCTCGAGGTCGTGGATATCGGCATCGCTGAATTCCGACTTGTTGCCCAGCATGGCGCCAGCGCTGGTGATGTTGCGGGTGATGATGAGATAATCCTTTCTGATGAAGCTCTCCTGGTCGTTGAAGACGGGCAGCACATCCTGGTAGAATTGCACAGCCAGTATCACGATGGTGAGGCCTATGAGGTTGGCCAGCGAGAAGCCCACGAGCTGCGACTTGCTGATGTGCTTGCGCAGCAATTTCCACATTAATCCATTCTTCATAGCTTAAACTCCTTGTCGACTTGAATTTTCACATTGTTGCCCACCGAGGTGGAGATGATGCCGGCGCCCTGGCGGCTGGCCTCGTCGCTCACGATCCGCGCCACGATGGCGTTGTTGGCCTCGTCGAGATGACTCACTGGCTCGTCGAGCAGGATGAAGTCGGCAGGCTGGCACAGGGTGCGAATGATGGCCACGCGCTGCTGCTGCCCTATCGAGAGCTTGCCCAGCGGGCTGTCGACCTTCTCGGGGATGCCCAGTTGCTCAAAGTAGGCCACGATCTCCTTCTCGGTCTTGTGATGGGTGAGGCGATTCTTGAGCTGGATATTCTCCATGGCGGTGAGCTCGGGGAAGAGGCGCAGCTCCTGGGGCAGATAGGCGATGCTCGACTGGCGCACTTGGCACCACTCGGGCACCGTGAGCTCGTGGATGTCGCGCCCGTCGAAGGCTATCTTGCCCGAGTAGTCGACGCGGTAGCCATAGATGTAGGCACACAGCGACGACTTGCCCGTGCCGCTCTCGGCCGAAATCAGATAACGCTTTCCCTTCTCAAAGCTGATGTCGCGCAGCCACACCTCGCTGTTGTCGTCCTCGCGCCCGGCAAAGACGGCTGGAAGGGTATTGTACAATTCAATTTTCTCCATTTATATCTTATTTCTCACCACGCATGTGCGCGCTTGCACGCATGCACGATGTTTCTTTCAATTCTTTTTTTTCACATCAGTCCTCGCAGCGGCCGTGGGCATCAACCTCCTCGCCACGATAGGGCTCGATGTGGATGTTGGCAATCACATTGCCCAGCTCGTCGCGCAAGTGATCCTCGACGGCGGTGGCGATATCGTGGGCGGCGGTCACGGTGAGGTCGCCGTCGACCTTGATGTGGAAGTCGATGATGTGCACGTTGCCATTGTGGCGGCAGCGCAGGTTGTGGTAGGCTTTCACGCCCGGCACGCTGGCTATGGCCGAGCCTATGCGGTCGAGGTCCTCTTCGGGCAGTGTCACCTCGAGCAACTCTTGCACAGCAGGCTTGCCCAGCTTCACAGCCACAGCCACGATAAAGATGCTCACAGCCATGCCGGCAATGGGGTCGAGTATCGTCCACTTGCTGCCCAGGAAGATAGCGCCCGCAATGCCTATCAAGGTGGCAATCGACGAGAGGGCATCGCTGCGGTGGTGCCACGCGTTGGCCTCGAGGGCCATGCTCTTGAGATCGATGCCCACATGGTGGGTATACTGGTATAGCGCCTCCTTGGCCAGGATGCTCACCACAGCCATCCACAGGGCAATCATGCCGGGAGCCTCGAGTTGCTTGCCGTCGACGAGCACGCTCCACACCTTGGTGCCGCTGGTGTAGAGCAGCCCTATGGCCACCACAGCGAGCGCCACGGCTATCAAGAAGGTGGCAAAGGTCTCAAACTTGCCATGCCCGTAACGGTACACCTTGTTGACACCGCGGGCCGAAACGCCCACAAAGACGATGACCACAATATCGGTCAAGAAGTCGCTTATCGAGTGCACGCCGTCGGCAATCATAGCGCCCGAGTGGCCAATGATGCCGGCCAATATCTTGAGCACCGAGAGCACTCCGTTGCAGGCAAAGCCCACCCAGGTGCAGCGCTGTGCCGCGCGGGCACGTTGCTCATCGCTCAATATCGCTGTGTTGTTGTCTTCTTCCATCATAATCCTCGTCGTGAGCAGCCATGCTGCCCGCATAACAAGGTGCAAAAATAGTGATTTCTGCGACAAACTACTCGTTTTTAACCAACTTTTTCACTCACCCCCCGCTCGTGGCAGTCGCAGCATGGTGGCAGTCGCAGCCATGCTTCCACACAGCAAATGCACACATTGCCGCCCACCACATTGATTGCAAAATCGCAACCCGGCCTTTGCAAACCTGTAGGGGCCGATCTTGTGCCGGCCCACAAGCACGGTCACATCCTCTTAATTATCAATAAAATAGGATGCATCATTGTCGTGGGCCGGCACAAGACCGGCCCCTACAAGTCGGTTTAACCACGACAAGAGTGCAGCTATAAGCACGATGCGCCCGCCGGTAGGGGCGAGCGCATTGTGATGGATGGATGTGACTCAGGGGGTTACTTGTTGATGAGCTTGCGGGCAGTCCTCTGGCCGTTGCTGTAGGTGGTGACTTCGATGTTCGCGCCCTTGAAGGGCGTGGTGCTCACCTGGCCCAGGGTGTTGTAGTAGGTCACGCTGGTGGCCTGCGCCGGGGCTTCGACGCTGGCCACGCTGGTAGCCACGTTGCTGCCCACCACTGGTATCTCGAGCTGGGCCTCGGCCACATAGTAGGGTGTGGCATCGGCATCAGCGCTCGTGGCTGCGGCCTTGGCTGCCGTGGTGGTGGCAGGCACGCAGTAGATGCGCACGTAGTAGGTCACGTCAAAGTTGGCGAAGCCGTCGTTCTCCTTCACGCTGCGGGCGCCGAAGTAGTCAGCAATGGGTATCCACACCTTGTTCTGGCCGTCCTTGGTCTCGGTGATGGTGGTCTGCAGGGTCTCGCCTGCATTGCTGGCGTCGAAGGTCATCGCGCCGCTGGCGTCAACGTTGACCGTGAGCGGGTGGCTCGTCTGGTTGAGGCGGCGCTGGTATACTGCCTTGTCGCGGCCTTCCATGGCCACGCCGCTGGGCGTAGAGCGCCATATGCGGTATTTCACAGGGCGCAGCGTGGGTGGCACTGTGGCGTGCAGCATGAGGGGCACCATGTAGTAGCGACCTCTCACGCCATTCTGCACAAACGAGAACTCGCTCACTGTGTCTTGGGCGTCGTCCTTGAGCTTCACCTCCACGCCCACGCGGTTCACGGCCACAATGGGGGCGCCGTAGGTGTTCTGGGCGGTGCTGTCGACCTTCCCGTCGAGGGTGTAGCGGTTGGTCCATATCACGGGCAGCATGCGGCGGGCATAGGTGCTCGCGTCACTCGGCTGCATGGCCAGCTCGTCGGCTATCGTGGCTCCGCTGGCTGTGGCGACGGTGCCGACGAAGGTGCCGTTCTGGAACACGTCGTAGCTGCCGCTGCCGTGCATGTTGGCATAGCCTGTCACGTCCTGGTCGCGCTTGTAGGCCGTGCTGGGATAGGCGTTGCGGTCAAGCTCCAGGCGGTACACCTTGTAGTAGTTGATGTCGCGGTCGTCCTCCAGGCTCAGGGTCACGGCCGGCTTGGAGCTGTCGAGGGTGGCGCGGGCGATGGTGTTGAGCACGCTGTCGGCCTCGACCTGCGCGGCGGTGAAGGTCTGGTTGTTGCCCGTGGGCGTGGTCTTGTACACCTCGACAGGCACGGTCGTGCTATAGAAGTAGTCCACCCCGTCGGGATTGCCCTCGGTGTCGGTCTTGATGCCGTCCCACAGGTAGTGCACGACATAGGTGTAAAGGCCGGGCTGCTGGTTGTAGCGCGTGGAGGCCGAGAACTGGTCCCATATCTCCAGCTTGCCGAAGTCGATCTTGCCGTCGGTGCTGCCAGTTTCAACCACAAAGTGGGTACTGTTGTCGCTGGGGCCGTATACGCTCTGCTTCTGCAGGTGGTCCTGGTTGCTGTGGGTCTGCTTGTAGGTATAGCCCTTGTCGCCGTCCTTGGTGAAATCGTAGATGGTGGCGAAGAGCACTTGCTGGGCCTTGCCGTTCTCGTCGGTCCAGTTGCGGTAGAACTCCATGCGGGCGTTGGGCTTGGTGAGGTTGGTCTCGGTGATGTAGGTGCCGGTAGCGTTCGACACGTCGATGTGGTTGCAGTACACGTTGAGCTGCTCGTTGAGGCGGTAGTCGCTCACGGGGCGCACGTTGAGGCCCAGCTGCAAGCGCTGGTTGGGGTCGAGGCCCGGCACCTCAACCAGATCTTGGTTGGAGGCAACGGGCGTGAACTCACCATTAAGTGGGGCACCCTCGACCACGTAGCGAATGATGCGGCCTTTCTGCTCCTTGTCGACAGTGTAGGTGTAGTGGTAGTTGCCGCTGGCATCGGGAGCATCGGTGAAGTCCTGCTTGAGCAGGGTGCGGTTGCCGGCGTCGTCGACGATGTAGAGGTTGAACTTCTGCGGTATCACGTTGCCCGTCGCCTTGTTCAGGTTCGACGACCAGGTGAGGGTGATGTCCCACTTGTTCTTCTCGCTGGCATTTTGCTCGCCCGCAGCCGTGAGCGGGATGCTGAGCATGGCCACAGCCGGGGCATAGGAAGGATTATAATAAGTGAATAGACCGTCCCTGTCTCTTGTGCTCCAGTTTTCGAGCCGCCTATCGGGGATGAAGAAGAACATGTTGTCGACGGGGTGCTCTTCATACGTCGATGCCATGTTGAATTGATGCTTCAAGCCAATGACACTGCCACAATCATGGTTCACGTAATAATCTTGTCCGTTTTTCAAGGTGACCCAAACGTTGACAGCATCTTGATGAGTGATGAAATTCTCGGGGCTGTATTCCTCGTAGAGACCGTAGAGAGGTGCAGTTGCAAGTATGCGGCTACTTCGGCGGGCCCTGCCCTTGGAGATGAAGTAGAAACTCGAGACCGCCCCCGCGGTCTTGTACAATGCACCGGTTTTTGTAATTCCGTCGCCCTTGCCATAGTATTCGCCCTGGGTGAGCAACACGACCTCTTCGATGTCACCCGAGAGACCGTTGACAAGGGCATCATAGGTCGTAGCACTTGCCGAGGCATAGGTGGGATTACGCTTTATCTTCACCAGTAGTGTAGTGTAGCCCTCGTCGTCGGGCGTGTAGTCGCCGTAGTGGCCTATCACATTGCCGGCAGCATCCTTGGCCTCGAGGGGCGTGGGAATGTCGTAGATCGTGCGCACGACATTGTTGGCCTCGTTCCTGTCGATGACCGAGTGAACCGACCACGACTTGCTATTGAGAGCGTCGTCGGTGATGATATAGGGCACCACGCCCGTTTCGGGCACCTCGCTGGTAGCGCTGTTGTAGCCCACCTTCTTGATGCCGGGCACCTTCTTGTTGATGTAGATTTCACGCAGCAGGGCCACGATGTGGCGCGGGTCGGTGGCCGGGTCGGCGATGCTGTTGGTGTGCTGCACCCCCTTGGCATCGGTCCAGTTGAATTTAATGGCCTCAGCCTCGGCACGCGTCAGAATCTTCATATTGGAATTGGTGGCCTCGGCCCTGGAAGGCGCCTTGGGGACTGGCAACTGCGGCGAGGCAGCTGCATGGGGCGATTGTGCGGCAACAGCCAGCACAAGCGCGAGCATAGCAATAAATTTAATCTTTCTCATCAGTTTATGTTGTTTTTACCAAATTGCATAGTAAAGTAACTTGTCACATCATGTTTTCTAGTTGCTTGTGCATCGTCTAAAACATAGATCAAGCACATGGCAATCGGCTCCAATTTTTCATGCGGTTATACAAAGTTAACCTCTATCAATCAAAGCACAAAAGCCTTTAATTTTTTTTATACAAAAAATGTGCCATCGGGTGTAGAAAGATAAAAAAGGCAGCTATCTATCACAGACGGCTGCCCTCTGCATATTATAAACCCTATTGAATGTTAGTATATAGAAGTTGCAGTTGCAGGCTCTCTTGCGAGTGCCCATGGCTGCGCTAATTAGTTATCCTTTTACTTTTATTTCACTTCCCAAGTGCTGCCAGCGAGCACCATGTCGCGCAGCGTCTTGAAGTGGTGACGCTCGGTGACATCGGCGGTCTGCTCGGCCACGCAGGCGTCGTAGGTGGGAGCCTCCACGTCGCGTATCACGCCTATGGCCAGTGGCAGGTCGTGCCCGTCCATCATAGCCAATTGCTGGTGCAGGAAGTTGTTCTGGCAGTGAGCGTCGTGCACGAGCACGTCGTCGAGGGTGTAGCCATCCTCGCCTATGGTCACTGCCTTGAGGCCGAAGCCGTCCTGCACAAGGCCCTTGTTCATGTCCTTGCCGAAGAGCATCTTCTGCCCATGTATGAGGTGGATTGTACGGTCGGCACGAGTTTCGCGAGCGGTGATGTAGCTGTGAATGCCGTTGTTGAAAATCATGCAGTTTTGCAGTATCTCGACCACCGAGCAGCCCTTGTGGTGGGCGGCAGCCACCATGATTTCCTGGCTTATCTTGAGCTCGACGTCGATGCCGCGGGCAAAGAAGGTGCCACGGGCGCCAAACACGAGCTCGGCAGGAATGAATGGGTCCTCGACGGTGCCATAGGGCGACGACTTGGAGACGAAGCCGCGGTCGCTCGTGGGCGAGAACTGCCCCTTGGTGAGGCCGTAAATCTTATTGTTTAGCAAAAGGAGGTTCAGGTCCACATTGCGCCGAACCTCGTGAATAAAGTGGTTGCCGCCGATAGCCAGGCCGTCGCCATCACCGGCGATTTGCCAAACGGTCATCTCGGGGTTAGCCACCTTGAAACCGGTAGCAACAGCTCCGCCACGGCCATGAATTGTGTGGAAGCCGTAGGTGTTCATGTAATAAGGCAGTCGAGACGAGCAACCGATGCCCGAGATCACTGCTATCTTGTAGGGGGGAATGCCAAGCTCGGCCATGGCCTTGTGCAGCACGTTGAGCACGGCGTGGTCGCCGCACCCTGGGCACCAGCGCACGGCTTGGTCGCTCTTGTAGTCCCTGGGTTGATATTGTTGATTGTTAGTTTTCACTTCTTCTGCCATGATTATTCGCCCTCCAAAATTGTTTTCACGCCATCAATAATCTCGCTCACCAGGAATGGCTGGCCTTGCACCTTGTTGATGCGCTTGATGTTTAACTTAGGATTCTTAGCCTGCAGGTAGTCGGCAAACTGGCCGCTGTTCAACTCGGCCACAATCACACGCTTGTAGCGGTTGAGCACGGCGCTGGTGTTGCGCGGCAGGGGGTTGATATACTGGAACTGGGTGAAGTCGATTTTCACGCCAGCCTTCAAGAGTTCCTCCCAAGCGGTGTAGAGGTGGCCATAGGTGCCGCCCCAGCCCACGAGCAGGGTGTCGGCAGGGGTGTCGCCCTCGCTCTTCACGCTGAGCTCGGGGATGTGATTGGCCACGAGAGCCACCTTGCGGGCGCGGGCTGCCACCATGCGCTCGTGGTTCTCGGGGTTGTTGCTCAGGGCACCGGTGTTGTAGTCCTTCTCAAGGCCGCCCACGCGGTGGGCAAAGCCCTCGGTGCCAGGTATAGCCCAGTAGCGCACGCTCTCGTCGTTGCGCATGTAGGGGGTCCAGTGGCCCTTCATGTCGGGGGTCACATAGTTGGGATGTATCTCGGGATAGTCGCCAATCTCGGGTATGCGCCAAGCGCTCGAGCCGTTGGCGATGAAGGCATCGCTGAGCAGTATCACGGGGGTCATGTGCTCGAGGGCGATGCGCGCTGCCTCAAATGCCATGTGGAAGCAGTCGCTGGGCGACAGGGCTGCCACTACCACGAGCGGACTCTCGCCGCTGCGGCCATAGAGGGCTTGCTTGAGGTCGGTCTGCTCGGTCTTGGTGGGCAGGCCCGTCGATGGACCGCCACGCTGCACGTCGATGAGCACGAGCGGGAGCTCGGCCATCACTGCCAGTCCCAAGCCCTCGCTCTTGAGCGAGAGGCCAGGACCCGAGGTGGTGGTCACAGCCAGGTCGCCGGCAAAAGCGGCGCCCAGAGCCGAGCAAATGCCTGCAATCTCATCCTCCATTTGGCAGGCCTTCACGCCCAAGTCGCGGCGCTTGGCGAGCTCATGCAGGATGTCGGTGGCGGGAGTGATGGGGTAACTGCCCAAGAAGAGCTCGCGATGGCTCTTCTCGGCGGCCTCGATCAGGCCCCAGGCAGTGGCTTTGTTGCCGTTCACATCGGTATAGATGCCGGGCTTGCGGTCGTCGGTCTCGATGCGATAGGTCGACACCGAGGCATGTATGTTGTGGCCATAGTCGTAACCGCCATGTATCACCTTGGCATTGGCCTCATACACGGCAGGCTTCTTGGCAAACTTATCTTTCAGGAATTTAAGCGGCTCCTCCACGGGGAAGTTGAAAAGCCAGCACACGAGGCCCAGGGCAAACATGTTGCGGCACTTCATCTGGCTCTTGAAGTCCATTCCGCTGTCCTTCAAGGCAGCTTTCACCATCTCGGTCATGGGCACCTCTACCACTTGCGTCTTCAAGCCCAGCTCCTTGTAGGGGTTGTCGGTCTTGAAGAGGGCCTTCTCCAGGTCGGCCTTCTTAAAGGAGTCGATGTCGACGATGGCCACACCGCGCGGACTGAGGAACTTCACATTCTGCTTGAGGGCTGCCGGATTCATGGCAACCAGCACGTCGCACTCGTCGCCAGGGGTGTGAACGCCATGACCAATGTTGACCTGGAAACCCGACACGCCGTTGAGCGAGCCTTGCGGAGCGCGCACCTCGGCAGGATAGTCGGGGAAAGTTGATATAATATCGCCTATCTCGGCCGACACATTAGAGAAAATGTTGCCAGCCAGCTGCATGCCGTCGCCGCTATCTCCCGAGAAGCGCACGACAATGCTTTGGCGGAACTTTACATTGTTTTTTTCTAACATTACTGTACCAACGATAACTATTTTTCGGCAAGTTACATAGCTGTGATTTTGCCGAGTTGTAAATTAATTTTGAATTGCGGTGCAAAGTTACTGCTTTAAGATGCAATAAAAAAATTTAAACCAAAATGTTTGTTTAAAAAGTGTTTACGATGGCTAAATGGACTTTACCCGGCCAGGCATGGAAAACTGCGAAAAACCAAAAGAGAATGGCGCCCACATTTCGTGCATAAGGATGGAATGATTAACTTTGCAGAAAAAATAAATCACGACGATGAGACAGCCCAACAAGAGAAACAACGACGCGCCCCGCCGCAGGTCGCGCCCCGACAACATACAGAAGTTCAAGGTCGCCCAGGCAGGCCCGCTGCTCGAGGTGGCAGGCACCATCTTGAAGGACCACACGCCCACCAAGGTGAAGTCGATGCTGCGCCACCACCAGCTGGCCGTCAACGGCACGCCCAGTTCGCAATACGACCGGCCGGTGCAGGCCGGCGACGAGCTGTGGGTGAACTTCGACGGCTCATTCCACATCTTCTCGCACCCCAAAATCAAGATTGTGTATGAAGACGACGACATCATGGTCATCGACAAGGGCTACGGCATGCTCTCCACAGCCGCCGGCAAGGTGAGAGACGACACGGTGTTCAGCGTGCTGCGCAACTTTGTGAAAGAGGCCGACGAGAAGGCCCACATCTACGTCGTGCACCGCCTCGACCGCGACACTTCGGGCCTGATGATACTGGCCCGCACCGCCAAGGCACGCGACAAGATGGTGCGCAACTGGAACGCCATGGTGCCCCAGCGCAAATACGAGGCCATCGTGGAAGGACGCATGGAGGAAGACAAGGGTCACGTGATCAACTACCTGCGCAACTCGGGCAACTACGAGGTGATCTCGAGCGACGACCCCGACGACGGCGGCGAGAAAGCCACCACCCACTACATCACCCTCGAGCGAGGTGAGCGCAACAGCCACGTGCTGCTGTGGCTGCACGTGGGCCACAAAAACCAGCTGCGCGTGCACATGAAGGACCTGGGGCACCCCATAAGCGGCGACCGCAAGTATGGCGGCCACGCCAACGCCATCCATCGCCTGGCGCTGCACGCCACCCACATCACCCTGGTGCACCCCGTCACGGGCAAGGAGATGACCTTTGAGTCGCCCATGCCCAAGGAATTTGAGAAACTGATGCAATAAGCGCGTGAGGGCCATCGACGACATTGAGCAAGTGCGAGGCCGCTACAGCGTGTATCTGCAGGTCGAGAAGGGCCTCTCAAGCAACACGGCCGCCAGCTATGGCGACGATGTGGACAAACTCGTGAACTACATGGCCGACGCCGGCAAACCCGTGGAGCGTGCCAGCATCGACGACCTGGAGACCTTCATCGCCACGCTGCACGACCTGGGCATCTCGCCCCGGTCGACTGCCCGCATCATCTCGGGCATCAAGAGCTTCTACAAGTTTCTGCGCATCGAGGGCTACATCGACCAGGACCCCACCCAGCTGCTCGCCTCTCCCAAGATGGGACGGCACCTGCCCGAGGTGCTCACCGTCGACGAGATCGACCGCATGATCGCCTGCATCGACATGAGCGCGCCGCAAGGCCAGCGCAACCGGGCCATCATCGAGACCATGTATGGCTGCGGCCTGCGCGTGTCGGAACTGGTGGGACTCAAGATTTCCAATATCTATGCCCACGAGGGCTACATCATCGTCGAGGGCAAGGGCAGCAAGCAGCGCATCGTGCCCATCGACGACATCGCGCTCAAGCAAATCGACCTATACATGAAGAACACACGCAGCAACCAGGTGGTGAAGCGCGGCGACGACGACATCCTCTTCCTCAACCGCCGCGGCGGCCACATGTCGCGCGTGATGGTGTTCTATATCATCAAGGAGTTGTGTGAGCTGGCGGGAATTCGCAAGAAGGTGAGCCCGCACACGCTGCGGCACTCCTTTGCCACCCACCTGCTCGAGGGCGGGGCCAACCTGCGCGCCATACAGCAAATGCTGGGGCACGAGAGCATCACCACCACCGAGATCTATGTGCACATCGACCGCAGCCACCTGCGCCAGGAAATCATGCAGCACCATCCCCGCAACCGGCAGCAACGCTGAATCACTTACTTGCCCATGATCGTTGCAATGATGGCGATGGCGAGAATGATGAGAATGATGGTGGTGCAGCTGCAGCCATAGGTGCGAATGCGGGGCTCCTGGCCGTTGTGCGTCTCTTTGTACTCATCGATCATCTCTTTCATCACCTGGTCGTCCTCGTAGTTGCGGCGCAAGCCCGAGGGCAGGTCGTTGTTGTGCGGGATGAGTATCTCGCGGGGGCCGCCGCCGTTGTAGGGGCCCACGATGTGGTTTTGCTCCAGCTCGTGGATGATGTGCTGGGCACGCTCGATGGGGATGTGGAAATACTCGGCCAGCTTAGGGGCCGAGACGGCGTTGCAGGTGCGCAAGTAGTCGATCACCTCGTCGTAGAGCGGGTCGTGCTCCTGCCCCGTGATTTGGGCTATCGAGGGCTGGCCAGGGGCCGCAGTCTCGCCATGAAATGGCGGCGGGGTCTCCATCTCGGGCCCGGGGGCAGGCGGCTGCTCGCTGTCGTGGGGCAACGGAATATAGGCATAATCCCCGTCGATTGTCAACACCGACTGGCACTGGGGGCACACCACTTTGTTGCCCATCGCGGGCAGGGCCGTGTCGTCGATTTTCAGCTCATAGCCGCACTTGGGGCAAGTATATTTCTTCATAGCCATAGCAATTCAGTTTTTTTAAGCAAAGACATTACCCATGAGAAAATAAATCAAAAGCAATATCACCGTGATGAGAGCGGCGTAGCCCAAGCACCCCCAGTAGGACATGGAGTGCAGCTGCGGCATCTTGCCCCACGCCTTGGGGGCTAATGGCTGCCGAGGCCGTTGTGGCTGCTGCGCGCGCCAGGGTTGAGGCCGCGGGGCAGCAGGGCGTGCATATTGCGGCCGTTGCGGGGGCTGCGATGCACGGGGCTGGGAGGTGGAACGGCTTGCGGCAGCGGGGCGAGAAGCCGACGGCAATGGAGGCGGCAGTGGAGGCGGCACAAACGAGATGGGCTGCTTGCGCGGCTTGGGCTGGGCAGCCGAGGCCTGCGCGGCACGGCGGGCCTTGGGCAATGGCGGGGGCGTGTCGACGGCACCGTCGCCAGTGGCGGGTAAAGGCTCCTTAAACACCGTGAGGCAGCGAGGGCACACCACGTTGCCCTCCTGTCGGCGCAACTCCTGTGCCGAGATCTCGCTCACTTTTCCGCATTTAGGACACTTTACTTTCATATCACTTCCTCTGCTAATGATGTGCGTTATGCCTCGTAGTGTATTCTGGCTTGCTTCACGATGCGCCAGCGGCCGTTTTCGAGCGCGGCCAGGCCGGCGGTGTCGGTGATGATGCGGTGCATGCCGCTCGAAATCTGAATGTTGTCGCCCGTGCAGGCACGCGTCAAGTTCTCGGTGGGCATCATCAGGGCCAGGCGGTTCACCTCGTCGTCGTCGATGACGATAAAGTTGCCCGTGGCGCCATCGGTCGTGGTGAGCTGGAAGATGCTGTTGCCACGCTCAAAATGGGCCGAGGCGGCCATGAAGTAGCCACGGTCGTCGGGGCGGGTGAGATACAGCGTCGTGGGCTCGCTGCGCTTGGGCTTGGGCGCTGCCGAGGCCTTGTGCTGGAGCGGCTCGGTGCGGGAATGCTGGTGCTCGCGCGTGCTGGGCGTGCGCTCGGCGTCGGCCAGGCGCTGCTCCACGATGCGCAGAGCGCTCTCAATCTCCTCGCTGCGCTTCTGGAAGGCCGTCTTCAAGGCATTGAGCTCGTCCTTGCTGGCGCGGCGGGCATTGGCGGCGTCTTTCTTGGCGATAAAGGCCACAATCACGCCCAGGGCACCTATCACAAGCAACACCACATTGATAATGAGCTGCACTGTGCCGCCGCCATTGGTGCTCTCGGGCTGCGGCTGGGCAGCAGGCTGTGGCTGAGCCTGAGGCTCCTGCATCTGGTTGATGGTGGCATTCTCGGCGCTGTTGATGTCGACAGCCGACGCTTCGGCCACCTGCGGTGCAGCCGATGCCTCGGTCGAGGCGGCCGTCGCGCTGTTTTCACTTTGCTGTGCCATGGCGGTGGTCAATGCCAGGGCGCACATGGCTATCATCAGTAACTTTTTCATCGCTTGAATATAAAGTTTACGATAAGCTTAGATACTATATTTTAGATATCACCTCGTTGCACAAGTTCTTGAGCAGGTTGTACCTGATGATGCCTATCACGGGGTAGAAGAAAGGCACATCCTCGATCACGGCGTTGTCCTCGTAGCGGCCCATCAAGTAGCTGTTGATGCCAGCAATGAGGTAGTTGGGGATGTTCTCGCCCACCACCTGCTTGAAGAGGGTGAACACCTTGGGGTCGACGCCGAAGTCGTCGCGCGTCACCGGGTCGCACAGGTCGATGAAGAACTGGTTGAACTCGCGCACCTTCTCGACCAGCGCATTGCGGGTGTCGGGGTTGTTGACGTCGCTCATGGTCATCTGCTCCTTGTCGATCATCGAGTAGCAATATTTCATGGCGTTCACGTTGCGTGGGCGCATCATGTCGATGAGCGACTGCATCTCGGGGGTCGAACTGGTGTCGAGGCGCTGGTTCTCGAGGCGTATGCCGCCGCGGCAGGTCACTTGCTTGGGGAAGTCCTTCTCAATCTTGATGGTGAACCGCTCGGTGTACTGCTCGCCAAACACGCGCTCGAGCACACGCTGGGTCAACTCGTTGATTTGCTCCAGGCTGCCCAGTATATTCAATATCTTGCTACCCGTGCCCGAGAAGTAGATTTGCTTGGGCTTCACATAGTTGCGATGCTTCATCGAGCAGGCAATGTAGTAGATGAGCGCCGTGTAGAAGTACATGAATATGAGCTTGCGCTGGTCGTCGTTGCGCAGCAGGCTGTTGTAGCTGTAGAGGCTCAAGTCCATCTTGGGCATGTTGCGCAACTGCTCCACATTCTCGATCGAGAAGAGGAAGGCGTTGATGTCCTCGCTGCGCTTGCCGGCCATGATGGTGTGCATGATGCTGTTGAGGTAGGTCACATCGGGGTTGCGGTCGACGAGCTTGCGGAAGTACTCGGTGTAGTGCTTGAGCAGCGGGTTGTTGTCGGCATCGTTGCTGGTGAAGGCGTCGCCAAAGATGGCATCGCCGGCAAAGCGGAACGAGGAGATGGCCACAGGCACGGTCTTCTGCTGGTCGGGGCTGGTCTGGTATATCACCGTGTCGCTGGTGCCGCCGCCTATGTCGATCGAGACGTAGCTGCTGCCGGCCACATCGGCGCTGCGATAGTAGAATGCCGGGGCTATCGACTCGGGATACACGTGCAGGTTGCTGGCGATGTCGCCGCCTATATAGGTGTTGTAGAGGTCCTCCCAAGCCGTGGCCAGCTTGCCGCGGTCGCCGCCGCCCATGCTCACGGGGTAGAAGTAGACGAGTCGCACCTTCTCCAAGTCGGCATTCTCCAGGAGTGCCTTGGCCTTGATGAGCATCACGAGCTCGCGCAGGAATTCCTTGGAAAGGGCGTTGTCGCCGCGCCACTTGAGATTGGTGGTCACGTCGTAGCCGTCGAAGTACTGCCGCTCATAGAGGAAGGGGATGTTGACGTCGCTGAAGAGGGTGTGGCCGCCCTGGCTGTTGGCATTGCTGGCTAGGGCGCTGCGCAGCGGGAAGCCATACACGTCGTCGATGTCGCGGGGCAGGAACTCGATGCGCTGCAGCTGCTCGGCGATGAGCAGCGAGTCCTTCTTGAGCAGCGAGGCGATGAGCACTTGCTCCTTGCCGTCGGCAAAGGTGAGGGGCTGCGACTCCTGGCCGCGCTCGGCCCACTCCACATGGCTATTGGTCGTGCCAAAGTCGACGGCAAAGATGAGCTCCTTGTTGCTCGGCACATAGGGCTTCCACATGGGCACGATGATGCCCGTGAAGGTGCCCGCGTCGTTGTTGACGGTAGCCTCCACATAGTCGAAGCTGCCTTGCACGTCGTAGTAGCTGGTCTTGTAGCTGGCGCGGGTGCGGTCTTTCACCGTCACAGCCAGGTCGCTGGTGTCCATGCCGTCATTGAGGAAGCGCAAGGTGCCGCCGCCGTCGAGGATATAGGTGAAGAGCTGCACCTTGTAGCTGTCGGCGCGATTGGTGCGCACAAAGGGGAAGATGGCTATCGAGAGCTGCACGCCCTGAATGATGCGGCCGGTGCCCACTTGCTCGTCGAAGGTCCACGCCGCGTCGTCGATGGGAGCATAGGTGCGGCTGAGCTCGATGTAGCGCTTCTTGACCGGGATGCGCAGTGTCACGGTCACGGTGCCGTCGCCCACCTCCACGATGTCGATCATGTTGCGTCCCTGGATGTGGCCCTTCAAGTCGTCGGCATTGAAATACTTGAAGAACTCGGGCTTGAGGGGCAACAGGTAGCTGCTGTTGCTGCCATAGTTGCTGCGCACGATGTTGCCGTCGAAGTAGTGGTCGCTGTCGATGGCGCCGCCCAGGCGTATGATGTCGGGGGTGAAGAAGTCGGCAGTGGTGAGGAAGGGATATTGTATGGCGGTGTCGGGCAGGCGGCGCAGGTCGAGTGGCATGTCGTGGCTATAGACCTGAGTGGCGCTGTCCCACTCACGGTTCACATAGGTGTAGTGGTCGATAGCCCCGTTGAAGTTGTTGCGCAGCACCAGTGGCAGCACCTCGCCAGGCGCCTGCTCGCGGGTGGGGCGTATCACAAAGTCGCTGTCGGCTACCATGCTGCGTATGTCGGCGGCCTTCTTGTGGTAGAGGGGCGCGTCGAGCACGCTCACGGCATCCTCGCCGGCAAAGGGGGTGAACTGCTGGTCGAGCTGGCGGCGCACCAGGCCCTCGCGGTCGGCTTGCAGGGCCACGGGATTGGGCAGCACTTGCAAGATGCGCTGGTAGAGCTGCGGCTTGTTGCGCTCGATGAAGCCTAGATTCCTGGTCATGTAGCTATACACGCCGCCCAGCGAGCGTCGCAGGCTGGTATAGGCATTGAAGAGCAGGAACATGTAGTACACAAAGTCGTCGTCGCGCTCCCACAGGTCGCGGGTGGTGGAGAAGAGTTTCACGTTGGGTTCCACATTCACGCTCTCGATGGTGGTAACGCTGGGCGCTGCCATGGTGAACGACGAGGGCGACGTGGCGCCTATCACCTGGTCGTGGAGCATGACGATATACCAGTCGCTGAGCTGGGCGAAGTTGTATACCTTGTCGCTCTGCAAGAAGAGCTCGAGCGTCTCGCCGTAGAGGCGGTGCTGCGGGTCGCTCTTGAGCTGCTCGATCTGGGCGGCGCGATTCCAGCGCACGATGTGCAGCTGGTCGCGGTGGTTCTCATATTCAAAGAAGATTTGCGCCACGTCGAGGGCATTGCTCACCATGATGAGCTCGCTCACGATGCCCGTCATGCGCTGGCTGCCGGGCTGCAAGTGCTCGAAGGCATTCTTCACCAGGTCGAGCTGGGCAAATGGGCTGGGAATGGCAGTGCGCGGGTTGCGCGACATGCCGCCGTTGGGGTCGTGGATTTGGCGTATGTCGTCGTCCTGATAGGGCTCAACGGGTATCCAGTCCTCGGCGCTGGTCTTGGTGGTCTTATTGTTGTAGGATAAAATGTTGCTCATGTGTGGTTGTTATGAATTGCTACGCTGCTAAGATAGCAGGCTTGATTACACATTTTCCTTAGTTGATATTCTCATAGCGCTCGTCGAGAATGTGGCCGGCGGCTTGGCCGAAGAGGTCGAGCAGCTTGTATTCCACCGTGCGGTCGGTATACTTCTTATTGTCGCGGCTCAGCTTGTTGAGCGTGGAATTGAAGGTATTGGCGTCGACCGTCTTGCGGCCGAAGAAGCCCTTCTTGGTGACCACGTTGTGGATGATGTTGGCAAAGCCGGTCTCGCCCACGTTGAAGAGCTCCACGTGGCGCAGATTGTTGTACATCTCGGTGAGCCACTCGGTGTAGTGGTCAAAGAAGGGGCCGGTGAGCGTGCGGTAGAATTGCGTGGCCACAAAGTCGCTCTTGATTTTGGGCTCATCTTGCGTGTAGCCCTGCCCTATCACGCTCTGGAAGGCGGTGCGCAGGTAGAGGTAGAGCATGTGGAACTTCACCATGGGCTTGTAGATGAGGTGGCGGGTCTCCATGCCGAAGGTGGTGAAATCCACGTCGAGCACATCGCGCTCCAGTCCGTACTCATAGGCGCGGGTGGGCAGCATGCCGCCACCGGGGCCGTAGAACTGGCCATCGCCCATGCCGGCAAACTTGAGGGGAGCCATGGCGCCCACCAGCTCCACGAGGTGGGCCGGGTCGTGCTGGTCGCGCACGTTGCCGGGGTCGTAGTCGTAGGGTATCGAGGGCGTCTGGTCGCCTATGTAGAATATGCAGTTCACATTGCGGTCGTCGGGGCCCGTGAGGGTCTCGTTGTAGTATTGCAGAGCACTCTGGGTCTTGACCACAAAGTCGGCCTTGTCGATGCTCTTGCCCTGGCTGTTGTTGAGGCTGAAATAGGGCAACACAGTGAGGCCGCCTATGGGGGCGTTGCGCAAGAAGTCCTTGTTGCTCACCTCCAGATTCTCGGCCTGGCGTATGTTCTTGACCAGTATGGGGAAGCCAGCCGCGCCGGTACCGCCAAAGATGCTGGAGATGAAGAAGATGCGGTCGCCCTCGTTAAACACGTTGGCAAAGGCCTTGAATTCCTCGCTGTCCTTGATCATGTTGAGGGCCACGCTGCCTATGTTGGGCGAGCCCACAAAGCCTATGTTCATCTTGTTCTCGAGCTGGTAGTCGGCAAAGAGGAGCGAGGTGAGCGCCTGGTTGGGCTCGTTCATGGTGTCGTAGCCTATGAAGTCGCGGAATTTGCGCTGGCCCACCGCCTCCATGTTGAAGACGAAGCTGTCGTTGATGTTGGTGCTGGTCATGCCCATGATCTCGCGCAAGGTCGAGATTTTGTTGGCAAAGAAGCCGTCGCCGTTCACGTTGCGGCCATAGAGCTTCTCGCGCACGAGGCAATACTCGGTGAGCATCTGCTCGGTGCGTTTCAGGTCCTCATTGCTCTTGTGGGGGTCGATGATGATGGGCACCATCTCAAAGTTTTGCAGGGGCCGGCCATCCTCGTCGACGGGCCTCACGCCGGCTGCCGAGAGCATGATGAGCGACTTGAGCACTCGCGAGCCCGTACCTCCTATTGCAAATATAAATAGCCTCATATGATTGCTGATATATTTTGTGATTCAAGATTATGATTGTTGACAATGACCGTCGTTACTGCGGGATGGGCGTGTGGCGGCAATTGCTGCTCCACCAGCGCATCGAGAAGGATGCCACGGTGAAGAGGATGGCCTCGATAAGGATGTTGCTCAGCTCCAGGTTGATCATCTCGGCGCCGTGCTCCACGTCGTAGCTGTTGAATATCGCATTGTTGATGCAATAGCATATCACGGGAGTGACCACTGCCACAACGGCCAGCACAGCGAGCCAGTGATACCAGCGGTCAAATTTCACCGAGTTGATCACATAGTAGTAGATGGCTGCGCCGCCCCATGCCATGGCCACCATGACGAGGGTGATGGGCATGATCACGCCGCAATTCACCAGGTCCTCGCTGAAGCCGCCGCCCTGATAGAGCAAGCCGTAGTACACATTCTCCCTGAGCAGCACAAATAGCACCGTGACCACGATGCCCAGTATCAAGTATATGCCTTTTTTATCCATGTCGTGTTGTGATATATATATGACTGTGATTACTTTTCAAGCTTGATGTCGATGGTTGCGTAGCTGTTGCTGCTGCCAGCCGAGAAGGCGTCGTAGATGCCCCGCAAAAAGCGTTCCAGACCAAATGTGGTGTGGGCAAAGTCGCCGGCGGCAGGGTTCATGTCGTCGTTGCTGGTCGAGCTCACGATCCACTGCGGGAAGTCGTTGCGCAGGTTCACCTCTATCTCGTCGCTGTGGCTGGCCAGCTTGCCAGTGAAGGTGATCACGTGGGTCATGCCCTCGAGATAGCGCTTATTGTTGCCGGTGATGTCGTTGGGGGTGATGCGCTCCACCTTGATGGTGAAGGGGTTGCGCGACTGCACCACATAGTTGGCGGGATTGGTGAGAAACACGTCGTTCTTCTGCACGCCGTCGAGGTTGACGGCGATGCTGAAGGCAAGGATGCCGGTGGTCTTGTCGCCGTCGCAGTGGGTGATGCGGGTGGCATCGTCGCGGTCGGGGCGGAAGGTGCCGGCGTTACCCCTCCAGGTGGGCAGCACGTTGTATTTGAGCTTGGTCTGCGCCTGGTTGAAGCGATAGCTGTTGAGCACGTTGCCTATGTTGAGGAAGTTGGCGTAGCTCTTGTCGAGTGCCATGCGGTCGAGCACGGGGGCATCGGCGATAATGATGATGTAGAAGGGGCGCGGGCCACGATACTGGAAGGGCACGCCATTGTAGGGGTAATACATGCCGTCGAAGTCGCCCAGCAGTTGCTGCACGATGATCGACTTGCCCTTGTATTGCTTAAAGATGCTGGTGGCCAGGCTGTTCTCCTCGTTGAAGATCTTGGCGGTGCTCACGCCCTGGGTGTTCTTGGGCGAGTAGATGAGGTCGGTGACCAGGATGCTCACGTTGTCGGGCTTCTGTGCCTGGAATATTTTCTCAAAGATGAGCTTGAAGTCGGTGTAGGCGGGGTTGCCCGTGCCCTTGGTGGTCTCGTAGATGTTGCGGTCTTGCAAGAAGGAGTCGACGGTGCCGCTATAGGGGTAGATGTTGTCGTTCACGATGTTGATGCTCACGCGGTCCTTGCCGGGGAAGAAGTTGATGAGGTCGTTGACCGCCTTCTTGAGCTGGCCGCTGCCGCCCTGCGCGTCGTAGGGCACCATCGAGCCGCTGCGCTCAAAGTACACCGTGAGCGAGAGGGGCTTGGCGCCATAGCCGGCGATATTCCACGTCATGGGCGGACGCAGCTTCTGCCCTATCGCATTGATGTATTTGCCCAGCTCCTCGATGTTGACGTTGCCGTCCTCGTCGATATACTTGCTGTATTTCTTGGGATTGCTCTTGAGCAGGTCCACAATCTGGTTGAAGCGTGCCTGGGTGGTGTCGCCCTTGAGAAAGGCTTCACGCACGGTTTTTTCAAGAGGATTGCCGCCACCGCAGCTGCTCATGCTCACGGTCAAGCCCAAGAGCACGAGAGCGACGATCGGAATAAACCATAGTATCTTTTTCATCACGTGACCTATTTTCCTTATTAACTAGCAAAATTACGTAGAATGCCCCAATTACCTACCCTGCACACGTTAAAAATCTTTAATCTCGCCCTCGGCACCGTCACTTTGCACCTGCACAGTGGCTCGCGTGCGGGGCGTCACGGCTCGCCGCGGGCCGCAGGGGTGCAATTAAAACGCGAGGGGCTGCACGGCAGTGTGCAACCCCCCACGTGGTATATTAAGAGTTTCAATGAAAATTGCGCGGTTTACAGAGTCTTTGCAACCTCTACCTCCTCGTAGGCCTCTACGATGTCGCCCTCCTCAATGTCGTTGTAAGACTTGATGCTCAGGCCGCACTCGTAGCCGATGGCCACCTCCTTGGCGTCGTCCTTGAAGCGCTTGAGCGAGGCGAGCTCGCCAGTGTGGCGCACGATGCCGTCGCGTATCAGGCGCACCTTGCACTTGGCCTTGAGTTTGCCCTCGGTGACCATGGCGCCGGCAATGGTGCCCACCTTGCTGATGTGGTACACTTGCTTCACCGTGGCGCTGCCCAGCACTTGCTCCTTGATCTCGGGAGCGAGCATGCCCTCCATGGCTTGCTTCACCTCCTCGATGGCATCGTAGATGATGGAGTAGATGCGTATGTCCACACCCTCTTGCTGTGCCAAGCGCTTGGCATCGGCATTAGGACGCACTTGGAAGCCAATGATATAGGCATCGCTGGCGGCTGCCAGAATCACATCGCTCTCGGTGATGGCACCCACAGCCTTGTGGATAACGTTGACTTGCACCTCGGGGGTAGAGAGCTTGATGAGCGAGTCGCTCAGGGCCTCGATCGAGCCATCCACATCGCCCTTGACGATGACGTTGAGCTCGTGGAAGTCGCCCAGTGCGCGGCGGCGGCCTATGTCTTCGAGGGTCACACGCTTCTGGGTGCGCAGCCCGAGCTCACGCTGCAGCTGCTCGCGCTTGTTGGCGATTTGGCGGGCCTCCTGGTCGGTGTCCATCACGTTGAACTTGTCGCCGGCCGTGGGGGCGCCGTTCAGGCCCAGGATGAGGGCTGGCGACGATGGGCCGGCCTCGGTGATGGCCTGGTTGCGCTCGTTGAACATAGCCTTGATTTTGCCATAGTGGGTGCCGGCCAGCACGATGTCGCCCTTGTGCAGGGTGCCGTTGTCGACCAGCACGGTGGCCACATAGCCGCGGCCCTTGTCGAGCGACGACTCGATGATCGAGCCCGTGGCCTTGCGGTGGGGGTTGGCCTTGAGGTCGAGCATGTCGGCCTCGAGCAGCACTTTCTCCATGAGTTCGGGCACGCCTATGCCCTTCTTGGCGCTGATGTCTTGGCTCTGGTACTTGCCGCCCCACTCCTCCACGAGGTAGTTCATGTTGGCAAGTTCCTCTTTTATCTTGTCGGGATTGGCGCCCGGCTTATCAATCTTGTTGATGGCAAAGATGATGGGCACGCCGGCAGCCGAGGCGTGGTTGAGGGCCTCGACGGTCTGTGGCATCACAGCATCGTCGGCAGCCACAATCACAATCACGATGTCGGTCACCTTGGCACCGCGGGCACGCATGGCGGTGAATGCCTCGTGGCCAGGGGTGTCGAGGAAGGTGATGCGTCGGCCGTTGGGCAGCTTCACGTTGTAGGCACCTATGTGCTGCGTGATACCGCCAGCCTCGCCGGCAATCACATTCGACTTGCGTATGTAGTCGAGCAGCGAGGTCTTGCCGTGGTCCACATGACCCATCACGGTCACCACAGGCGGACGCTGCACGAGGTCCTTGGGATCGTCTTCCTCCTCTTGGATTTGCTCGGTCACCGAGGCGCTCTCATACTCGGTCTTGTAGCCAAACTCCTCGGCCACGATATTGATGGTCTCGGCATCGAGGCGCTGGTTGATCGACACCATCACGCCCAGGCTCATGCAAGTGCCTATGACCTTGTTGACGGGCACATTCATCATGGCAGCCAGGTCGGCCACGGTCACAAACTCGGTGAGCTTGAGCACCTTCTTGTCGGCCTGTTGCTGTGCCATTTCCTCGCGCTCTTCCTCGCGCACGGCCTCGCGCTTCTCGCGGCGCCACTTGGCGCTCTTCTTCTGCTGCTTGTTTTGCAGGCGGGCGAGCGTCTCTTTCATCTGGCGCTGCACGTCCTCCTCGTTGACCTCGGCCTTGAAGGGACGCTTCTCTTTCTTCTTGTTGCGCTTGCCGCCGCCCTGGTTGGCATTGGCGTTATTGCTATTGCGGTTGCCAGCGCCCTGGTTGGCGATTTGCTGGGCGCTCTTCTCAATGTCGATTTTCTCTTTTCCTATGCGCTTGCGCTTGCGTCGGCCCTCGCCAGCGGCAGCCTGATTGCCGCCCTGCTGCTTGTTGAGTCGCTCGTTGCGGCGCTCCTCTTTCGACTTCTTCTTGGGACGGGTCGACTGGTTGATGGCATCCAGGTCAATCTTGCCCACCACATTGATTTTGTTTTTGAGCACTGGAGTGCCATATTCAAAGATTTCGGGCTCCTTCTTGACGGGCTTCTCGGGCTCGGGGGCAGGAGCGGGCTTGGCTACAGGTGCCTGGGCGGGTGCGGGCTTGGGCTCGGGCTGGGCGGCTGGAGCGGGCTGCGGCTTCACGGGAGCGGCAGGCTTGGCCACGGGCTCGGGAGCCTTCTTGGGCTCGGGGGCAGGGGCTGGAGCGGCGGGCTTGGCCACAGGTGCCTGGGTGGGCTTGGGCGCTGGAGCGGGAGCGGCCTCGGGTTGCGGCTGCTTGGCAGGCTCCTGGGGCTGCTTGGCAGGCTCCTGGGGCTTCTCGGGCTCAGGGGTTGCGGCAGGCTTGGGCTTGCCCACGGTGCTCAGGTCGATCTTGCCCAGCACTTTGGGTTTCCTGAGCTCGGTCTCGGTCTTAAACTCTTCAACCTTGCGGACCTCTTCCTTGGCTGCGGCCTCGGCGGCTATGGCTGCCGAGATCTTGGCTTTCTCCTTCTGGCGCTCATTGGTGAAATTCTCCGACTTGAGCTTCTGCTCCATGTCGGGCTTGAATTCCTTCACAAGCAAGTCATACACGTCGCTGTCGACACGCGCGTTAGGGCTGCTGGTGTCGACGTCGATGTTCTTTTTGTTGAGGAAATCCTTGATGGTCTGTAGGCCAACGTTTAAATCTTTTACTACTTTACTTATCTTTATACGCATAAAAAATTACGTTACTTTTTCTATTTAAATTGTTGTTGAAGATGTTGTCGCCCGCGCGTGGTGGCTCACTCATGAGCCAGCCTGGTTGTGGCCCGGGGCACACGCGCCATCACTGCCCACAATCTCGCAACGTGGCGGGTCAATCTTCAAATTCGGCCTTGAGAACGGCCAGCACGTTGTCGACGGTGCCTTCCTCGAGGTCGGCCTTGTCGATGAGCTCCTGGCGCGGCGTGCGCAGCACTGCCTTGGCCGTGGCGCAGCCCATGTTCTTCAACGCCTCGATCACCCAGTCGTCGATTTCGTCCTTGAACTCGTCGAGATAGATGTCTTCCTCGCCTTCAGTCTCGAGGTCGCGGTACACGTCGATTTGGTAGCCGGTGAGCATCGAGGCCAGCTTGATGTTGAGGCCGCCCTTGCCTATGGCCAGCGACACCTCCTCGGGGCGCAGGAACACTTCGGCCTTCTTGTTCTCCTCGTCGAGGCGTATCGACGATATCTTGGCAGGGCTCAGTGCACGCTGTATGAAGAGCTGCGGGTTGCTCGTGTAGTTGATCACGTCGATGTTCTCGTTGCGCAGCTCGCGCACGATGCCGTGTATGCGGGCGCCCTTCACGCCCACGCATGCGCCCACGGGGTCGATGCGGTCGTCGTAGCTCTCGACTGCAATCTTGGCACGCTCGCCGGGTATGCGGGCCACGGCGCGTATCACGATCAGGCCGTCGTGTATCTCGGGCACCTCAAGCTCGAAGAGGCGGCGCAGGAAGTTCTCGCTGGTGCGTGAAACAGTGATCTTGGGGTTGTTGTTCTTGTTGTCGACGTTGTAGATCACGGCGCGCACGGTCTCGCCCTTGCGGTAGATGTCGGTGGGTATCTGCTGGTCTTTGGGCAGCAGCAGCTCGTTTTTGTCGTCGTCGAGCAGCAGCACCTCGCGCTTCCACACCTGGTAGACCTCGCCGCTCACGAGCTCGCCCTCCATGTCCTTGAACTTGGTGTAGACGGCATCCTTCTGCAGGTCGAGAATCTTGCTGGCCAGCGTCTGGCGCAGGTTCAGGATGGCGCGGCGGCCAAACGAGGCAAAGTCGATCTTGCGGGTGTGGTCCTCGCCCACCTCGCAGTCGGGGTCGGGGTTGTCCTTGTCGTTGCGGGCGTCGGTGAGGCCTATCTGCCTGTTGGGGTTCTCAACCTCGCCGTCGTTCACGATCTCGAGGTTCTGGTAAATCTCGCAGTCGCCCTTGTCGGGGTTCATGATGACGTCGAAATTCTCGTCGGTGCCAAACATCTTAGCCAGCACGCTACGGAACGACTCCTCCAGGACGCTTATCATCGTGGTCTTGTCGATGTTTTTGAGTTCCTTGAATTCCGCAAATCTGTCGGCCATGTCGACAGTTTCTTCCATTTTCTTTGCAGCCATAGTTTTCTTTAAACTGTAATTATATTTTTAGTGTATTTAATTTCATCATAGGCCAGGGTCACATCCTGCTCCACCATCTCGGGGCGCTTCTTGCCCTCGAGCTTCACTTTCTTGAGCACGGTCACGGTGAAGTCGCTATCGCCGGCAGCCTTGAGGGTGCCCTTGAGCTTCTCGCCGGCTCGCGTGAGCACCTCGACGGGGCCGCCCACATTCTTGAGGTAGTGCTCGTGCACCTTGTAGGGCTCGGCGATGCCGTAGCTGCCCACGGTGAGCTCGTAGTCCTCACCCTTGTCGCGGTCGAAGGCGGCCAGCACCTTGTCGTTCACCATCACGCAGTCGTCGATGGTCACGTCGCCCATGCTGTCGATGTTGACCTCTATCACATTGTCGGCGCTCACCGTCACATCCACCAGAAACAGCTGGGTGCCCTCGAGCGCCTCGTTAATCACTTGAGCAAGTTGTTGCTTGTCAATCATGTTGTGTAGCTCGTAATATAATAAAAATGAGAGAACCTCAATGGCCCCCTCTGTCGTTTTGCGTTGCAAAGGTAGTGATTCTTTTCCATTCTTGCAACAATGTGGGGCTCCAGGCCCTTATTGGGCCCAATAGTTTCAATAAATATTTAATTTAAATTAATTATAATTATTGTTAATTAACTATTTTCTATCACAATTGCCCCAGCTAGAAAGATTTTGCATAATTTCCGCAAGAAAACTTGCATATTTAAAAATTATGTGCTACCTTGCAACAGAATTAATACAAATCTTAAGCACAAGCTGCTCATGCAGCAATATCCACCCTAAAAAAACAACTTAATGAAAAATTTAAGATTTTTATTTCTTCTTAGTATGGTTGCATCTTTTCTGGTGGGATGCAATAGTTCAGATGATGAGTTCTTGGCCTCCAAGAGCTCACCAGCCGTAGTAGACTCATCTTATCTTGTTCCTGAAGGTCAAGCTATTAAAAGGGCTGTCGCTTTCCTCAACAATTTAGAGGGAAATGTTACCACCAATGCTAAGCAGGCTCGAGTGAGAAAACGCGTTTTGGCTGGCACGGCTAATGATGAGGCAAAGAAGCAGGAAGGGGTTTACATTATAAATTTTGCAAATCAGGGCGGTTATGCCGTTGTGTCTGCCGACAAGCGTGATGGAGCAAATGTTTACCTTGCATCCCCAGAGGGATCTTTTGATGAAAACAGTAGCGATCTTCAATATCTGCTTACTACTGTAAAAGAATATCAAGCTTCGGTCATATCCTCAAATGCGTTTAACCCTGACAAAGGTGATGGAACAACAACTGAGAACACTATCGTTTTGGCCAACTATGGCCCACTCCTGTCCACTTGCTGGCACCAGGGATTCCCGTTTAATGAGGCATTGTGCGATAAATATCCATCATATAAAGGAGCTAGAAATATGGGCTGCGTAACTGTTGCAATGGGGCAAATCGTCAATTATTTCAAATATCCTAATGAAATAAGTGGGGAAATGCTGAATTGGGATTTGATTACAGCTGCTACTGGAAAGGAAATTTACCGAACTACTGCAACTGATGCTGCCTCTCACCTGCTGTATCTTATAGGTACAAGCCTTGGAATAAAATATCCAAGCGATAATAGTGCAAACTTTGAAAAAGCAAAAAAAGTGTTTTCAAGATTGGGATATACATATAATACCAAGTCGGGTTTTGACAAAGAATTAGTTAGAAGTCAAGTTGGATTGGGAATCCCAGTTTATATGAGAGGAGCAGGCTCCTCTGAAGGGCATGCTTGGGTTGCAGATGGCTATAAGATAATCAAAAAGGAATATCGGACCTATGATGATGAAGGAAATCTTGTAGAAAACACTGTGTTAAACGACTACAACTATGACGAAATTACAGAATACATTCATTTGGACATTGGTTGGGGTCAGTCTTTTTTATATGAAAAGGTTCCCGGTTCTGAGTATTCGAGTAGTACTGATCACTTAGTTTGGGTCTATTCTGATATTTTTAATTTTTATGACGGCGAAAGTGTGCGATCCTACAATAAGGATATAAAAATGATTTATAATTTTCAATTTAATCGATAAAATACAAACACAAAGATGAAACAAATAATTTATTTAATGCTTGTGATTGCAGGCTTGATACTGGTCTCGTGTAGTGACGATGATCAAGTGCCTGATGGCCCTGTAAAAATAAAATGGGAGAAGGTTTCTTATAAGTCAAAGCAAATTAACGAGCAGCAATACTATATTGTGCCACAGCAGGGTGGCAATTTCACATTTGTGATGAAAATGAATGATCCAGAAAGCTTGAAACTCACGGTTCAGGAGGCCTATATGGAGCAGTCTTCGTCCTTGGTTTGGTCAAGTTGGGTAGATGTAGAGAATCCAGAGGACTTTGTGAAAAGAGATGGCCAGAGGGTCGACATCACGTTCTTGCCTAATGACAGCATTACCCACTATGTTGACGTTTCTTTTTCTGATGGCTTGCCGGTGTACTATGGTAACCTTCTTTTTGTGCAGGAAGGGGCCAAATAGCGCTGACGCCGATGTGTAAAACACATCGATCAAAATTACACACATAGTTTTTTTTCGGGCCGAATCACGTAGCAACTGGTTCGGCCTTGCTTTTAACATATAGTGGGCAGGCACAATAATGGTCACCACTGGTTGATGCACGATAGGCATTGTGGCATGGCAAGGGAGTGCAATATTGAGAAATGGCCGCAGTGGTGATTTCTTTTTATGCAGGTTGTGTCTTTTAGGGAAATAAGTAGGACAAAGTGACTTGAATTTTTGCTAATTTTGCAACAATTTAAAGATTAGCAAACGCTTAACACTCATTATTGCATGAAAATCAAGCATATCATTCCTGTGCTGGCACTCCTGTGCATGAGCGCACATGGCCATGCCGCTGCCCCGCGCCAGGTGGTAGACCTCGACTCGTGGCAGTTTTCGCGCGACAGCATCCACTGGCAGCGTGTGTCGGTTCCTCACGACTGGGCCATCGCCGGCCCGTTTGACAAAAAATGGGACCTGCAAAACGTGGCCATCGAGCAAAACGGCGAGACTGCCAAGACCGAGAAGAGCGGCCGCTCGGGCGCCCTGCCCTGGCTGGGCAAGGGATACTACACCACCAGCGTGAACATCGCCCCCAAGGCCGACCAGCACGTGGTGCTCAACTTCGACGGCGCCATGGCCGAGCCCACCGTCTATGTCAACGGCCACCGGGCCGGCGGTTGGGCCTATGGCTACACGCCATTCCGTGTCGACATCACGCCTTATGTGACGGCTGGCGACAACCGCATCGACGTGTCGCTCGACAACGTGGAGGAGAGCAGCCGCTGGTATCCCGGCGCAGGCCTCTACCGCCCCGTCAGCCTCGAGGTGATGCCCGAGGCTCACATCGACCTGTGGAAGACAGCCTTCGTCACCGAGCGGGCCAGCGCACAGCGGGCCACAGTATCCTGGACGGTGGGCTATGAGGGCAAGCGCCCGCGAGAGATGTGGCTCTACCTGAGTGTGAAAGACGCCCAGGGCAATGTGGTGAGCAACAGCAATGTTGCAGTCGATGCGGGCACCGGCGGCACGACCACGGGCAAGCTCACTGTCGACAATCCCAAGCTGTGGAGCCCCGAGACGCCCTATCTGTACACCATCGACTTGACGCTGCGCGACAGCAACGGCGTCGTCGACCAGCAGTCGTTGAAGACCGGCATCCGCACCATCGCGATCGACTCCCTGCACGGCTTCCAGCTCAATGGCGTGAGCCGCAAGATCAAGGGCGTGTGCCTGCACCACGACCTGGGCCCGCTGGGTGCAGCGCTCAACAAGGCCGCCCTCATACGCCAGGTGAAGCAGCTCAAGGACATGGGCGCCGATGCCATACGCACCTCGCACAACCCGCCCTCGCAGATGCAGATGCAGGTGTGCGACTCGCTGGGCATGATGGTCATGGCCGAAAGTTTCGACATGTGGATATATCCCAAGTGCAAGAATGGCTATGCCCGCTTCTTCAAGGAGTGGAGCGACCGCGATATCACCAATCTCATCGAGGCCAACCGCAACCACCCGTCGATAGTGATGTGGAGCATAGGCAACGAGATACCCGAGCAGTGGAGCTACGAGGGCCGGGTGATAGCCGAGCACCTGCAGAACCTGTGCCACAAGCTCGACCCCAGCCGCCCCGTGACCCAGGGCATGGACCGCGCCGACGAGGCGTTGCACTCGGGCTTTGCCCAGGTGATGGACGTGCCAGGCTTCAACTACCGCGTTTATAAGTACGACCGCAACATGCGGCAACTGCACACGGGCTTCCTGCTGGGCTCAGAAACGGCGTCGACGGTGAGCAGCCGCGGTGTGTATCACTTCCCCGTGGAGTGGGGCGTGGTCAAGGCCGCGAGCGACGGCCAGTGCTCAAGCTACGACGTGAACTGGTGCTCGTGGAGCAATCTGCCCGAGGAAGACTTCATTGCCCAGGAGGACAAACGCTACACCATAGGCCAGTTTGTGTGGACGGGCTACGACTACCTGGGCGAGCCCTCGCCCTACGACGAGTACTGGCCCAGCCGCAGCAGCTACTTCGGCATCATGGACCTGGCCGGACTGCCCAAGGACCGCTACTACCTGTACCGCTCGGTGTGGAACACGCGCGACCACACCCTGCACATCCTGCCCCACTGGACGTGGCCGGGACGCGAGGGACAGGTGACGCCCGTCTACGTCTACACCAGCTATCCCGAGGCCGAGCTCTACATCAACGGCAAGTCGCAGGGCCGCCTCAAGAAGCAATCGGGCCTGAAGGTCGACAACCAGCACCCCTCAACCCCCGAGGAGGCCAAGCTGCGTGCCACCCGCTACCGCCTGATGTGGGACAACGTGCGCTATGAGCCCGGCGAGGTGAAAGTGGTGGCCTACGACAGCGCGGGCCACCAAGCCGCCCAGGCGGTGGTGCGCACCGCGGGCAAGGCCCATGCCATCAAGCTCGAGAACGACCGCGCCTGGCTCAAAGCCGACGGCAACGACCTGGCCTACATCACCGTGAGCCTCGTCGACGCCCGGGGTACCGAGCTGCCTCAGGCCGACGACGAGATGCAGGTGACCGTGACAGGCGCAGGCCAGCTGCGCGCCATGTGCAACGGCGACGCCACCTCGCTCGAGTCGTTTGCCCAGCCCAGGATGAAGCTCTTCGGCGGCAAGCTCGTGGTCACCGTGCAGGCCGGCACCAAGCAGGGTGCCATCCACATCAAGGTGACAGATGCCCGCACCGGCCTCACCCGGCAGCTCACCCTGCCCGTGAAATAGCGCCTCACGTCTCCCCCAAGTTTTTGGGCTGAAAATAGCGCAACATTGCGTAGTTTTGGAAATTTGTGTAATTTTGAGCAAAATTTCGGCAAGAAAAAAATCAAACTCACATAAATGGAAAGCAATCAGCAGAACAAAAGCCTATTTGGCATAGTAAAGGTGAAAAATCTCATCACCTTTGTGATTTCGATACTCGTCTTTTTCGTGATATCGTGGATATACTTCGCTCCCAACGACTTCAATGGCGACGTGATGCAGCAAGACGACATGACCGCCGGTCTTGCCAACGGCCACGAGGCCTCGCAGTATCACGACAAGACTGGCGAGGACACCCGCTGGACCGACGCCCTATTTGGCGGCATGCCCACCTTCCAAATCTCGCCCAGCTACAGCAGCAGCAAGATACTTGGCAAGATTGCCAACGTGTACTCGCTCAAGTTCTTGGGCGTGCCCGAATACGTGAGCTGGCTCTTCATGCTCATGCTCGGCTTCTTCATCTTGATGCTCGCCTTCGACATGAAGTGGTACTATGCCGTGCTGGGCGCTATCGGGTACGGCTTCTCGAGCTACTTCTTCATCATCATGGGAGCAGGCCACATATGGAAACTGCTCACCCTGTGCTACATCCCGCCCACAATAGCCGGCGTGGTGATGTGCTACCGCGGCAAGTGGCTGGGCGGAGCCGCCGTGACGGCACTCTTCGCCGCCCTGCAGCTCATGAGCAATCACGTGCAGATGACCTACTACTCGGGCTTCATCATGATAGCGCTCGTGATCGCCTACCTGTGCAAAGCCATCAAGGACAAGAAAATAGCCGCCTGGGCTGTGGCAACGCTCGCCCTGGCAGTGGCCGGCGGCCTGGCCATCGTGGCCAACGCCCCCAACCTGTACTTGAGCAACAAGTACGCCAAGGAGACCATGCGCGGCGGCCACAGCGACCTCACCCCCATCAAGGGCGAGAAGAAGCAGGCCGAAACCAACAACAACGGCGGCCTCGACCGCGACTACATCAACATGTGGAGCTATGGCAAGGGGGAGACCTTCACCCTGATGGTGCCCAACGTGAAGGGCGGCGCCTCGCTCAAGCCCACCCGCGACGAGAACAACCCCAGCAAGATTGTGAACGTGCCCATGACTCTCGACAAGACGTCGAAATTTGAGTCGATGGACAACAATGGCGACTTCGACGACCAGGCGGGCCAAGTCAACCGTCAGGCGCTGCAATACTTCACCCAGTACTTTGGCGACCAGCCCATGACCAACGGCCCGGTATATGTGGGCGCGCTCATATGCGTGCTATTCCTGCTGGGCTGCATCGTGGTGAAAGGCCCTGTGAAGTGGGGCCTGCTGGCAGTCACCGTGCTCTCGATCCTGCTCTCGTGGGGCGGCAATTTCACCGGATTCACCGATCTTTTTGTCAATTACTTCCCGCTCTACAACAAGTTCCGCACCCCGTCGAGCATCCTTATCATCGCCGAGATCACCATGCCGCTGCTGGCAGCCCTGGGCACCTACAAGATGTTTACCGAGAAAGACTTCTTGACCCGCCACAAGCGGGCGCTCTACGCCTCGTTTGGCGTGGGGGCCGGCCTGTGCCTGCTCTTTGCCATCTTCCCCAGCATCTTTGGCAACATGCCCGAGCGTGACCGCGGCACGCTGGCCCAGATTGCCAGCCAGCTGGGCGGCCAGGAGCCGGCGGGCCTGCGCTCGGCCATCAACACGATACGACTCTCGCTGGTGAGCAGCGACGCATGGCGCTCGCTGGGCTTCATCGTGGTGGGCTTCGCAATATGCCTGGCTTATCTCAAGGGCTGGTTTAAGGCTCCCGCAGCCGCTCCCACCCTGGCAATCGCCGCCGTGGTGCTCGTCGACATGTACTTGGTCAACAAGCGCTACATCGACAGCGACTCGTTTGTGGCCAAAGACGACATTCCCGCTGTGCAAATCCAGGCCACCCAGGCCGATAAGCAGATACTGCGCGACAAGAGCAACTACCGCGTGCTCGACGTGCAAAACTTCACGTCGGCTACCCCATCCTACTACCACAAGACTGTGGGCGGCTATCATCCTGCCAAACTGGCCCGCTACAACGACCTCATCGACCGCCAGCTCACCAAGGGCAACCAGCTCAACATCCCGCAGTCGCCTCAAGGCGGCATCGAGTTCAACAAGATGGGCGTGTGGAACATGCTCAACACCAAGTATATCAAGGCCGACGACAAGACGGTGATCACCAACCCCGCCGCCTGCGGCAATGGCTGGTTTGTCGACTCCATCACCTATGTGCCCAACGCCGACAAGGAGATGGCATTTCTCGACAACTTCAACCCCAAGACCAGCGCCGTGGCCGACCAGCAATTCAGCAAAGTGCTGGGCCAAGCGAAGCCTGTGAGCCCTGGCGACACCATCATCGAGACCAGCTACGAGCCCAATGAGCTCAAGTTTAAGAGCCACAGCGCCAAGGGCGGCCTGGCCGTGTTCAGCGAGATTTACTTCCCCTGGGGCTGGAAAGCCACTGTCGACGGCAAACCCGTGGAGCTGGGCCGCGTGAACTATGTGCTGCGCGCCATGCAGGTGCCTGCCGGCGACCACACCATCGTGATGACCTTCAAGCCCGACGAGGTGACCAAGACCAACGGCCTAGCCACCGGCGCCATCGTGGCCATACTGGTGCTTGTGGTGGTTGCCGTAGGTGCCAATGTGGTGAAGTCGCGCCGCAAGCAGGGCACAGCCCCCGAGCCATCAACCAAAGCCTAACCCCGCAACAGCATCATGGGGCGCATCTATAGATTCAGAACTGCATTGAGCCGGCACCACCGTAGTGCCGGCTTTGGCATTCACTCGCCGTTTGCCTTCAACTTTGTGTGCAACGTGCTGGGCGAGCGTCTGCCCTATTACAGCTATGAGCGCATCGACGCCCTGCGCCAGCACGTGATCGACGCCACGCGCCACCACCTGCGCCATCCGCGCGTGATATCGCGCAAAAATGCCAAGATGCTCTTCCGCATCGTCAACTACTTCAATCCCCGCCACATCGTGCAATTTGGCACGAGATATGGCATCTCGGCCACCTGCATGCTGCTGCCGGCAAGCAGCTCGCGCCTCTACCTCTACGAGCCGCAACTGGGCGAGCACCCGGTGGTAATCGACGTGCTCAAGCCCTATAGCGACCGCATCGAGCACTCGGGCAGCGCCAGCGCAGTCATCGCGCATTATCAGGCAGCCCGCGGCAAGGAGGAGCGCCACTTTGCACTCGTCAACGATATCCCCGATGAATCCGACTACGAAACAATCGAGCATTTTCTCTACTCGGTGATTGAGAGCGAGGGGGTGATCATCATGCGCAACTTGAGCAAAGACAAGCGATTGTGGCAACTGTGGCAAGACTGCGAGCGCCATGCCCAGCGTGGACAAAGCTTCACCAACGAAAAAATCGGAATTATCGTAGCCACAGCCAAGCTCCCTCTCGAGAATTTCTACCTGTGGTTTTAATGCCAATAAGAGATGAATATCGTAAAAATAAGCGGCAGCACCGCCCAGCAAATGTTTCAATACGCCTTCTACCTGGAGTTGCACCAGCACGACAGCGAGGCACGCCTCGATGTGCCCGACGGCAAGTGGATACAGGCACAATTCCGTCTGCCCTATTTCCTCAAGGCTACACCCGAGCAGCTGGCACGCTTCGGCCGCGGCAGCTTGAAGAGCCGCCTGCTGTCGAAGCTCAAAAAAACCGATGGAATCGTCTTCAAGGAGACTGCGGAATTGCGCTACAACAAGAAAATATTCGATAAAACCGACACTTACTTCGACGGCAACTGGCAAAGCGAGAAATATTTCCAGTCGGCAGCCCAGGAGATACGAGAGGCCTTCTCGGTGCCCGCCAAGTTGCTGCCTGCACGATCGCAAAGCATGGTCAACATGCTCGACCAGGGCAAAACGGTGGTGATGCACATCCACAACCCGCAGAGCAAGGAGTGCACCTGCACGCCCGACTACTACAACTGGGCCATAGCCAGCGTGCTCGCCGCCGAGAGCCAAGCCCACTTCTACGTGTTCACCACCAGCGTGGACTGGGCCAAGGAGCACCTCAACTTCCAGGGCGCAAAACACGACATTGTGGGTTACCCGGCCAGCAGTGAGACCTCGTTGCTGCCCTACCTGTACCACGCCCGCCACCACGTGATATGCAACACGCTCATCAGCTGGTGGGCCGCCTGGCTCAACCCCAATCCCGATAAAATCGTGATTGCCCCCGACGTGTGGACTCCAGGCGCCGCGCCCAATCCCGACCTCATCCCCCTCTACTGGTCGACCATCCCCACCACCTGACGCAACCTCTTAATTCTGACGGCTATAAGGGCAGCGCCCTGCCAGTGGCATTTAGCTCACGGGCATCGTCTGGATAGTGCGCAGGATGTCGAGAGCTTGAAGCACGGTGGTGACATTGTCGATGCGGAAACTGCGCTTGCCATTCACCTCGCGTATCTTGCACCGCTTGGGGTTCTGTTGCAAGTAGCTCAAGATGCGGCCGAAGGCCTTCGACTGGTAATAGGCCACATTCTCGCTAGCCACAAAGTAGAGGTACATCTGGCCCTGCTTGAGGGCGATTTTCTCGATGCCCAGGGTGCGCGCCACGCGGCGCAGCGGCACGATGCGTATCAACTCCTTGCCCACGTCGGGTATCTCGCCGAAGCGGTCGCGCAAGCGTGCCTCAAATCCCTCCACCTCTTGCTGGCTCTCCATGCCGTCGAGTTCGCGATACAGATTGATGCGCTCGCTCTCCTGTGCCACATAGCTGGCGGGGAACATGAGCTCCATGTCGGTGTCGATGGTGCAGTCGCTCACATACTCGGTGTCTTCGCCCGAAATCTTCGATTCTTCGGCTTCTTGCTCGGCGAAAGTATCGGCGAATTCCTCGGTTTTCAACTCCAGCACGGCCTCCTTCAATATCTTCTGATAGGTTTCATAGCCCAAATCGGCGATGAAACCGCTCTGTTCGGCGCCCAGCAGGTTGCCGGCACCGCGTATGTCGAGGTCCTGCATGGCAATGTGTATGCCCGAGCCCAGGTCGCTGAAGCTCTCGATAGCCTGCAGGCGGCGACGTGCCACAGCGGTGAGGGGCTTGCCAGGCGGCACCATGAGGTAGCAGAATGCCTTGCGGTTGCTGCGCCCCACGCGGCCGCGCAGCTGGTGCAAGTCGCTCAGGCCGTAATTCTGGGCATTGTTGATGATGATGGTGTTCACATTGGGCATGTCGATGCCGCTCTCGATGATGGTGGTAGAGAGCAGCACGTCGTAGTCGTGGTTGTTGAAGGCGATGATGCGCTTCTCGAGCTCCTCGGGCGGCAACTGGCCGTGACCCACCACCACGCGGGCATCGGGCACCACGCGGTGTATCATGTTCTCGAGCGTGGGCAAGAGCTCGATGCGGTTGTTGACAAAAAACACCTGGCCGCCTCGCGAGAGTTCGAAGTTGATGGCCTCGCTCACGATGTCGTCGTCGAGCGTGCACACCGAGGTGAGGATGGGATAGCGGTTGGCTGGCGGCGTGGTGATGGCGCTCAAGTCGCGGGCGCCCATGAGCGAGAACTGCAGGGTGCGCGGTATGGGGGTGGCGCTCATGGTGAGGGTGTCGACGTTGGTCTTGAGCTGCTTGAGTTTCTCCTTGGTCGAGACGCCAAACTTCTGCTCCTCGTCGATCACCAGCAAGCCCAAGTCGTGAAATTTCACGCGCTTGCCTATGAGCTTGTGGGTGCCGATGATGATGTCGATTTTGCCCGACTCGAGGTCGGCGAGCACCTGCTTCACCTCTTTGGGCTTGCGGGCACGGCTCAGGTAGTCGACACGCACGGGGAAGTCCCTGAGGCGCTCGGTGAAGGTGTGGTAGTGCTGGAAGGCGAGCACCGTGGTGGGCACCAGCACAGCCGTCTGCTTGCCGTCGACAGCCGCTTTGAAAGCGGCACGAATGGCCACCTCGGTCTTGCCGAAGCCCACATCGCCGCATATCAGGCGGTCCATGGGGCGCGGCTTCTCCATGTCGGCCTTCACGGCCTGGGTGGCTTTGAGCTGGTCGGGGGTGTCCTCGTAGATGAACGACGCCTCAAGCTCCTGCTGCAAGTAGCCGTCGGGGCTGAAGGCGAAGCCTTTCTCCTCGCGCCGCTTGGCATAGAGCTTGATCAGGTCGCGCGCTATATCCTTGAGTTTGCTCTTGGTGCGCGACTTCATCTTGTTCCACGCGCCGCTGCCCAACTTGCTCAATCGGGGTTCCACGCCCTCCTTGCCGCGATATTTCGACAGCTTGTGCAGGGCATGAATCGAGACAAAGATGATGTCGCCATTCTGGTAGATGAGTTTGATCATCTCCTGCATGGTGCCGTTGATCTTGGTGCGCACCAGGCCGCCAAACTTGCCGATACCGTGGTCCTCGTGCACGATGTAGTCGCCCACCTCGATAGAGTTGAGCTCCTTGATCGAGAGCGCCAACTTGCCGCTGCGGGCACGGTCGCTCTTGAGGCTATACTTGTGAAAGCGGTCGAAGATTTGATGGTCGGTGAAGACGCACAGCCTGAGGTCGTCGTCGACGTAGCCCTCGTGCAGCGTCTTGCTCACCGGGGTGAAGGCGATCTTGTCGCCACGGTCGTCGAAGATGGTGCGCAAGCGCTCAATCTGCTTGGGCGAGTCGCTGAGTATCATGATCTTGTAGCCGCGCTCCATGAAGTTGTGGAACGACTCGCTGATGAGGTCGAAATTCTTGTGGAAAATGCCCTGAGGCGTGCAATGGTAGCGCAGCCTCACGTCGGCCTTGCCGGCACTCTCGCCATAGGCGAAGTCGAGGCGGCGAAAACCGTTGAGCTTCATCATGAAGGTGTCGACGTTCACCACCTTCTTCATGGCGTCGGGGTCGCCCTCGTCGGCCACCAGGGCGTTTTGCGACAGGGTTTCCTCGCTTATGGCCTTCACGCGGGTCTTGAGCCACTCCACGTCGCGGCACACGAGCACTGTGTCGTCCTGGATATACTCGAGCAGCGAGGTGCCCTGGTTGATGTCGCTGGCGTTGCTGTTGACTATCGAGATGCTGTCGAGCTTCTCGTCGCTGAGCTGGGTCTCGACGTTGAAGGTGCGCAAACTGTCGATCTCGTCGCCGAAGAAGTCGACGCGGTAGGGCAGCTCGTTGCTGTAGCTATACACGTCGAGAATACTGCCGCGCACGCTGAACTGGCCTGGCTCATACACGTAATCCACCTCGTGGAAGCCAAAGTCGCGCAGCTTGGCGGCCGTCTCGGTGAGGTCGACGGTGGCACCCACTTGCAGGGTGATGGTGGTCTTGTCGACCACCTGGCGCGACGCCACCTTCTCGGCCAGCGCCTCGGGATAGGTGACCACGCAGCGCAGGTCCTTGTTGTCGTACCACTGGTTGAGCACCTCGGTGCGCAAGATGGCATTGGGGGCATCCACCTGGCCATACTTGATGTCGCGCTTGAAGCCCGAGGGGAAGATGAGCACCTCGTGCTCGCCGTTGATTTGGCACAGGTCGTTGTAGATGTAGCCTGCCTCGTCGAGGTCGTTGGCTATAATCAGGTAGGGGGCTGCCAAGCGCGGCAGCCGGGCAAAGAGCATCGACGAGGCCGAGCCCGCCAGCCCATCAACAAGCACGACACGATTGCGCGTCGCCGTAATCATTTTCTTGATTGCGGCGATGCGTGCCTTGTTGTTGAAGAAATCACACAGTTCTTTTAATTCCACAACAAAAATATATCTCTCTATTACAGGACTGCAAAGTTACAAAAAATTCTCCAAAGCCCTCATTTCAACTCCTTCAACCTTCCTCATCCCCTGTGCAAAAAGAAAAGAAGGGCTATTGCGCACGGAAAACTAAAAATGCGGCGCTACCCGCTGTGAAAGGGAGTGCCGCATGATGAGGTCGCACAAGGCGGGGCGCGCCGTTACAGGTTCACCTCGACTTCGCCCACAAAGGTGGCCGGGCCGGTGAGGTAGATATTGTTGAAGGCGACGTCGCCGCTGGGCTTCTTCACAGGCTCAAACTCGACGTGGAGCAAACTGATGCGGGCTTGCACGGCATAGCGCACCACGCCCTTCTCCAGGCTCTCGGGCGCCACACCCATCATGTAGGCGGCCAGGGCAGTGGCCACAATGCCGGTGCCGCAGGCCAGAGTCTCGTCTTCCACGCCTTTCTCATAGGTGCGCACGTGCAGCACGCCGTCCTTCACCTGCACAAAGTCCACATTCACGCCCTCGGGAGCAAAGCGGGTGTCGAAATAGCGGTAGGCACGGCCGTGGGCATACACATTGGTGTGGGCCACATCGTCGACTGTAGTCACAAAGTGGCGGGCGCCGGTGTTGAAGAAGTAGCTCTTGTCGTCGTATTTCTTAAACTCCTTCACATCGCTCATCTTCAGGCGCACCACGCGGGTCACGCAACCCATGGCATCCTTGTCGGGGCCCGACTCAATCCAGCTCTCGTGCATGCCATCGGGGGCCTCAAAGACGAAGTGCTTGGCCTTGCCGTCGTCGCTGGTCATGGCGGCAAAAGCCGAGATGCAGCGGCCGCCGTTGCCGCACATCATGCCCGAGGTGCCGTCGGGGTTGTAAAATTGCATCTTGAAGGCGGCGCTGGGGCTGTTGTCGATCACCATGAGGCCATCGGAGCCGAAGCCCGTGTGGCGGTCGCACAGGTGCACGATTTCCTCTTGCGAGAGGTCAACTTTGTTTTGGCGCTCATCCACGATCAGGAAGTCGTTGCCGGCGCCATGGAATTTGTATAATTTCATATTTTCGGGTTTTATTTTGTTGACGTTGTAATTTATTGAAGTTTCAACTCGGCGAGCTCCTCCTTGATGAGGCGGGCAAGCAGTTGCAGGCCCTTGTCGATGCGGTCGAGTGTCATAAACGAGAAGTTGAGGCGCATGGTGTTGAGACCGCCGCCATCGGTGTGGAAAAATGAGCCGGCCACATAGGCCACGCCATTGTCGAGGGCACGGTCGTAGAACTTGACCGAGTCAAAGCCCCGGGGCATGGTCAAGAACAAGAAGAGGCCGCCGTCGGGGTGGGTCCATGTCACGCCCTGGGGCATATACTGTGCCAGCAAGCGTTGCATGCCCTCGCAACGCTCGCTATACAAGGCTTTGATTTTCTCAATGTTGGCATCGATGCGGCCCGAGGTCACAAACCGGGTGGCGATATACTGGTCGAAGACGGGCGGGCACAGGTCGAGCGACTGCTTGCACACGTAGATTTGCTCAAGCACCGCAGGGTTGCCTAATATCCACCCCACGCGCAGACCGGGCGCCAGTATCTTGGAGAAGGAGCCCAAGTGCAGCACACGGTCGGGGTCGAGCGAGTAGATGGTGGGCACCGTCGCGCCGCGGTAGCGCAGTTCGCGATAGGGGCTGTCTTCAACGATGAGGAAGCCATAGTGCCGGGCCAGCTCTACCAGAATCTTGCGCTGCGAGAGCGAGAGCGTCTCGCCCGAGGGATTCTGAAAATCGGGAATCATGTAGAGAAACTTGATTTTCTTTCCCTGGCTCAGGCATCGCTCGATGGCATCGACATAGGCCTGCCTGAACTCGTTGTCGTCGTCGCTGTGGCCCACGCCCACGATGGTGGCGCGGTAGGAGCGGAACGACTGCAGGGCGCCCAGATACGACGGATTGCTGGTGAGCACCACGTCGCCGGGGTCGACCAGCACGCGGGTGCACACGTCGATGCCCTGCTGCGACGAGGTGGTGATTTGCACCCGCTCCACGGACACGCCGTAGCGGTCGCTCAAGGCCTGGCGCAGCTCGGGCGTGCCCTGGGTGGCGTTGTACTGAAATGCCTTGCTGCCCACGGTGTCGATAATCTGGCAGGCAAACTGCCTGATGCCCTCGAGGTCGAAAGCATCGGGCGAGGGATAGCCGCCGGCAAAAGAGTATATCTTGCTCAAATCCACGCGCTTGAAGATCTCGCGCACGGGCGAGCGCATGAATGATGCCGTGTCGGCCGAAAACAATGATTTGTACTCGTCGTTCATCGCAATAAATCTTCTAGGGTGATCGCACTCGAGGTTTTCTCGTCGCGGTATTTCACAATCACGGGAGTGTAGAGATGCACGCCAGCCTCCTTGCCAGGGCCTCTCACGATGGGGCGGCTGCCAGCCACCACCACAGCGCCGGCGGGCACCACCACCTGGCCCTTGTCGTTGGGATGGATGTAGTCGCCGGTAGTGGCGTCGTAGATAGCGGTCGAGCGGTTGATGACCACGCCAGTGCCTATCACCGCATTCTGCTCGATGATGGTGCCCTCGTAGATGCCGCAATTGCCGCCTATAAACACGTTGTCCTCCACAATCACGGGCAGGGCGCCCACTGGCTCAAGCACGCCGCCCAGTTGCGAGGCAGCTGCCAGGTGCACATTCTTGCCCACCTGGGCACACGAGCCCACCAGGGCGTGCGAGTCGACCATGGTGCCGCTGTCGATGTAGGCGCCTATGTTGACGTAGGCCGGGGGCATCACAATCACGCCGGGAGCCAGGTAGGCACCACGACGCACGCTGCTGCCGCCGGGCACGATGCGCACCTTGCTCTCGAGCGAGAACTCGCGCGGGGCAATGGTATCCTTGTCGTAGAAGTTGAATTGACCCAGACTCATGTCGATGAGCTCCCCGCAGGCAAAGCCTTTCAGGATTTCCTCTTTCACCCACTGGTTCACTACCCACTCGCCGTCTTTCTTCTCGGCCACTCTCACCTCGCCGCGCTCGAGCCGGCCGCAGAACTCGGCGAATTTTTCTTTATCACTCGTTGCCATCACTTGTACTCTCCTATCACTTTCTTCATGAGTTCCATTGTGGCGGGTGTGGCGCTGGTGAGCGGCAATCGCATCTGCGGCTTGCACAGGCCCAGCAGCGAGAGGGCGCCCTTCACGGGGATGGGATTGCTCTCAACGAAGCAGTCCTTGTAGAGCGGCTTGAGCTTGTTGTCGAGCACGAGGGCCTCGCCTATCTCGCCGGCCAGCAGCAAGTGGCACAGGTGGCTCATCATGTGCGGAGCGATGTTGGATGCCACGCTTATCACGCCCTGGGCGCCGCCAGCCATCAAGGGGAAGGTCTGTCCGTCCTCGCCACTGAGCACGCTGAAGTTGGCCGGGGCGTATTTTCTGATTTCAAGCACCTGGTCGATGTTGCCCGAGGCCTCTTTCACGGCAATCACATTGGGCAGCTCGGCCACACGCAGTGTGGTCTCGGCCAGCATGTTGGTGCCCGTGCGGCCTGGCACGTTGTAGGCCACGATGTTTTTATCGGTCGACTCCGACACGGCCCTGAAGTATTCCAGCAGTCCGTCCTGGGTGGGCTTGTTGTAGTAGGGCACCACCACCAGGAAGGCGTCGGGGTTGTAGGGCTCCAGCATCTTGATATTCTCGATGGTCTTTTTCAGCGAGTTGGTGCCCGCGCCCACCACCACGGGGCGGCCTTGGCACAGCTCCTTGGTGAGTGCCAGTATTTTCTTTTTCTCGTCGTCCTCGAGGCAGGGAGTCTCGGCTGTGGAGCCCAGGGGCACCAGGAAGTCGATGCCGTTGTCGATTTGGCGGGTCACCATGCGGCCAAATGCCTCGTAATCTATCGATTGGTCCTCGTTGAAGGGGGTCACCAGGGCGGTGCCGCAACCCTTCAGTAAAAAATTATCCAGCATGATTTTATAAAAGATTTTTTATTTTAATTGGTTTACAAATAGTTCTTGGAAATCATATACCCCAGGCGCGAGCTTCAGGGTCATCTTGGCGGCGAGCACTGCGCCCGAGGCGAAGCCCTGGCGCGAGAATGCCTCGTGCTCCAGGGTGATGCGGTCGCATGCGCTCTCAAAGCCCACAGTGTGTATGCCGGCTATCTCGCCCACGCGCACCGAGGCTATCGTGGGCTCCACGCCCATGCCACGCTGCACCTCGCCGGCCAGGGTCTTGGCAGTGCCGCTAGGGGCATCGAGCTTGTGGATGTGGTGCTTCTCCACGATGTAGGGGCTGTAGCCGCCGGCTGCGCCCAGCAGTTTGGAGATGAGCCCCACGGCTGCCGTCATCACCGTCACGCCTATCGAGAAATTGGATGCCCAGATGAGGGTGGTGTCCGCCTGCTTGAAGGCCTCTAGCACGTCGTGCTTGATGTCGTACCAGCCCGTGGTGCCAACCACCACGGCCTTGAACTTGCGTGCCAGCAGGGGATAATTGGCGCGAAATGCCGCCGGGGTAGAGAAGTCGATGCACACGGCATCTCGAGCCACGTCGTCGTCGATGGCAGCCACGTCGTTGGTCTTGGCCACGCAGGCTATGCCTTGGTCGGCAAGGGTGTGCTCAACCATCTTGCCCATTTTGCCATAGCCGCTGATTACAATTTTCATCGTTGATGTGTGATTCATATTCCTGTAATTTTTTAGTTGATTAATTATATACTTGTATGAAATCGTTATCTTGCATTTCAGCACCCGCGCGACTGCACGCCATTCAATCACAGCTGCTTGCAGCAATCTGCTTATACATGGCCACATAGTGGCTGGCGGCTCGTGCCACCTCGCTCAGCAGCACTTGCTCGCCGGGCTGGTGAGCCACCAGTATCGACCCGGGGCCGCACAGGGCACGGTGCTTGAAATTGTAGAGCCGCGGGGCGTCGCTGCCAAAGGCCACCGTGGTGGTGTCGAAGCCCTCGAGCGTGGAGTAGCTCATGGGGGTGTCGCCGCCCAGCGCCTCGATGTGGATGTGCTCGCTGGCCATGCCCGCGAGAGTGGCCTCGACCATGGCATCGCTAGCCTGGGTGGTGCGGAAGTAAAGGCGCAGGTGCACCTTGTCGCTCAGCACGTTTTGCGGGTTGTCGCTCTCGAGGCGGCCCATGTTGTAGGTGGTGGCACCCATCACGGGGTCGACGGGAAACGGCGTGGCGCGCAACTGGTTGGCAAAGTCCAGGAAGAGCTCGATGGCGTTGATGCCCTGCTCGGGGTAGCCCGAGTGACAGCTCTTGCCGGTGATGGTGATGTCGTAGGCCTTGGTGCCCTTGCTGGCAGCCACCATCTTGCCGTCGGTGGGCTCGCCCACGATCACCCAGTCGCCACCCGGTTGGCTCTTGGCATAGGCCTTGGCGCCGTGCGAACCGGTTTCCTCGCCCGAGAGTAGTAGCAGTGCGAAGCCCGAGAGCCCCTCTCGCTCCAGCTCGCGGCAGGCCGTGTACATGGCCATGATTTGCCCCTTGGCGTCGCAGCTGCCGCGCCCTTTCACCAGGGTGTCGCCACCGGGCGTGGGCTCAAACGCGGGAGAAATGTAGGGAGGCACCGTGTCGAGATGGGTGCAGAAGAACACGCGGGGCGTGCCCCACGACAGTTGCAGGTTGAGCGTGCCATCGCCCACCTCCATCTTTCTCACGGTGCACGCCGAGCCCTGGGCAAGGCGGCTCGAGAGCCACTCGGCCAACTTGCGCTCCTTGCCCGACGTGGAGTCGACTGCAAGCAAATCTCTGTATAAATCGATGTCAATCTTACTACTACCGATACTAATAGGTGTATCCATATTCATCTACTTGAGTTCATTTGGTTTACCCAGTGGGGCTCAGCGGGCGTGTTACCGCCCGCAAGACAAATGCAAATGTGCAAAATTTCATTTACATAGGCAAGCACTCCCGCCGTTTTTATGAATTATTGAGGATTGCCCTTAACGGCTCGAAGTGCACCCTTAGCTTGCTCCTTAATGAAGTTTTCAGAAGGGGGGGCAACGGGGCAAACTGCCTCAGGGTGAAGACGGATTGAATTTTTTTTTGTGGAGGGCAAGTGTGGCGTGGTTTCAATACCTAAAATCCGCAACTATCATCCAATACACGATTAAGGGTAGATTTATGAGTCG
>OMUK01000056.1 GCA_900314215.1 uncultured Prevotellaceae bacterium
AAGCCCATGAACTGCCCTCACCACTGCGAGATCTACCGCGTGTCGCCTCACAGCTACAAGGACCTGCCTCTGCGCTATGCCGAGTTTGGCACGGTGTGCCGTTATGAGCAGAGCGGTGAGCTGCACGGACTCACCCGTGTGCGCAGCTTCACTCAAGACGATGCCCACCTCTTCTGCACGCCCGACCAGCTCAAGCAGGAGTTCCTCAACGTGATGGACATCATCACCCATGTGTTCTCGATCTTCGGCTTCGAGTATGAGGCACAAATCTCGCTGCGCGACCCCAACAACAAAGACCACTATGTGGGCACCGACGAGGTGTGGGACAAGGCCGAGCGCGCCATCATCGAGGCTTGCGAGGAGAAAGGCCTGCATGCCAAGCAGGTGACCGGCGAGGCTGCATTCTATGGGCCCAAGCTCGACTTCATGGTCAAGGATGCTATAGGCCGCCGCTGGCAACTGGGCACAATACAGGTCGACTACAACCTGCCCGAGCGCTTCGGCCTCGAGTATGTGGGCGCCGACAACAAGAAGCACCAGCCCGTGATGATACACCGCGCGCCATTTGGCTCGCTCGAGCGCTTTGTGGCTGTGCTGCTTGAGCACACCGCCGGCCACCTGCCCCTGTGGCTCGCTCCCGACCAGGCTGTGGTGCTGCCCATCAGCGAGAAGTTCAACGACTATGCTCAGCACGTGGCCCAGGAGCTCAACGCTCAGGGCATACGCACGATCGTCGACGACCGCAACGAGAAAATAGGCCGCAAGGTGCGCGACAACGAGATGAAGCGCATCCCCTATATGCTCGTCGTGGGTGAGAAAGAGGCCAATGCCGAGGAAGTTTCGGTGCGCAAGCAGGGCGAAAAAGATGGTCAAAGTGTGCAAGGTACCGAAAAAATTGCTACCTTTGCAGCCAAGATTAATGCCCTGGTTGCTGAGCAGACCAAATTCTGACTGTAGAGCAACCCCCTAGGCTTGACAGGGGCGCACATTGCCCCTGCAAGCCCTATTATATATTTAACTTTTAAATTTTCTTGATGGAGAAAAAACCATTTTGGAGTGGGCCTCGCAGGCCCAGTGGGCCAAGCCCGCAAGGACCGCGCAATTTCAACCGCGGCCGCAACAATAAGAGGGATAAGGATAGCCACGCTATCAACGACCAGATACGCGCCCGTGAGGTGCGACTGGTGGGTGACAACGTGACCGAAGGCATCTATCCCATAGCCAAAGCGCAACGTGTAGCCGACGAGCAGGGTCTCGACTTGATTGAGATCGCTCCGCAAGCCACACCACCCGTGTGCCGCGTGATGGACTACCAGAAGTTCCAGTTCCAGCAGCGCAAGCGCCTCAAGGAGCAGAAGGCTAAATCGACCAAGGTGGTTGTCAAGGAAATACGTTTCGGGCCGCAGACCGACGAGCACGACTACGACTTCAAGCTCAAGCACGCCATCCAATTCCTCAAGGAAGGCTGCAAGGTGAAAAGCTACGTGTTCTTCAAGGGCCGCTCGATCCTCTTCAAGGAGCAAGGAGAGGTGCTCTTGTTGCGCTTTGCCAACGACCTGGAGGACTACGGCAAGCTCGAGCAGATGCCAGTGCTCGAGGGCAAGCGCATGACCATCATGATCTCGCCCAAGGCCACTGTCAAGAAGGCTAAGCCTGCCGCCGATGCCGGCAAGAAGGCCGCCAAAAAGCCCGCCGCCGCCGACGAGCCCAAAGAATGAAAAAATGGAGCTCAGGCTTGGTAAGTGCCTGACTCCTATATTAATAACATTTTAATTTAAATTCAAAAAAATGCCAAAAGTTAAGACTAATTCCGGTGCTAAAAAAAGGTTCTCCTTTACCGGAACAGGTAAGATTAAGCGTAAACATGCTTACAAGAGTCACATCTTGACAAAGAAGACTAAAAAGCGCAAGAAGAACCTGCGCAAGTTTAGTATCGTAGACCGTGCCAACCTCAACTCGGTGCGTCTGCTCCTCAACAAGAAGTAATTCTTTCACAGCAAGTTTATCAATTAATCAAAGAGATTTTTAATCATTTTTATTAACCGAGTGTTTAGCGCCTGCAAGTGCACATCGCAAGAGGTGCCGCTAACATTCAAAACAATTTAAAAAATGCCTAGATCAGTAAATCACGTTGCTTCAAGAGCTAAACGTAAAAAGATTTTAAAACTTACAAGAGGTTATTTCGGCGCTCGCAAAAACGTGTGGACCGTTGCCAAGAATACTTGGGAAAAGGGTCTTACCTATGCCTATCGCGACCGCAAGAACAAGAAGCGCAACTTCCGCGCACTGTGGATACAGCGCATCAACGCCGCTGCGCGTCTTGAAGACCTTTCTTACTCTAAGCTCATGGGCTTGCTTCACAAGGCTGGTATCGAGATCAACCGCAAGGTGCTCGCCGACCTGGCTATGAACAACCCCGAGGCCTTCAAGGCTATCGTTGAGAAAGCCAAGAACGCCTAATTGTGCTAGTGGCATGGCACGCCCCGCAGTGGGTGTGAGCCGGTAGAAAGGGCCTTCGCCAGGCCTGCCTCGCGATGCTCGATGCATCAAGCGTGCACCCTGGCACCTCACAAGATTGCAAGAATGGACTACCTCAAGCATCGAGGCGGTTCATTTTTGCTTTTTATAGTTTTTGGTCTCGCATATATCCTGCCATGGGTTAAACCGACATGTAGGGGGCCGGTCTTGTGCCGGATCACGACGATGATGCCTCCTATTTTATAGAATGTTAAGAGGATAGATGCAGGTTTTTGTTTTGTTGGGTTGCTGGGGACGATGTTGACAATCAATTGATATGTCTTTCCTGCAACACAGTGGGCCGCTAGGGCTGCGTCCTGCCTATTTGCTGTTGGGCCGCTGTGGCGCAATTTTCACTTGCCGTAATTTTTTTATTTTGATATTTTCTCATTGTTTTTTACCTTTGTATTGCTTAATTAAACGACAAGATTGCGACTTTAACTGGGCAATGACTGGCTTTTGCTTCTGCTTGGGCACGGGCTGCCGTAGCGGCGGTTGCCCCGAGCAAAACATCAAGGAGCTTGGATAATATAATGACAAAGGAGAATGCTGAAAATCCGCAAAAGAGTAGGCTTGAATTAAACCGATGCTTAAAATGAAGAAATTTAAATTGCTTTTGCTTTGCGCCGTTGTTGCGCTGGGAGTCATGACTTCGTGCAAGCACGATAAAGCACATGAAGACAGCGCTGCCGCGCAAAGCGTTGCAGTTGAGGAGGAGACTCCAGTCGTAGACGAGACCGCCAAACTCTCGGGAGCCGTGGGAAAGTATGGCGTAGGAATGAAAATCAACTGTGTCGATACCAAAATTACTGGCCACTACTACTACACGAGATATCCCAATGGAAGGCTCTATCTCAATGGAACACTGGATCATGATGGCCGCCTGGTGCTCGATGAGGTGGGCGACAATGGTGTGAATACCGGCCACTTCGACGGATATTTCAGCCCCACCAAGGGCTACAAGGGCGTCTTCACCAACTATAAGGGCCAAACCTTCACGTTCATGCTCAATGTGAACTCAATCAAACCAACTGAAGAATAACAAACATATATAAAATAGCGCATAATGAAAAAATTTATCATATTGCTTGCAGGCCTCATGGTTGTGTGCATGATGAATTCCTGCAAACTGTTTCACAAGGCCAAAGAGCCTATCGATGCCCTTCAGGAACTGGCCCAAGACGTGACCGAGAATGGCGACGACTGGGACGCTAAGGATTGGGACGATGCAGCCTCCTATCTTGAGGAAATCAAAGAGAAAATGCCAAGCCAGCTCAACAGCGAGCAGCAGGCTATTGCCGATGCTTCGGTGAGTTCGATCAAAGAGGTTGCTGTGAAACACGAGTTCACGGCCAAGGCTATGCTCGTGGTGCTCGATGCTGGTAACGAAACTGAAGCTGCGCCAGAGGAGAAGCGAGTGAGTTTCAGCACAGTCGACGATTCAAATTGGGACACCAACACAAGCCAAATGTAACAGCGCAACTCGGCCTCTTGCGGCTCATGGGCCTAGACTGACTCATAGCCTGCGAGATTGCCGTGCCGCTATGATATGATTGTGATGAAGACATGCATTAAATTTTTGTTGCTGGCCGTGGGGGCGAGCCTTGCATTCAGCTCATGCACGCTTTTCTCCAAGAAGTCGCGTGTGCACAGGAGCGAGGTCATCGAGCAGCAGTCGGCGGCCGGTGAGCAGTCATCGAGTGGCAACGACGGCGGCAGGCGCACCATCGACCTGGGCGTGTGGCAGGACGAGACGGGCAAGACCTACTCGGTCGACCACATCAAGGCGTGGATGCAGCCTTTCTACGACGCGGGCATTCGCAATTTCTACATTTGCACCTCGGTCGACATGATCAAGCGCTATGTCGAAGCTGCCCAGTCGATGCCCGGCGCCAAAATCCACGCTTGGATTTTCTCGCTCAACGCTTGCAACGACACCGACCTCTACGTTCACAAGGACTGGTTCGACGTCAACCGCAAGGGAGAGAACAGCCTCGACAACCCGCCCTACACCAAGATTTACCGCTGGCTGAGCCCATCGGTGCCCGCCGTGCGCGACTGGTTGAAACGCAAGGCCGACTCTTATGCCAGCATCCCGGGGCTGGCTTCGGTCCATCTCGATTTCATCCGCTACAACGACCGCTTCCTGGGTCGCTACTCGCAAGAGCACTATTTCCATATCGACCAGACCGACATCGCGCCTGAGTATGATTTCGGCTATCACCCCAAGGCCATTGAGAAGTTTAAGCAGAAGTTTGGCTACTCGCCGCTCGATCTCTCGGCTCCTGGCTTGAGCCCTGAGTGGAACCAGTTCAGAATGGACGAGGTCACCAGCCTGGTCAACGAGGTGGTCGACGAGGTGCACAAGCGCAATGTGCAGGTCACCGCAGCTGTGTTCCCGTTTCCCGAGCGTGCTCGCATGATGGTGCTGCAAAACTGGCCCACCTGGAATGTCGACGCCGTGCTGGCCATGAACTACCAGCACTTCTACAAGGAGCGCCTCGATTGGAACCGCTTCAGCGTCGAGGCCGGCCTGGAGGAGACGCGGCATCACAACCGCTACATCGCAGGCATCTTTGTGGGCAATCTCAATGCCAGCGAGATTTACCAGGTGGCTAAGATGGACATCGAGGCAGGGGCCGACGGCATCAGTTTCTTTAGCGCCAACCCGCTCAAGAAGGATGGCAAACTGGAGACCGTGAGGCGCATCTACGATGAATTTTGCAAGTGACGATTGCCCCGCAATCTGGCAGGCCATTTTTTTATTTTCATTTGTAAATTTATTGCCCCAAAATTTGGAAAATGCAATAATGTCGCGTATATTTGCATTGTCCTTGTGAGGGACACGAGCTCATTGAAAACAGTGCCGCATCAAAGTGGATTGGGATACTCTTCAATTTTTTATGAAATGCCGAGTATACGGTCATGCCAATGGCGGGCCTCGACCTTTATGGTGCATCCTTTGGGGTGCCGGGGGATTACAAAGGTATGGTCGCACTCAAATCCTTGTATTTGGTCGGAGTTTCATCACATCCTTTGGTGTGGCTTTCTTATAATGCCGAGGTGGCTCTTGCGAGCTGCCTCGGTTTCTTTTTTTTGTGTGTAGCCGGGGCAGGGCAGCGGGGGAGCGGCGATTTTAATTTTCATATCACGACGAAATCGATTACCTTTGTGCTAACAATAAAAAACGAAGTGCAGTTATGCCAGACACCAGCAAGGAATATGACCAAGTAATCAAGACCTGCCGCGCGATATTTGTCGACAAAATGGGCGACTACGGGCCCTCGTGGCGCATCTCGCGCCCGTCGACCATCACCGACCAGATTTTTATCAACGCCAAGCGCATTCGCACTGTGCAAATCAATGGCTCGAGCAAGGTCAACGAGGACATCTACAGCGAGTATATAGGCATCGTCAACTATGGCGTGATAGGCCTCATACAGCTAGAGCGGGGCTTCAGCGACAAAATCGACATGACCAGTGCCGAGGCCATAGAGCTCTACGACAAGTATATAGCCGAAACCAAGAGCCTGATGATTAACAAGAACACCGACTATGGCGAGGCTTGGCGCGACATGCGCCCCAGCAGCTATGCCGACTTCATTCTCACCAAGGTGGAGCGCACCAAGTCGATTGAGGACCATGGCGGCAAGACCAAAGTGAGCGAGGGCATCGCCGCCAATTATCAAGACATGATCAACTACGCCGTGTTTGCCTTGATACGTCACAACGAGGGCACGGAGTAGGGTGGTGGTATAGCGCATGCGCTATGCTCTGAGTGTTATCAACTTTAATTGAAAACGAACTAAAGTGGCAATTTTCAAACTTCCAAAATGGGCCATTCCTGTGGCCAGCAGCAAGTGGAACACCGCCGTGGTGTGGCTCGTGCGCATCGTGGTGGGCTGCGTCTTTGTGTTCTCGGGCTTTGTCAAGGGCATCGACCCCTGGGGCGGCTACTACAAACTCGTAGAATACTTCAACGCCTTCGGTTTCCCGGGGCTTGTGCAAGTGGCGCTGGCCTGTGCGGTGGCGCTGGCCGCCTTTGAGTTTGTGCTGGGCGTGTGCGTGCTCGTGGGCGCGTTTCGCCGTGGCTCGATTGTGCTGCTGCTGCTCATGATGTGCGTGATGCTTCCGCTCACGCTCGACCTGGCGCTCACCCACAAGGTGGCCGACTGCGGCTGCTTTGGCGACGCCCTGGTGCTCACCAATTGGCAGTCGTTTGCCAAAAACGTGGTCTTGTTGCTTCTGCTCCTCTACCTGTTGCTTTTCAACCGCCGCGTGCATGGCCTCTATGGCCCGGCTGTGAATTGGGTAGTGGGCCTGCTGGCTGTTATCTATATATGCGCTATCGCCTACAATGGCTATTTCACGCAGCCCCTCATCGACTTCCGCCCCTACAAGGTGGGCGCCAAGATAGGCGTGCCCTCGACCGAGGCCGAGACCAGCGACGAGGACTACGAGTTTATCTATGAGAAAGACGGCCGCCAGCAAGCTTTCGACCTCGACAGCTTGCCCGACGACGACAGCGGCTGGGAATATGTCGACCGCCGCTTCAAGCCTGGCAAGGAGCCCAAGGCTCGCACCCAGAATGCCCCCGTAGAGATCGTCTATCGCGGCAACGATATCACCGACATGGTGCTGCCCGACACGGGCCGCCAGCTCATCATCGCCTTCCCGCGCTTGCAAGATGTGAACATTTCCTACACATTCGACATCAACGAGATATGCGACAACGCCAAGCGGCAGGGCGTGAGCTTCTTTGCCCTCACCCCGGCCGACACGGCCGCCAGGGCCGAGTGGCGCGACATCTCGATGGCAAGCTATCCCATCTACAACATCGACGAGAGCGAGCTCAAGACCATCGTGCGCGGCAATCCCGCCCTGGTATATGTAGAAAACGGCACCGTGCGCTGGAAACGCACGCTCTACTCGCTCGACAACACCTTGATAAGAAACGAGAATTACCCCATAGCCAAGTACGACAGCGACCACGATGCCGCCGCCACGCTCAAGCACCTCACCCAGGCCCTCGTGGTTGCCTTGCTCATCTTGCTGGTGTTCAACCGCACCCATGTGCTCGTGCGTGCCCTCGTGGGCCACAAGAAGCCCCAGCCCGATGGCGATGACAGCACGGGTGGCGATGAGCCCCAGGATGCCGCCCAGGCCGCGGCTGAGCAACCGGCGGCCGGCGGCGACGACGCTGCTGCTGGCGACACGGCAAATGATAAAGAATGATAAATATTTGCTATTTTCTCGATGTAGCTGTAACTTTGCACTATAGAAGTAAATACACAATATAAATATATACTTAATTTATCAACCGAAATGAGAAAGAATATTGTAGCAGGCAACTGGAAGATGAATACTACAGTGCCTGAAGGCGTAAAGCTGGCTAAGGAAGTTAATGACGCAGTAGCAGCTGCTGGCGATCTGAAGTGCGACGTTGTGATTGGCGTTCCTTTCACTCACCTCACCGCTGTGAAGGCTGTGATCGACATCAACAAGGTGGGTCTGGCTGCCGAGAACTGCGCTGCCAAGGAGAAAGGTGCCTACACGGGCGAGGTTTCGGCCGCTATGGTGGCTTCGACTGGTGCCAACTATGTGATCCTGGGTCACAGCGAGCGCCGCGAGTATTTCAACGAGACTCCCGAGATGCTCAAGGAGAAAGTTGACCTGGCACTTGCCAATGGCCTGAAGGTGATCTTCTGCTGCGGCGAGAGCCTCGAGCTGCGCGAGGCAGGCACCTACAAGGAGTATATCAAGAGCGAGATTGAGGGTTCGCTGTTCCACCTCACTCCCGAGCAATTTGCCAATATCGTGATTGCTTATGAGCCAATTTGGGCTATCGGCACCGGCAAGACCGCTACCAGCGACCAGGCCGAGGAAGTTCACGCTGTGATACGCGGCCTCATCGCCGAGAAATATGGCAAGCAAGTGGCCGACGACACCACCATCCTCTATGGCGGCAGCTGCAAGCCCACCAATGCTCCTGAGCTCTTCGCCAAGCCCGACATCGACGGCGGCCTCATTGGCGGCGCTTCGCTCAAGGCCGAGTCTTTCATGGGCATCGTTACCGCATTCTAAATTTCATGGGCCAAGCGTGCTGCCTGCCTATATTGGCAGTACTTGATTGAAATTTAAGCTTAAGACTGACCACATTGATTATTTTTATTATCTTTGTGGTCAGTTTTAGTTTTTTTAGTCAGTCTTAATGACTATTTTAGCATTTTTTTTCTGGCAATATTTCGACAATATATTCTCATGAAACAATTACTGCTTGCTGTTAAAATCAGATGCTTGCTCCTGGCGCTGGCTTTGCTCTTGCCTGTGGGGGCTTGTGCCCGTGGGGGCACTGCCGCCACCGTTGCGATACTGGGCGACTCACAGACGTGGCTGGGCGGCGACAAGTGCGATGGCAGCAGGGGATGGAGCAAGTGGTTTGCTCTGGCAGCCAAGCCCAAGTCGTGCCGCAGCTATGCCCGCAGCGGCGCCACGTGGACCAATGTGCCGGCCACCACGGCCAGCCCCCAGGATTACTCGGCCATCGTGAGCGACCAGAATGTGATCTACAATCAAGTGATGAGGCTCATCGCCGCTTGCCGCGGCAAGGCCCAAGCCACACCCAGTGCCATCATCATCTATGCCGGCACCAACGATGCCTGGTTTGGCCGCAAGCGCCCCGGCCGCTTCTCCAAGACGGTCGACCAGGCCATGCGCGGCAGCGCCGGCATTGCCAGCCGCAAGCCTGGCACTTGCACCTCTCTGGCCGAGAGCATCATCCAGGATTGCACGATACTCAAGCAGCACTTTCCCAAGTCGCGATTGATATTTGTCACCGCTATGCACTCGCGGCGTTTCTCCAGCCAAGACCTAACCCGAGTAAACGACATCATCGACCAGTGTGCCCGCAGGTTGGGCATTCCCGTGATCAAGCTCGACGGCAATATTCAGGTTAATAAAACCGGCGGCCAGCCCTTCACGACCGATGGCGTGCACACCAGTGTGGCAGGCGCCAAGCTGGTGGGCAGCTACGTTGCCCGTCAATTCAACCGCATTATGAACCAATAACAATAAATCGTGTAGATATATTTATGGTATTCTCTGACCTGCTTTTTATCTTCATCTTCCTGCCCCTCTTCTTCCTGTTCTACCTCTTGGGATGGGCAGCCGACAAGAAGTTCACCCGTCCCGCGGCGGCCAGCAATTGCTTCTTCCGCAACTGTGTGCTGGTGATTTTCTCGCTCATCTTCTATGCTTGGGGTGAGCCCGTGTATGTGCTGCTCATGCTCTTGAGCGTGCTCATCAACTACATCGCCGGCCTGGGCATCGACCGGGCCACCAGGCATCGCAAGCTGGCACTGGTGCTGGGTCTCACGGCCGACATCTTGATCCTGGGCATTTTCAAGTATGCAGGGTTTGTTGCCCGCAACCTCACTGCAATAGGCATCCCCGTTGCCGACCCTCACATCTCGTTGCCCATCGGCATCAGCTTCTACACCTTCCAGAGCATTTCCTATCTGGTCGACGTCTACAGGCGGCAAGCGCCTGTGCAGAAGCACTATGGCAACCTGCTGCTCTATATCTCCATGTTCCCGCAGCTCATCGCCGGCCCTATCGTGCGCTACGACCTGGTGGCGCGTGAGATACAGAATCGCCACATCGATGCCACCGACTTCAGAGAGGGCATGTTCCGCTTCATGATAGGTCTGGGCAAGAAGGTGATTCTTGCCAATCAGCTCTCGGAGATTGCCGACCAGTATCTTGCCGGCGACCTCGGCTCCATCTCTACAGCCGGAGCCTGGGTGGGACTGCTGGCCTTCACCTTCCAAATCTTCTACGACTTCTCGGGCTATAGCGACATGGCCATAGGCTTGGGCCGCTGTCTGGGCTTCCACTTCGCCGAGAACTTCCGCCATCCCTATTGCTGCACCAGCATCACCGACTTCTGGAGGCGCTGGCACATCTCGCTGGGCTCCTTCTTCCGCGACTACGTCTACATCCCCATGGGCGGCAATCGCCGCCATCAGGCTATCAACATACTCGTGGTGTGGATGTTGACCGGTATGTGGCACGGCGCCGAGTGGAACTTCATCATCTGGGGTCTCTACTTCGGTGTCATCGTCACGATAGAGAAGTTCACCATCTTGCGGTGGAAGCACATTCCCGCCGTTTTACTCCACATCTACAGCTTGATACTCGTGGTGCTGGGCTTCGGCATCTTCTATTTTGTGGATTTCTCGCGCATGACGCAGTTCTTCAACATCCTCTTTGGCCACGCCCATCAGCTCTACGACTTCACCGTGCAGACGTCGATACTCAACAATTGCGTGCTGTGGTTGCTGTGCATCGTCTTGAGCTTGCCGGTATATGACTTTGTGGTCGACAAGGCGCATGCGATATTTGGCACCCACGTCGTGGCCCGCCAGAATGTGGCGCTTGCCGTGCGCATTGTGGTCTCGCTCTTGCTCTTCGTCATCAGCGTGAGCCTGCTTATAGGAGCTACCAACAATGCATTTATTTACACAAGATTTTAATCGATTATGAAACATATAGCCAAAATACTGATATTCATTCTCACGGCAGGCATCGCCCTCCAGGCGAGTGCTGCCTATAAATACAAGACCACACGCACGGGCCTCGTGGTGTATCGCGACAGCCTGGACCAGGTGTGGGCGATGGCGCCATTCAAGGCCCCGGTGGGCTCGGGCAAGTGGTATAGCGACGCCATCAACCTGTGTGCCGATTCCCTCGCCGGCAAGGTGAGGGTATATAGCATGATCGCACCCACCTCGGCAGCGTTCTACCTGCCTTATGCCACGCTCACGGCATCGTCGCAGCAGCAGCCTGTGATCAAGGGCATGTATCGCTATCTCTCGCATCGGGTGAAGCCCGTCGATGCCTACTCCGAGCTACGGAGGCACGTGCACGAGCACATCTATGCCCGCACCGACCACCACTGGCTGCCGCTGGGTGCCTACTATGCCGCCCAGGCCTTTGCGCGCACCGCCGGAGTCTCGTTTCTGCCGCTTGCCGACTACGACACGGTGGTGGTGCACCGCTTTGTGGGCAGCATGTATCATTACACCCACGACCCGGCAGTGAAAGCCTCGCCCGAGGACTTTGTGTACTACACGCCCCGCACGGTGCAGTACACCACCACCTACTGGCTGCACCGCCTCAACTCGCGGCACAAGGTGATAGGCGTCGACGATGCCACCCAGGGCAACTTCTTCTTCCATTACAAGGACGGCAGCGGAGCCGCCTACTGCACCTTTATGGGCGGCGACACCCGCACCACCCATGTGCACACCAGCACGCCTGGCTCTCGACGGCTGCTCATCATGAAGGACAGCTTCGGCAACGCGGTGGCTGGCTTCCTCATGGGCTCGTTCAGCGACATCTATGTGCTCGATTACCGCTACATGCAGGGCAGCCTCATCAAGTACATACGCGACCACGGCATCACCGACGTGCTCTTTATCAACAACCTGGAGCATGCCTACAGCAAGTCGACAGCTCTCGCCTTAACCCGATTGATACAACAACAATAAAACCTCACGCTCACACTTTGCACTCATGAAACAAGACAAAATATATATCGTAGTGATGGCAGTCGTCTTCCTGGGTCTTACTGTGCTCTTCAATTTTTTCCCAAAGACGAAATACTCACCGCTTGAAAAGCGCGAACTCACGCAGTTCCCCAAGTTCTCGATGGCCAGCCTCACCCAGGGCAAGTATACCACGGGCATCAGTTCCTGGTTCAGCGACACCGAGCCCTATCGCGACACCTTCCTCAAGGCCAGCATGTGGCTCAAGGACAAGGAAAAAATAAGCGTGTCGCCGAGCACCAGTGTCACCTTCCATGCCGCCGCGCCCGCCAAGAAGGCCGCGCCGCTGCCCGATGAGCGCGACGTGCAGTCGTTTCAGAACGACGCCGACCCCGAGAATGCCAAGATTGCCCACAAGGGCATTGCCATCGTGGGTTCGGGCAGCAATGTGAGAGCGCTCATGGCCTATGGCGGCGGTCCCGAGGGCGGCGTGGCCTATGCCCAGTGCTGCAACACCTTTGCCAAGACGTTGGGCCCTGGCGTGAAAGTGTATTGCATGGTCATCCCCACGGCAATTGAGTATTATTGCCCGCGCGAGATTCAGTCGTGCACCACCAAGGAGCAGCCCACCATCAGCAACATCTACAAGCATCTCGAGCCCCAGGTGCAGGCCGTGAACGTCTACAACGCCCTGGGCCGCCATTACAAGGAAGCCATCTACTTGCGCACCGATCACCACTGGGCACCCCTTGGCGCCTACTACGCCGCCGAGCAATTTGCCAAGGTGGCCAAGGTGCCTTTCCGCAACCTATCATACTACAACGCCGACACCGTGCACCGCTTTGTGGGCAGCATGTATGGCTACTCCAAGGACATCGCGGTGAAGCGCGCCCCCGAGGATTTCATCTACTATGTGCCCAACCGGCTGAACTTCAGAACGACCTACGTCGACTTCCAAATCGACAAGAAGTATAACGTGACTGGCCGCGGCACGCCACACAAGGGAGAATTCTTTGTGAAATTCCGCGATGGCAGCAGCGGCGCTTATTGCACCTTTATGGGCGCCGACACCCGCCTGGCCTACTTGCAGACCGGCACCAAAAACAATCGCCATCTCTTAATCATCAAGGACAGCTTTGGCAATGCCCTGCCGGCCGTGCTCATGTATTCGTTCGAGACCATCAGCGTGGTCGACGTGCGCTACTTCACCTACAACCTGGCCGACTATGTGAAGAAAAATCACATCACCGACTTGGCCCTCACGCTCAACGTGTTTAGTGCCTATTCCGATTCATTTGTCAACAAGGCCCTCACCATGCTTCGCAAGGGTGACCCGGCTCCTGATATGGCAAAAGAGGCTGCCAGGCTTTATGGCGGCAAGAAGTGAGCCCTGCAGCATTGCGCTCATGAGGCACAAATCTTAAGTTTGCTCCATAAAATTGACTACATTGATAAATTTTTATTACCTTTGTAGTCAGTTTTATTTTTAAGCTATTTTACCGCCCCGCTTGGGGCTATAAAGCAGTAAAAAACATGTGGAATTCTCGTTTCTTCAGCCTTCTGGGCATCACGCTAGCCGTGGTCTTCACGTTGTCGCTCGCACCCTGCGCCAGCGCTCAAGTCACTGTCAATGCCCCTCAGGGCTTACTTGGTGGAAAAGACAAGGCCAAAACCGGAAACAAGGAAAATAAAGCGCCCAATAGTGGCAAGAAAGAAGGCGCAGCCCAAGCTGCACAAGGTGGCGAAGGCGGCGACGGTGAGGCGCAGCCCGGTGAGGCTCAACCCCAAGAGCATCATGCAGCTGCCCCGGCGCGGGCTGCCAATCGCCAGAATGCTCCCCAGCAGCAGAAAAGCAAGATAATCACCTCTAGCGAGGCCAAGGAAAGCTTCCACTACACCAATCAAGGCGTGTCGAAGCAGCTCACGGGCTTCCGCATCCAGGTGCTCTTCAGCTCACGCCAGGGAGCGCGCAACCTGGCTTACGCGCGCGCCAAGGAAATTGCCAACGCTTTTCCACAATATCACTACTATGTGTCCTACAACGCGCCGCAGTGGCGGTTGCGTGTGGGCGATTTCACCAAGCGTGAGTCGGCACGCAAGGCTCTGAGTCGCTTCAAAAAGGCATTTAAGAAATATGCTTCCGAAGCTATCATCGTGACCGACAACATCAACGTGTGGGGAGGCGCTCCGGCTGCACCCAAGCCTTTTTAATTTTTGAAATGGATATCAATCAAACTAGCAATAATAGTAATCTCGATCCGCAACTCATCGGCAAGATTGCGGCTCATTATCGTGCCATCCTGGAGCTGATAGGGGAGGACCCTAATCGTGAGGGCCTGGTGAAGACACCCGAGCGTGCCGCCAAGGCCCTGCTTGAGAACACCCGCGGCTATCACCAGGATGCCGAGCAAATCATCTCTTCGGCCATCTTTGAGCATCCAGGCTCGCAAATGGTGATTGTGAAGGACATCGAGTTCTACTCGCTGTGCGAGCACCACATCTTGCCCTTCTATGGCACCGTGTCGATAGGCTACATTCCCGATGGAAAAATTGTGGGCTTGAGCAAAATGGCCCGCACGGTCGACGCTTTTGCCCGCCGCTTGCAGGTGCAGGAGCGCCTCACCAGCGAGATATGCGACGCCGTAGATCGCACGCTTCCCAACCGCGGCGTCATCGTCACCTGCCGCGCGGCTCACATGTGCATGAAGATGCGCGGCGTCGAGAAGCAAGAGTCCACCACGGTGACGATGCAGTACCGTGGTGAATTTGAGGACGTTAAGCTGCGCGACGAATTCTTTAGTTTGCTGCGGCAATAATTTTAAGGATTTTTTTGATTTTAAAATTTGGCTAATTCAACAAAAGGCCTTACCTTTGTACTCGCAATTGAGGCACAACCGATATTGTGCGACTGCGAAAATAGCTCAGTTGGTAGAGCGCGACCTTGCCAAGGTCGAGGTCGCGGGTC
>OMUK01000057.1 GCA_900314215.1 uncultured Prevotellaceae bacterium
CGCAGAAATGACAAATTTTTGAATTATGACTCACATCTAAAGAACTGACACACAGGCTACACAACATCCGCCTGCTCCCCTCGGAGCGGGCAGGGGGCGCTATGGCCTTTTTTTTGTTTTAAATGAAAGAGCCGTGTCAATATAGTCTAAAAATAGAGATAGAGATAAGCAAAAATGCAGAATAGCAAGATCCTGAAAGAATGGCACGAAGAAAGACCTTCAGAACCTAAAATAAATCACTCCACAAGATTAATCCTTGTTAATGTGTTAAGTGAAGTCCTATAAGTAGATTGACAACAATCTGCGTGTGGAGGATCTATGCTGTGAAAGATGTATGAGTACTATTTCTTTTCTTGGATTATCAATGGATGAGCACTTTGGATGATTCCTCTTGTGAATTTAGGAGAATTTAATCTTGGTGGAATATCGGTGTGGTCAAAAGTTTCACGGGTGGGGGTGAATTTAAGGGGGATGGGTGGGCGTTTTTCAGAAAAAAACAGTAAATTTGCCATCGTGAAAAGATTGTTACGACATATTATTGTTGCATTGCTGGTGCTTGCGGTCTCGGGGGTTGTGAGCGCTTGCTCGCGCGGTGTGATGTATGAGGACGGCGACTTCGACTACACCGACGATGCTCAAGACGACTTGCAAATGCTCAACAGCGAGATCGACGCCGACGACCAGTATCACGAGTAATCCCCACACTTAGTTTTTAAAACTCATTTTAGCATGACTACACCCATCCACACACGCAACGAGCTGCTGGCGCAGAAGCTGATGAAAAATCTCACCCGCCGCCACTTTGAGTCCCACTTTTGTCACAATGCCAGCGAGGCTATAGAGCTGGTGCAACGGCTCATGCCCGAGGGCAGCAGCGTGACGTGGGGCGGCTCGATGACCGTGCGCGACATGGGCCTCACCCGTGCCATCGGCCAGTCGGGCCGCTATGTGGTCTACGACCGCGACCTGGTGAGCAACGAGGAGGAGAAGCGCCAGTGCTACCTCAAGGCCTTCGACTGCGACTACTATCTGACGTCGGCCAACGCCCTGAGCGCCGACGGCGTGCTTGTGAACATCGACGGCCGCGGCAACCGCGTGGCCGCCATGACGTGGGGCCCGCGCCACGTGATCATCGTGGTGGGCATCAACAAGGTGGAAGCCACCCTCGAGGCTGCCCTCACGCGGGCGCGCAACACAGCCGCACCCATCAACGCCGCCCGCATGCAGCTCGACACACCCTGCACCCGCGACGGCCTGTGCCACAACTGCAACTCAGAGCACAGCATATGCAACTATGTGCACTTCATGCGCAATTCCTTCCCGGCCGGCCGACACATCGTGATCCTCGTCGACGAGCCTCTGGGCTACTGACGCGCCGCCGCTTGCACGTGTTGTGATTTAATCGTATATTTGTGCCAACGTTTAAAATCTATATATAACTGAAATGAAGAAATTGATTCTTGCCGCGCTTGTGTGCGCCGCTGCTGTGGCTGCTCCCGCAATGGCTCAAACCATCTCGAGCGCCCGTGCCCACGTGAATACCGAGTATACTGCCAGTGTCGAGGGCTTCAACCTGATGAAGGGCGCTCTCACCCGTGCCATCAACAATATCAAGGCTGCCAACACCAGCGCAAGCGTGAGCAATGCCGTGTATGTCTACATCAAGAATTACCTGCCCCTGAGCAAGTACTACGAGGGTCTCACCGCCGCCCAAAAGAAGCAAATCGACACCCTGCAAAAGCAAGTGGGCCTGCAAATACGTGCCAAGGAGAGCAAGCTGGGCTGCAAGAAAGACGTGGATGCCGCTATCAACAAGGGCACCCTCGAGGCCATCTCGAGCATGAAGTAAAAGCCCCCCTTGAGCCCACAATCGCTGCTCGATGCCGCTGTGGTGGCTCGGCTTCAAGTTTTAGATTAAAAACAACCATTTAAACTCATGGAAATGAAAAAGTTATTTTTGTTTTTATTTGTTTTGGCTTTAACCTGCTGTGTGGCTGGAGCCCAGAACTTGAAGGGTGAGCAGGCGGGCAACGACGGTGACGAGAAAGTGTTTCTTAGCGTTGAGCAGCCGCCCCAATTCCCTGGAGGCGAGGCAGCGCTCATGAGTTATCTTGCCAGCCACATCCACTTTCCTGCATCGGCTGTGGAGCAAGGCATCGAGGGCCGCGTGATTCTGCAATTTGTGGTCACCAAGGCTGGCCAAGTGGGCGAGATCAAGGTGATACGCTCGCTGAGCGACGAGTGCGACAATGAGGCTAAGCGCATCGTTCGCAGCCTGCCCAAGTTTATTCCTGGCCGTCAGAACGGCAAAGCCGTGAATGTGTGGTACACGCTGCCCGTCACATTCCGGCAGTATCTGTGACGACACACGGCGCCACGCAGCTCCTGCATGGCTCAGGCGCTCTTTGATAAAATATAAAACATTCAGATAAAATATAAAACACTCAAAATCGGCGAAATCTTCACGCGATTTTGAGTGTTTTTTTTGCTTTTAAGCCACAGCCAAGGCTTAACTGGTGATTTAGGGGTGACGCATTGGGTGAAATCGCCGTGATCGAAAAAAACGCCATGGTAATACTGGCAGGTTTGCCTTTGTGCTTTGTTGCGTTGTGGGAGTCAATGTTGAAATACAATCTACTCCAGGTCGACGACGGTGATGCCGGCGCCGCCCAGGCGCACGTCCTCGTCGTGATAGCTCTTCACGCCGGGCACGGTGTTGAGATACTGGCGTATGAGCGAGCGCAGTATGCCGGTGCCGGTGCCGTGCAATATGCGCACGCGCTTGGCGCTGAACTGGATGGCGTCGTCGATAAAATAGGTGATGGCTTGCACGGCCTCGTCGCCACGCATGCCGCGCACGTCGATGTCGGGGTTGAAGCTGAGCTGGCGGCTGCGTATCTCGTCGCTTGTGGCTTTGCTCACGGTGGGCTGGCTCTTGGCCTTCTCGGGCTGGCGCAGGGTGCGCTCCAGCCGCTTGGTCTCGACGCGGGTCTTGAGGTTGCCAAATGCCACCAGGGCATATTTCTCGTCGACGCTCATCACGGTGCCCACGGTGGTCGAGCCCTTGAGCAGCACGTTGTCGCCCACGGCCAGGGGCCGGTTGCGGTCTTCCTTCTTCAGGATGTTGGCCTTCTTGGGCTGCTGGCGGGGCTTCACGGGGCGCTTGGGCTGCAGCTTGCGCATCTCCTCGGCGCGCGGCCCCTCGTCGGTCTCCTGCAGGCGCTGCCTGAACTCGTCGAGGTGCTGCCTCACCTCGCGGGTTTTCTCCCTCTCGGCCTGCATCTCCTTGATTTCGCGTATGGTCTTCTCTATCTCGGCGTTGCTCTGCTTCAATATCTCCTGGGCCTCGTTTTTGGCCTCCTTGATGATGAGGCGGTGCTCTTGGGCTATCTTCTCGAGGCGCTCGTTGTACTCGGCCACGATGCGGTCGAGGCGCTTCTCCTTCTGGTGCACGTCGTAGCGCTTGTTTTCCCAGTAGCGGCGGTCGCGCACGATGTCGAGCAGATACTTGTCCATGTTGATGTAGTCGCTGCCGGCCAGCTGCGAGGCTTTCTCGATCACGGCCTGGGGCAGACCTATCTTGCGGGCTATCTCGATGGCAAACGAGCTGCCGGGGTAGCCTATCGAGAGTTGAAACAGGGGCTGCATGCGCTGGCGGTCGTAGAGCATGGCGCCGTTCACCAGGCCCTCGGTCTCGTCGGCAAAGTGCTTCAGGTTCTGGTAGTGGGTGGTGATCACGCCAAGCATTTGCTTGGCGTTGAGTTGCTCCAGTATGGCTTGGGCAATGGCTGCGCCTATGTGGGGCTCGGTGCCGCTGCCAAACTCGTCGATGAGTATCATCGTGTCGCGGTCGCCGCGCTGCAAGAAGGTCTTCATGTTCTGCAGGTGGCTGCTATAGGTGCTCAAGTCGTCCTCGATCGACTGCTGGTCGCCTATGTCGATAAAGATGCTCTTGAAGATGCCCATGTGGCTGTTGTCGTAGAGGGTGGGCAGCACGCCGCACTGCATCATGTATTGCACCACGCCCACCGTCTTGAGGCACACGCTCTTGCCGCCGGCGTTGGGCCCCGAGATGATCACGATGCGGTTCTTCTTGTTGAGCTCGATGTTGAGCGGCACCACCTGCTTGCCTTGCTCCTTGAGCGAGAGGTACAGGGCCGGGTGCTGGGCATGATACCACTCGGCCATGGGCGCGTCGTCGATGTGCGGCATGTGGGCGTCGACGTCGAGGGCAAAGCGGGCCTTGGCGCGCGTGAAGTCGAGCTGCCCCAGGGTGGTGTAGGTGCCCAGCAGGTCGTCGACGTGGGGCCGTATCACATCGGTCACGGCCATGAGAATGCGCACGATTTCTCGCTGTATCTCGGCCTCGGTCTCGCGTATGCGGTTGTTGGCCTCCACAATTTCCTCGGGCTCGATAAACACCGTCTTGCCGCTGGCGCTCTCGTCGTGCACGATGCCGTGTATCTTGCGCTTGTGCATGGGCGAGACGGGCAGCACCAGGCGGCCGTCGCGCATCGAGGGGGCGGTGTCGCTATCGAGCACGCCATCCTGGCGGCCGCGGGCTATCACGCGGCGCATGATGCCGTTGATGCTGGCGGTGGTGCGATTCAGCGTGGAGCGCAGCTCGCTCAGCTGGGGCGAGGCGTTGTCCTTGATGTTGCCAAACTTGTCGAGCACGCGATTGGCCTCGCTGCTTATCTCGGGAAACGCCTGCATGCGGGCCGTGAGCCGGGCCAGGGAGGGGTAGGCCACATGGCCGTCGGCGTCGGGCTTGAAGAAGCTGATGATGCCGGCTATGGTGGCCAGTGAGCGCTGCAGGTTGTAGAGGTTCTCGGCCGAAATCCACGTGCCGGGCGCTCCTATGGCTTTGAGTGGCGCGCGCAGGTCGAAGAAGTAGTTGAGCGGGAAGTCGCGCTTCGACTGCATGATGCCCACGAACTCATTCACTTGCTCGAGCCGGGTCTTCACTTCGTCGTATCGTGGCGAGAATTGCATCTGCTCGCAGCACACCACGCCCATGGGGCTTATGCAGCGCCCCTCTATCTCGTGGCGCACCACGTCAAATCCTATCTTGTTTTCAAAATTCTTTGGATATATCATGTTTATTTCTGTTGCGGTAAAAATGGGGGGAGTGATTGGGGGGTGGAGCTAATCGGGCACGGTCACGATTTGGGTGTCGTAGGCCAGGTCCACGCCCTCGGGCAGCTTCTGGCACGTGGCATTGTGGAAGCCGGCGTCGTGGCTCATGTGGATGAAGAGCGCGCGGCCGGGCTGCACTTGCCTCACAATCGCTAGCGACTCCTCGATGCTCAGGTGGCTGTGGTGCTTCCTGCCCCAGCGCAGGGCGTTGATCACCAGCAGCGGCGTGCCGTGCAGCTTCTCCACCTCCTCGGGAGCTATGGTCTTGCAATCGGTGATGTAGGCCAGCGGCCCGATGCGGAAGCCGGTGATGCGCAACCGGTCGTGCATCACGGGTATCGGGGTCACCTGCACGTCGCCCACCATGAAGGGCTCGTCGCCTATCGCAATCAAGTCGAGCTTGGGCACGCCAGGGTAGAGGTGCGTGCCGAACACATAGGGCATGGTCTGGTGCAGGTGGTCGATCACGTCCTGGCGGGCATAGACCGGGAAGTTGTGGGCATAGCTATAGGGGCGCAGGTCGTCGATGCCGGCCACGTGGTCGTAGTGGATGTGGGTGAGCAGCAGGGCGTCGAGGCTGTCGCGCGAGGCGCGCAATATCTGCTGGCGAAAGTCGGGTCCGCAATCGATGAGCAGGCTTTTGCCCTTGTAGCGCACGATGGCCGACGTGCGCAGGCGCTTGTCGTGCTTGTCGCGCGACTGGCACACCGCGCAGTGGCACCCTATCGAGGGCACGCCGCAGCTGGTGCCTGTACCTAAAAACTCGATTTCCAACTTTGACATATATCTCTCTCTATCTCTCTTGCGATTATTTTCTGAACTGCTTGAGTATGCCGTCTTGGAAAAACAGGAAGCGGCCGCCGTCGTAGTACCAGTATTCCTTCAGCCCCGTCTGGTCGGGGCGCTGGTTGATCGACGACGGGTTGCCCATGGCCAGGCGGCACTCTTCCTTGGTCATCTCCAGGGCCACGTCGCCGTGGGTGATGCGTTGCCAGTTCTCATTGGAGATTTGCGGATAGCTCAGGTGCAGGTCTTGGCGGGCAAACATGCTGTCGAAGTCGCGGCTGTGCATTGCGCTCGAGCCTGTCGAGAGCCACAGCATGGCCTTCTGCTGGTTGTCGCTGGCGGTGAATATCACCTTGATGGGCAGCACCTTGTTGCCAGGCAGCACGCTGTCGATGTGCACCTTGATAAACTGCCGCCCGTCGATCATCTCCTCGGTCGTGGGGTTGTACCAAATGCGGGTCTTGATATAGAGGTCGCTGCCGGCGATTTGACTGGCCACTTGCTTAATGAGGTCCATGTCGATCATGAAGGGCAGCGTGTAGTCGGGGTGAAGCTCGTCGAGGGTGCGGTTGGTGCGTATGCTATAGGTGTTGGCCCCGTCGGTGAAGTTCAGGGTCACGTCCTTTTGGTTGTCGAGCACGCTGCCGGTGTCGTAGCCGGTGTAGCGCAGCGTGTGGCCGCCCAGGTGCAGCGTGTCGGTATTGTAGCTCTCGCTGTGGGTGAAGATGAGGCGCACCTCATCGTCGGTCACATAGAATTGCTTGTCGGCCTGCCACATGGCCACCGAGTCGGGCCTGATGCGTATCGACTGCACCGCCTTGGGCCCCTCGTATTGCGCCAGCTCCTTGCGTGCCTGCTTCTCGCTCACTGCTGTGGTGCTCTCGATGCCTGTGCCACAGCTCGCCAGCGCCAATGTCAACAATATGTAGCAAATTATTCTTCTCATTTTCCCCGCAAAGTTACAAAAAAGATGCAACATAATTAAAATATAGCACTCTAACTTAGCCGTCACATCACTAGCACTGCTGCCACACAAGGTATCGATGAATTGGTTATCGCATTGCGCGAGAAAAAATAAATATATTAATAGAAAGAAATCGCAACGGGGCCACGGCCGGGTTGCGATTTCTCTTTGAGATGCTATGTGTGATTGCTCACCTTATGGGACAATCACAGGAATTGCTTGGCCACATTCATCACCACCTCGCTCAGGGTGGGGTGGCCGTGGATGCTGCAAGCCAGCTGCTCGACGGTGGCCTTGGCGTTGATAGCCATCACCACCTCCTGAATGAGGTCGGAGGCATGGGCGCCGCACATGTGGCAGCCCACAATGTGGTGGCTCTTGGCGTCGACAATCATCTTGATCAGGCCTTCGGTCTCGCCCATGGCCACTGCCTTGCCGTTGGCACGGAAGAAGCCTTTCTTCACCACCACGTCGAGGCCTTGCTCTTTGCACTGCTCCTCGGTGAGGCCCACCATCGAGAGCTCGGGCACGGTGAAGACGGCGCTGGGCACCACGTCGAGGCGGTACTTGGCCTCGTCGCCCATGATGCTCGTCAGGGCCACCTCGCCCTGGGCAGTAGCGGCGTGGGCCAGCATGCACAGGCCGTTCACATCGCCTATGGCGTAGACGCTTGGCACGCTGGTTTCCATCTCGTTGTTCACCTCGATGCCGCGGCGGCCCACTTTCACGCCTGCCGCTTCAAGGCCGGCGGGCAGCACAGGCTGGCGGCCCACGGCCATGAGCACCTGCTCGCAGTCGAGGGCGAGGGTCTTGCCCCGGGTCTCATAGGTCACGGTGTAGCCCTTGTCGCAGGCGGCGATGGCCTTGACGCCGGCACCGGTCACGATGTGGATGCCGCGCTTGGTGAGCATGCTGCGCAGTCGCTTGGCCACATCTTTGTCGAAGGGCGGCAATATCTCCTTGCAATATTCCACCACCGTGACGTCGACCCCAAAGCTGCTGAAGATGCCGGCAAACTCCATGCCTATCACGCCGCCGCCCACGATGCACAGGCTCTTGGGCAGCACATCCATGGCGAGCACGTCGTCGCTGGTCATGGCAAGCTCGGCACCGGGTATGGGCAGCCCCTTGGGGGCCGAGCCGGTGGCGATGATGATATTGGTGGCACTGTATTGCTCATCGCCCACGGCCACGGTGTGGCCGTCGACCAGGCGCGCCTCGCCCTTCACGATGGTGATGAGCGGGTTGTTGAGCTGCATGGCCACGCCGTCGCGCAGCTGCTTCACCACGGCCTCCTTGCGGTCGAAAGCCTTCTTGTAGTCAAATTTCACTTCGCCCGTGGTGATGCCCAGCGTGCCGGCCTCCTTGATCAGGTTGATGACCTCGGCATTGCGGCACAGGGCCTTGGTGGGTATGCAGCCGCGGTTCAGGCAGGTGCCGCCCAGGTCGCCGCGCTCGATGATGGCGACGCGCAGTTGCGAGGCGGCGGCAGCTGCCGCGGTCTCATAGCCGCCTGGGCCAGCTCCTATGATGATGAGATCGTAGTTTGTCATTTCGCGGTCAGTTCTTTATAAGTCACTACTGGGTGCAGGGCGGCTTGGGTGTCGTCGAGACGGCGCACCGGGGTGGTGTGAGGAGCGCCCTTCACGAGCTCGGGGTCGTCCTTGGCCTCCTGGGCAATCTTGTGCATCACGGCGATGAAGCTGTCGAGCGTCTCCTTGCTCTCGTTCTCGCAGGGCTCAATCATGAGTGCCTCGTGGAAGAGGAGCGGGAAGTAGATGGTGGGAGCGTGGAAGCCATAGTCGAGCAGGCGCTTGGCCACGTCCATGGTGGTCACGCCGGTGCTCTTGTCCTTCAGGCCATTGAACACAAACTCGTGCTTGCACACCGTGGGGATGGGCAGCTCGTAGTCGTCCTTGAGCGACTCCTTGATGTAGTTGGCGTTGAGCGTGGCCAGCGGGCCCACCATCTTGATGTTCTCGTGACCCAGACTCAGAATATAGGTGTAGGCTCGCATCTGCACGGCAAAGTTGCCCAGGAAGCCCGATATCGAGCCCAGGGCGTCGTCGCCAAAGTCGATGGTAAACTCGGGCTTGATGGGGTTGCCATCCTCGTCGGTTCCCTCGTGGCGCACCACGCGCGGGTTGGGCAGGAACTTCTCGAGGCCGGCGCGCACGCCCACTGGGCCGCTGCCCGGGCCGCCGCCGCCGTGCGGGGTCGAGAAGGTCTTGTGCAGGTTGATGTGCATCACGTCGAAGCCCAGGTCGCCAGGGCGGCACTTGCCCAGCATGGGGTTGAGGTTGGCTCCGTCATAGTACATGAGTCCGCCGCAAGCATGCACGAGCTTGGCAATCTCGGCAATGTTGTGCTCAAAGAGGCCCAGCGTGTTGGGGTTGGTCATCATCATGCCAGCCACGGTGTCGTCGAGCAGGGGCTTGAGCGCATCGACATCGACGGTGCCGTCGGGACGGCTCTTCACCTCAACCACATCGAGGCCGCACACGGCCGAGCTGGCGGGGTTGGTGCCATGGGCGCTGTCGGGGATGATGATCTTGGTGCGCTTGTCGTCGCCGCGGCTCATGTGATAGCTGCGTATCACCATCAGGCCGGTGAGCTCGCCATGGGCGCCGGCAAAGGGGTTGAGCGTGAACTCGCTCATGCCGGCTATCTCGGCCAGGCTGCACTGCAGGTTGTAGTAAACCTCGAGGGCGCCTTGCACGCTGTCGACGGCCTGCAGGGGGTGCAGGGCGGTGAAGTCGCGGTGGGCAGCTATCTCCTCGTTGATTTTGGGGTTATACTTCATGGTGCACGAGCCCAGCGGGTAGAAGCCGGTGTCGACACCAAAGTTGTTGTTGCTCATGTTGGTGTAGTGGCGCACCACGGTGAGCTCGTCGCACTCGGGCAGCTCGAGCTCGCTCTTGCGCAGCAGTTCGGCCGGTATGCCTTCCTGCATGCGGTACTCGCCACTCAGCTCGTTTTTGGGGAGAGAATATCCCACGCGTCCTGGTTTCGAAAGCTCGAAAATCAGTTTTCCGTAATACACATTATTCATTTTCAATCTCCTCCCTCTCGATTACTTGGTTACACAATTCTACGGCGTTGTCGATATCTTCCTTCGATATCGTCTCGGTCACGCACAGCAGCAGCTCGTCGGGGGCTATCTTCAGGCCGAATTGCACGCCCTGGGCCTCGCGCAGCTGCCTTTGCAGCTCGTTGATGTCGCCGTCGACTGTCACCACAAACTCGTTGAGGAACGGCTTGCCCGGGTAGCGCATGGTGAAGTGCGGGTTGTCGGTGAGGCGGTCGGCCAGGTAGTGGGCGCCGCTGTAGCTCAGCTGGTTCACTTCTTGCAGGCCTTTCTTGCCCATCAGGGCCAGGTAGACAGTGATGTAGAGGGCCATGAGGCTCTCGTTGGAGCAAATGTTGCTCGTGGCCTTCTCGCGGCGTATGTGCTGCTCGCGCGCTTGCAGGGTGAGCACAAAGGTGCGCTTGCCGTCGAGGTCGCGAGTCTCGCCCACGATGCGTCCCGGCATCTTGCGTATGAGCTTCTTGCTGGTGCACATGTAGCCCACATAGGGGCCGCCGAAGTTCATGGGTATGCCCAGCGACTGGCCGTCGCCCACGGCGATGTCGGCACCCCACTCGCCCGGGCTCTTGAGCACGCCCAGGGCGCTTGCCACGCTGTTGATGATAAATAGTGTCTTGTGCTGGTGGCAGGTGTCGGCCCAGCCGGTGTAGTCCTCTACGATACCGTAGAAGTTGGGCGCGGCCACAATCACGCCGGCCACGTCGTCGGCAGCCACCTTGGCCTCAAAGTCGGCCTTGTCGGTCACGCCGTCGCGCTCGGCGATGGTCTCTACCTGCACGCCGTGGAATTTGGCGTAGGTCATCACCACGCGGGTCACGATGGGGTTGAGGGTGGCCGAGACGAGCACCTTGTTGCGCTTGCGGCTCGCGGCGCACGCCATCATCATGGCCTCGGCGGTGGCGGTGCAGCCGTCATACATCGAGGCGTTGCTCACTTCCATGCCGGTGAGCTCGGCCATCATGCTCTGGTACTCAAAGATGTATTGCAGAGTGCCTTGCGATATCTCGGCCTGATAGGGAGTGTAGGAGGTGAGAAACTCGCTGCGCTCCACGAGGTTTTGCACCACTGCAGGACTGTAGTGGTCGTAGCAGCCAGCCCCTATCATGCACTTGAGCGTCTGGTTCTTCTCTCCCAGCTGGTCGAAGAACTTGCGCACCTCGATCTCGCTCATCGCATCGGGCAGGGCATACTCGCGCTTCAGCTGCAGCTCCTCGGGAATGTCGCTGTACAGGTCGTCGAGACTCGACATCCCGCAGGTCTTCAGCATCGACTGAATATCGCCTTGGGTATGTGGAAAGTATTTATACATGTTGTCTTTAAGATTGATTGATTGCGGCCCGGCGGCCTTGCAGGTGGCTCTTGCCAGCCGCGCTGCCAGGCCGCGCCACAATCTCTATTTTTTATGTTAATTGTAATTCTTGTATCGCGGTGTTTTTACTCGCCGATAAAGGCCTTGTAGGCAGCGGCGTCCATCAGGTTGTCGAGCTCGCTCTTGTCGCTCATCTGCACCTTCATGATCCAGCTGCCATAGGCGTCCTTGTTCACCAGGCCGGGGTCGTCCTCGAGGGCCTCGTTCACTTCCACCACGGTGCCGCTCACGGGGCTGTTGAGGTCGCTGGCGGCCTTCACGCTCTCTACGGCGCCAAATTCCTCGCCGGCGGCAACTTCGTCGTCAACGTCGGGCATGTCGACATAGACCACGTTGCCCAGTTCCTTCTGGGCATAGTCGGTGATGCCCACGTAGCCGTAATCGCCATCAACTTTCACGTATTCGTGACTTTCGGTGTAATATAAACCGTCAATAATCTTGCTCATTGTCAATTAATGTTTTATGGGGTTGTTAATGATTATGTTTCGTCGATTTTATCGTTCATTTTTTGTATTTGGCTTGGTAGAAGCGCTTCTTCACCACAGTGGCGGGGAACACCTTCTTGCGTATCTTCACCTTGAGCTCGTTGCCCAGCGTGCCCACGGGGCGGTCGACCAGGGCAAAGGCGAGGCTCTTGTCGAGGGTGATGCTGTGGTAGCCGGTGGTCACATAGCCCACCACGTTGTCGTCGGCGTCGAGCACGTCGTAGCCGTGGCGCGGAATGGCGCGGTCGTGCAGCTCCAGGCCCACCAGCTTCTTGGGGCTGCCCTCGGCCTTCTGCTTGGCGCAGGCGTCGCGGCCTATGAAGCCGCCTTGCTTGTCGAGCTTGACAAACATGCCCAGCGTTGCGGTGATGGGGGAGATGTCCTTGCTCAGCTCGTCGCCGTAGAGCGGCAGGCCGGCCTCAAAGCGCAGCGTGTCGCGGCATCCCAGTCCGCAAGGTTGCACGCCGGCTGCCATGAGCTTGTCCCACATTTCCACAATCACCTTGTGGCTGGCATAGATTTCAAAGCCGTCCTCGCCTGTGTAGCCGGTGCGGCTCACGATGATGGTCTCGCCGTCGTGTTCCAGCTCCTTGTGGGTGTAGAAGGTGAGGTCGCTGCCGTCGATGCCCAGCACCTCTTTGAGCGTCTTCTCGGCCTCGGGGCCTTGCACGGCAAGCTGGCCGTAGTAGTCGCTCTGGTGATCCAGCTTCACGTCGTAGCCCGTGGATTGCTCGTCGATCCAAGCCACGTCTTTGTCGATGTTGGCTGCGTTATACACCAGGAAGTAGTCGTTCTCGCCCAACTTGTACACCAGCAGGTCGTCGACCGTGCCGCCGTCGGGGTAGAGCATCATTCCATAAAATATCTTGCCGGTGGGGGCGTCCCACACGTTGTTGGTGAAGATGTGGTTCACATATTTCTCGGCGTCGGGGCCGGTGATGCGCGACTCGCCCATGTGCGAGACGTCGAACACGCCCACATGGTTGCGCACGGCATTATGTTCCTCGATGATTCCGGCATACTGGATGGGCATGTCAAAGCCGCCGAATGGGCTCATGAGCGCTCCCAGTGCCACGTGTTTGTCGTAAAGACATGTTTTTTTGTTTTCTGCCATAGTTGTTTTATCGTATAAAAGGTTTGTTTTAGAGTTTAGTCAATTTTTCTTTCCAAAGATAGAAAAAATAAATTGATCAAGCATCATGCAAGGGGCACAATTTTTGGCGATTCATTCACTTTGTGCACTTTTATGCAGGTCTTTGTACTTTTCGGCGTGGTACGACGAGCGCACAAAGGGGCCGCTCACCACCTGCTCGATGCCCTTGGCTTCGCCTATCTGCTTGTATTCGGCAAACTTCGAGGGCTTGATGTACTCCTGCACGGCGATGTGGTGCATGGTGGGTTGCAGGTACTGGCCTATGGTGAGCACTTTGCACCCCACGGCCACCAGGTCGTCGATGGTATGCTCCACTTCTTGCTGGGTCTCGCCCAGGCCCAGCATGATGCCGGTCTTGGCCACAAAGCCGCGCTGGGTGATGTGCTTGAGCACGGCCAGGCTCTGCTCGTAGGTGGCCACGCGGCGCACGGTGGGGGTGAGGCGCCTCACGGTCTCGATGTTGTGACCCACGATGTAGGGGTGCTCGGCAAGCACCATGTCGACGAGATCCATGCGACCCTGGAAGTCGGGGATGAGCACTTCGATGGTGGTGGTGGGGTTGAGCTCCCTGATGGCCCTTATGGTGCGGGCCCAGTGGGCTGCGCCCAGGTCGGGCAGGTCGTCGCGGTCGACCGAGGTGATCACGGCGTGCTTGAGCTTGAGTTCGGCCACGGCCTGCGCCACACGTTCGGGCTCGCGGGGGTCGAGCGGCAGGGGCCGGCCCGACGGGGTGTTGCAGAAGCGGCAGTTGCGGGTGCATATGTTGCCGCCTATCATCAGGGTGGCGGTGCCGGCTTTCCAGCACTCGGCCTTGTTGGGGCACAGGCCGCTGGTGCATATCGTGTTGAGGTGACGCTTGCTTATGGCGCCGGTGGTGTGCTGCGTGCGCTGGCTCGAGGTGAGGTCAATCTTCAGCCACTCGGGCTTGGGCACGTGGGGCGGGCGCCCAAAGAGCAACCGCAAAAATTGGTTGATGCTCAGGTTGCGTATCACCTTGCCGGGGTCGACGTCTTCGAGGGCTGCTGCCACGGCCTCGCGGTCATAGGCCACGCCGTGCAGGCGGTTGAGCAGTTCGTGGTCGAGGTCGCCAAGCAGGAAGTAATCGCCCACAAGATTGATGTGCTGTATTTTACCAGCTTTCACTTCAACTCTTGCTTCAATCTCGCCCACGTCCTTGAGGATGAGGCTGCGCTTCACCGTGTAGCTGGGTGAGTTGTCGTAGATAAACTCGCGCGAGGCCAGTGGCTTCTCCAGTTCGGCCACGCCCTGCATGTCGGCCGGCGACAGGGTGATTTGCTCGTCGCCGCACATGAGCCGCCGCATCTTCTCGGCGAAATCCTGCAGTGTGCACGAGGAGTAGTCGCCCAGGTTGGCCACGCGCTGGCGGTTGGATTTCACGCCCTTGCTTTCCAGTTTTTTAGAGGGCTTGAGGCAGCTGGCCAGGGCGTCGAGATTGGTGCAGTAGAGCAGCGAGTTGTGCAGCACGCTGCGGCCCCCGTAACGGTAAAAAGCCGCCCCGGCCACCTTGCGGCCGTCGGTCACGATGTCGTTGCGGCCTGCTGTGGTCACGGCCACGCCCAGGCTGTTGATGGCCGCCACGATGCGGTCGACATAGCTGGTGAAGAGGTCGCTCACGTTGCCCTTGCGCGTGATGTAGCTGAATTGCATGCAGCCCAGGTCGGCATAGATGGTGCCCCCGCCGCTCTTGCGCCGGTAGATGTGCACGCCGTGCTCCTGGCAGTATTGCTCGTTCACCTCGTTGTCGAGCAGCTGGTTGCGGCCCAGCATGGCGGTTGGCTCCACTTGCCATATCATGAAGTAGTCGTCGGTAGTGGGAAGGTGGCTGGCCACATACTCCTCTACGGCGAAGTAGAAGGGCACTTGCCGGTTTTCGCCAGGTTTTGCTTGAGGAAGGTTTATATATTTCATTGCGCTAAAAAAACGTCTTAAGATTACAGCCACAAAGTTAACCATTTCTTGCGACCCCGCAAATTTTTTCCCCTCGCTGCCATCCCACAAAATCGCGCATTGCCCAGCGCGGGGTGGGGAAATTCACCGTTTTTGGTGAGATTTTGGGGCGGCGATTGGGCGCGGTTTGCTGAAAAGTGCTATCTTTGCGGCATTGAATCTATTGGTTTAAATAATTGACTTTTTAATACTTTGTTATGATTAAAAAATTTATTGTTGCGGCACTTGTGGCATTGCTTGCCATGCCCCTGTGTGCCCAGGAGGCACAGAAGCGCGAGATGCGCACGGTGTGGATAGCCACTGTGAGCAACATCGACTGGCCGCAGACCCGTGGCACGGGCACCGCCACCATCAATAAGCAGAAGAAACAACTCACCGACTTGCTCGACGGCTTTGTGCAAGCCAACATGAACTCGGTGTGCCTGCAAGTGCGCCCCATGGCCGATGCACTCTACAAGTCGAGCTACGAGCCTTGGTCGAGTTATCTCACTGGCACTCGCGGCCAGGACCCGGGCTGGGACCCGCTGGCTTTTGCCGTTGAGGAGTGCCACAAGCGCGGCCTCGAAATCAACGCTTGGATCAATCCCTACCGCTTCAGCAACAGCAGCGGCAACGACACCCAGACCGCCATCGACGAGCAGGTGAAGGCGTCGGGCATACTCATGCAGGTGGGCAAGCGCATTGTGTTTAACCCCGCTCTCGAGGCCTCGCGCCAGCGGCTGCTCAACGTGTGCAAGGAGATTATCGAGAACTACGATATCGACGGCATCATCTTCGACGACTACTTCTATCCCGGCGGCGGCACCCCCGAGGACAGCACCGCCCCCGACTATGCCCTGTGGCAATCGTCGGGCACCTCGATGACCATAGGCGACTGGCGCCGTGCCAACGTGAACCAGATGGTGAGCGACATGTGGAATATGATACAGAGCACCAAGCCCTATGTGAAATTTGCCATTGGCCCGGCCGGCGTGGCGGGCAACAAGGCCACCTCGGCCACAAAATACGGTGTCGACCCCGTCGACAACTACTGCCGTGCGAGCGACTGGCAATACAACACGATCTACAGCGACCCCCTGGCCTGGCTCAATGCCGGCACCATCGACTACATCTCGCCCCAGCTCTACTGGAAGACGACTCACGCGACCAACCCCTTCGGCCCGCTCACCAACTGGTGGAGCTACATCGCCGAGCACTTTGGCCGGCACCACTATGCCAGCCACAACATCTACTTCATGGCCGAGACCAACACGCAGAGCGACTGGGACGAAATCCTGCAACAGATACGCTACAGCCGCCAGTACAACCGACAGAACGCCCCTGGCGTTAACTTCTACTCGGCAAAATACATCAGTGGCCCCAAGTGCACCGGCTTTGGCGAGTACTTGAGCAAGACGCTCTTCACCCACAAGGCTCTCGAGCCTGCCATGCCCTGGCACAGCAAGACCAACTACGACGCCCCCTCCAATCTCGCCTATAGCAATGGCACATTGTCGTGGACCGGCGTGGGCAAGTCGCTGGTGCGCTACTCGGTCTATGCCGTGCCGCATGACACGACCCTCGACGCGGCACAGAGCACGCACTTCGACGGCATCAAGAGCGACTATCTCGTGGGGGTGACCTACACACCCAGCTACACACTGCCCGACTCGTTGCAGCAGGGCTACTGGTATGCCGTGTGTGTGGTCGACGGGTGGAACAATGAGTTCGCTCCAGCCTATTACGGCCTGGCCACGCAGGATGCCGACCAAGTGACCCTGCTCTCGCCCGTGGGCGGCGCCACGGCCACTTGGAACCAAACCTTCTCGTGGACGGTTGCCGACAGCGCGCGCTATCACATTCAAATCGCCAGCGATGCCGATTTTGGCAACATCGTGGTCGACACGGCCCAAGTGGAAACCACCAGCGTCACCCTCGATCTGGGCGCACTGCAACCCAGCCACGCCTACTACTGGCGCGTGGGCACCATTCAGCCCAACCGCATTGTGAAGTGGAGCGAGACGGCCACCTTCACGGCTCCTGTGAGCACGCCTGCCACGGCCGTGACGCTCGTGAGCCCTGCCGACGGCGCGAGCGTCGATGCCGACTTTGATTTCACCTTCACACCCTCGGGTGCCGACAGCTACAAGCTGCAGGTTTCGGCCGACAGCGACTTTGCCTCTGTGGGTTACGAGACCGGCACCTTCACGGCATCGGGAGCCAACCTCACTGCCAGCTATGCCGTGAGCAGGCTGGGCAAGGGCACCTTCTACTGGCGCGTGATTGCCACGCAGAAGTATCACACCGATGCCCTGTCGCCAGTGCGCAGCTTCACCGTGACGCGGGTGCCTGTGGGCGAGTATGAAGCAGGCTACGTGATGAAGCGTGACGTGGATGCCAATGCCTACGACACCGTGGGCGGCATGTGCCTCACCAACTTGTGGGTGCGCTCGGTCAAGAGCGACTACGGCAACATGACATTTGAAAACGACGGACAACTCAACCGCGGCTTTGCTGTGGTGGGCGACACCATCTATGTGGCAGGTCGCGAGAGCGCCTCGTCGTCGGCCGCTGCCTACCTCTACTTGTATAGCGCCGCCACGGGCGAGCGCCTCAAGAAACTCAGCCTGGGCGGTGAGGCCACCGTGCCTTACTATCCCTGCAACGATGTGCTCACCGACGGCGCCGGCAATCTGCTCATCAGCAACCTCACCCTCAACGTGGGCAACACGCCGCTCACGCTATTCCGGGTCAACACCGGCACGGGCGCTGTGACCAAGGTGGCATCGCTCACCTATAGCGGCCTGAGTGAGTCGCGCATCGACCATTGTGCCGTGGCTGGCGACGTGACGAGCGGCAACTTCAGCGTGCTGGCTGCCCTGCGCTACAGCACCACGGTGCTGCGCTGGCAATTCCGCGATGGCGAGCTCTCCAGCCAAGAGGCCGTGAGCCTACAAGGCTTCGCCCCCACCACAGCCACAAGCGAGGGCATTGCCCCGCAGCTTTACGCCCCCAGCGAGGACACCTTCTACCTGAACGGCGGCGGCACCTATTTCACCCGCTATAGCTTCTCGACGGGTGCCATCACCGGTTCGTTTGCCGACGATTCGCCGCTTGCGCCAGCTGGCACCAATGGCAATGGCGGCACCGCTTTCACCCTGGGCGGTGCTCACTACATGCTCTATCCCAACCACGACTATAGCACCTCGTTCAGCTTCAACCTGGTGCAAGACACCACAGGCGGCAGCACATTCAGCGGCTACAACCTGCTGTGGGACTTCCCCAAGCAGGGTCTGGGCAGTGTGAACAGCTCGACGTGGAGTGCCCAGTGCGCCACGGTGCCCGAGTCGGCATCAAGCCAGATGCTCTACCTCTATGTGCCTGGCAATGGCATGGCGGCCTACAGGCTGAGCCGGGCGGTGGCCATGCGTGGCGACGTGAACCTTGATGGGCAAGTCGATGTGTCCGACGTGTCGGCCATGATAGCGATGATTCTCAGCCACACCAGTATAAATCTCGATGTGGCCGACCTCGATGGCAACGGCATCGTCGACGTGACCGATGTGACCACGCTCATCAACGTCATACTCACCAACAAGTAATCCCAATATAGCGGATATTATACACAACAACACGGGGCTGCGTCAAATTGATTGATGACGCAGCCCCGTGATTTCTCTTTCGGTGTGGATGCCGCTGTGGCCTACACGACGGCCTCGACCGATACTTGCGGCTGTGGGCTGGCGGCCTTCTTCACGTTGTCGACAAACATGAGCAGGCGGTTGGTCACATTCACGCTGCTCACTCCCGAGTCGAAGTCGAGCGAGAGCAGGTTCAAGTCGGGGTAGCGGCGCAGCAGCGACTTCTCGATGCCTTTTGAAATCACATGATTGGCGATGCATCCGAAGGGCTGCACCGAGACCACATTTTTCACGCCATGCTCGGCAAAGGTCACAATCTCGGCAGGCAGCAGCCAGCCCTCGCCAAACTGGGCGGCAGGCGATACCATGCCCTTCACGCTGCGAGCCTCGCTGTAGATGTTGCCGAAGGGCACGAAGTAGCGGAATGGCGCGGCGGCGCGGTTCACTTTGCCCAAGATCCGGTTCACCAAGTGGTATAGGAAGTGTATCATGCCGTTGGGCATGCCGCCTTTCTTCAGGTGCAACTGGTTCTTGTATTCCAGGTTCACGAAGTCCTGGAAGAAGAATGGGGTGATGATGGGCGGCAGCACCTCGATGCCGTGGTCCATGAGTTGCTGGTCGATGTGCTGGTGAGCGAAGTGGTTGAACTTCAAGAATATCTCGCCCACGATGCCCACCTTGGGCACGTCGAGGTCGCTGGCCAGGTTGTCGAAGTCTTCGGCGGCTTGGCCTATGAGCTTGATGAGCTTCTTGCTGTCGTTTTCGGCAATGGCACGCATGCCGCTCCACATGTACTGGTCGAGCAGTTTCTTGGTCATGCCGGGCGTCTTCTCGCGCACCACTGTGGCGTGGTAGAATTTCGACATGGTGTCGCTGTAGAGCAGCGTGGTGAGTATGATATTGATGTATTTCTTCAAGGGCAGGTCGAAGTGTGCCTCCTGGTTGTCCTGGGCATCGGCGGTGGCCGAGACGCCCAGCGTGATCATGGGCACGTCGCCGCAACCGGCGTTCACCATGGCGCGCTTGATGAGGCCGGCATAGCTGGTGGCGCGGCACTGGCCGCCGGTCTGCGTCATGGCAACTGCGATGTCGTCGGCATTGTATTTGCCCGATTTCAGCGCCTTCAGGAAATCGCCCACAATCAAGGTGGCGGGGTAGCACACCTCATTGTTGGCATATTGCAGACCCAGGTGGGCCGACTCCTGGTCGCTGGGCGGCATGATCTCCACGTCGTAGCCCATGAGCCTGAGCAGGGGTGGAAGCAGCGGCGACAGGTATTCGGAGATGAATGGCGCCAGTATCTTGCGCCGGTGCTTGGTGTCGCGATAGAGTGCTGTGGTGGCAAATGGCTCTTCACCCCGTTGCTCGCGCTGCTGGCGCAAGCTCTCAAGCAGCGAGCGCACGCGCAGCTTGAGCGAGCCCAGGTTGCTCACGTCGTCGATCTTGAGCAGGGTGTAGGCTTTGCCGTGGCGCGAGAGTATGTCGCGCACCTCGTCTTGGATGAAGGCGTCGGGGCCGCAGCCGAACGAGGTCATTTGCACAAATTGCACGCTGCCGTCTTGCTCGGCGGCCCACTCGGCGGCTTTGATGATGCGGTTCATGTAGGCCCACTGCTGCACGATGTTGGTCTTGCCAGTCTTCAACTGGTCTTGCCCGCGCACGATGTCGTCGCTTATCACGTTCACGCCCATCGATGCGATCATCTCGCTCAGGCGGTGCTGCACGAGCGGGTCGGTGTGATAGGGGCGGCCTGCGAGCAGTATCGTGATTTTGCCGTCGGCGCGGCTCTGTGCCAGTATTTCGGCTGCGCGTTGCTGCATGGCCTTGGCATAGCTGGCCTGCTCCTTGAGGGCGGCTTCAAATGCCTTGCGGGCTGTGATGGGCTTGATGCCCAGGCTGCTCATGTATTGCAGCACTTGCTTGCGCAGCAAGCCTTCCTCGGCAAAGGTGATGACGGGTGCGTCGATGGGCACGCGGGGGCTCATTGCGCTGCGTATCACGTCGCTGTAGCCGCTCACGATGGGGCAGTTGTAGCTGTTGAGCACGTCCTTGGAGTCGCGGTGCTCATACACCACATAGGGCATGAGTATGCGCTCCACATTCATCTCGGTGAGTGCCGCGATGTGGCTGTGCACGAGTTTGGCCGGGAAGCATATGTTGTCGCTCATCACGGTGCCCAGCGCCGACTCATAGCGGTGGAAGTTGCTCTCGGGCGAGAGCACCACCTCAAAGCCGCAGTCGGTGAGCAACCGGTGCCAGAAGGGGTAGTCCTCATACATGTTGAGTATCCTGGGCACGCCTATGCGCCGCTTGCCCTCGCCAGTGGCCACAGGGCGGTCGAAGAGCTGGCTGTACTTGTCGTGATAGATGTTGATGCCTGGCGCATGCTGCTTGCCGTGGTTGTTAAACACGCGCTCGCAGCGGTTGCCGCTGTAGTACTTGTTGCCGTTGGCAAACTTGTATTGCATCACGGTGCACTGGTTGTCGCATCCCTTGCAATGCAGCTGCATGGTGGTCATGGCCGACATGTTGAGCAGGCTCTCGAGCTCTCGAGGCTCGCCCTGGCTGAGGGCGGCGTGCAGGGCGCAACCATAGGCACCCATCATCTCGGGCATGTTGCTGCGGGCCACGTTGCAGCCCGTGAGCAACTCAAAGGCGCGCACCACGGCGTCGTTGCGCATGGTGCCGCCTTGCACCACGATGTGCTTGCCCATCTCGCTGGTCTTCTTCAGCTTCAGCACCTTGTAGAGGCAGTTGTTGATGACCGAGTAGGAGAGTCCGGCCGAGATGTCGCCCACCGAGGCGCCCTCGCGCAGCACTTGCTTGATTTTGGAGTTCATAAACACGGTGCAGCGTGTGCCCAGGTCGCAGGGATTGGGAGCGGTGCAGGCGATGTTGGCAAAGTCGCTTATCTTGTAGCCCAGACTTTGGGCAAAGGTTTGCAAGAATGTGCCGCAACCCGAGGAGCACGCCTCGTTGAGCTCCATGCGGTTGACCACGCCGTGGTCTACAAAGATGGCTTTCATGTCCTGGCCGCCTATGTCGAGGATAAACGACACGTCGGGCATGAGTCGCTGGGCGGCGCCGTAGTGGGCTATGGTCTCGATGATGCCCTCGTCGAGGCCAAAGGCGGCCTTGATGAGCTCCTCGCCATAGCCTGTGGAGCACGAGCCCGTGATCTCGAGCTTGGTGCCATTGTCGCTGGCCTGCTGTTGCAGTTTTTCCAGACCCTCTTTCACGGCCTTGATGGGGTTGCCCAGGTTGGGGGCGTAGTAGGTATACAGGATCTCGCCATTGGGGCGGGCGGCGGTAATCTTGGTGGTGGTTGAGCCTGAGTCGATGCCCAGGGTCACGCGCTCGGTGCCCTGCCGCATGGCGTGCACTGTGGTGGCATATTTCTTCTTGTCGTCGAGCCACTGCCGGTGTTGCTCCTCGCTCTCGAAGAGCGGCTTCAGCGTGCTCGAGAGCTTCTTGGTCACCTTGCCCGAGCGCAGCTTGGCTTGCAGGCTGGGCAGGGTGTCGATGCAGTCGCTGCCGCGCAGGGTGCAGCCCATGGCCGGAATCAGGTAGCTGTTTTTGCTGTAGATGAAGTCGCTCTCCTCCATCTTCAGGTAGCGGGCAAAGGCTTGCCGCAGGGCTGGCATGAAGGTGAGCGGGCCGCCGCACAGCAGGATGGGCGGCTCAAAGTCGCAGCCGTGGCTCAGCGTGGTCACCGTCTGCACGGCGATGGCATGAAATATCGAGGCGGCTATGTCGGCCTCGGGTATGTTGCGCGACATCAGGTTCTGTATGTCGGTCTTGGCAAACACGCCGCAGCGGGCTGCCATGGGATAGACCTGCTTGGCTGTGAGGGCCAGGTCGCTCATTTGCTCATTGGTGATGCCCATGAGCTGCGACATCTGGTCGAGAAAGGCTCCCGTGCCGCCGGCGCAGTTGCCGTTCATGCGCAACTCGGTGCGCTGCTCCTCGCAGAATACCACCTTGGCGTCCTCGCCGCCTATGTCGATCAAGGCCTTGGCCTCGGGATGGCGCTGGCGGGCATAGGTGGTGGCAGCCACCACCTCTTGCACAAAGGGGGCGCCCAGCTGCTCGGCTGTGGCCATACCCACCGATCCGGTCACTGCCACGCTCACGCGCGCATCGCCCACGATGGGTTGTAACTCATTAAAATAGGTGTTGAGCAACTCGTTCACTCGGGCGTTGTGCCGCTCATAACGCGTGTACACGACATCATTCTTGTCGTTGAGCACAACCATTTTAGCGGTCGTTGAGCCCACGTCGATGCCCATTTTATAGATTGCATTCATTTTTAACTTATCTAAATTTTGATTGCAAATATCTCCCTTATTTTTTAATAATTACTTATTTATAATTCTCTAAAATTTGCCGTTTATTCGCATTTCGGGCTCTAAAGTTCAGAAAAATCAGATTTTTCTTTACTTTTGTACCAATAGACTGGAATTCTTATGCCCAGGGTTCATCCACTCAGGACTTGTCGTCATCGATTTTCTCAATCTTAAACACGTTGATCACATCCACATCGGGGCAGCACACGCACAGGCTATTGGGGTCCTTTCCTGGCAGTTGCCCGCCATACCTCAAAATGTCGATATAGGGGAACAACACGTGCTGGGCCATGGGGCACAGCGAGCCTCGCTGGGTGTCCCAGTCCCAAGTGTCGCCCTTGCGATGACCGTGATGGCACCCCATGGGGCCCTTGCGGTCGACAACTGTGATTCTTATTTTTGCTCGTTTCATAATCGTTGTTTTTTTTGCAAACTTACGATTTTTTCTCGACACAGCCGCTCTCGCTAGGCTTGGAATTCTCTTAAATTTGTCATTTATTCGTATTTCAAGCTCTAAATCATGAAAATAATGGAGTTTTTCTTTACTTTTGTACCATAAACTGAACTTTTTTATGCCTGTTGCTTATCCACTCAAGATTTCAATCAGCGACTTGCAACGCGACGGGTTCAAGCCTGTGGAGGGCTTGGCCGAGGCGTTTTTTGCAAGCGACTTTGCTGTCGCTCATTTGACCGACGCCAATGCCTTCTTTCAAGACAATGTGGAGCTGGGCCAGCCCTATCAGTGGACCGACCACCGCCTGGGCGTCGTGCTGCAGGGCGATGCCGACCTCACCGACAACCTGCGCGACTACCACTTGCACCGCGGCTCGGTGGTGATTATAGGCAAGGACTGCATTGTGCAGATCAACCGCATCTCGCCCGACTACCGCGCTGCCTTCTTGCTCTTCAACGATGTGTATTCACCCTATATCTTCGGCGACAAGGCCAGTGTGGACTACGAGATTTTCAATTCCACCTATGTGGCCAGTGTCGACGACAGCCAGCTCGAGGTGCTGGGCGGCATGATCGACGAGTTTCTGCGTGTGGCCAAAGCCGGCTTCTACAATCATCACTTGGTGGGTTCTTTTATTGCCACCCTGGTCAACTATGTGCTCTTGATACGCAATAAGCAGGTTGCCGCCGATGCCGCGGGCGCCTCGCGGGCCACGCAGCTCTTCAACCACTTCATGCACCTGGTCAACCGCCATGCCGTGACGCATCGCCAGTTGCAATTTTATGCCGACGAGTTGTGCATCTCCAAGAAATACCTGTGCCTGGTGGTGAAGTCGGTGAGCGGCATGACGGCCAAGGAGTGGATCGACCTGGGCGCCCTCAATCATGCCAAGGTGATGCTGCGGCGCACGAGCATGCCCATTGCCGAGATTTCCAATGCCATGGGCTTCTCGCAAGACAGCGCCTTCAGCAAGTTTTTCAAGCGCATCACCGGCCTCTCGCCCCAGCAGTACCGCCAGCGCCGGTGAGGCTTGCTTTTTTCAGGTATAAAGATTAATTTTGCAGTGCAACAAACTTTAAAACACAATCACGATGATGAAAATTGAAGACGGATACATGCCCTACCTGGGCTACAAGACTTATTACCGCATTGTGGGCGAGCAGCACGATGGCAAGGCTCCATTGCTATTGCTGCACGGTGGCCCTGGCAGCACGCACAACTACTTTGAGGTGCTCGACCGCATGGCAGCCACTGGGCGCCAGGTGATCAGCTACGACCAGCTGGGTTGCGGCAACTCCTATGTCGACGGCCATCCCGAGCTGTGGACAGCGCAAACGTGGGTAGGCGAGCTCAAGGCGCTGCGCGAGCACTTGCATCTCGAGAGGGTGCACTTGCTGGGCCAGTCGTGGGGCGTGATGCTTGCCATCCAGTATCTCATCGAGGAGAAGCCCGATGGCGTGCAGTCGGCCATTCTCTCCAGCGGCCTGCCTGCCAGTTGGCTCTGGGGCAAGGAGCAGCACCGCCTTATCAAGTTTATGAGCCAGCAGGACCAGGACGCCATCGCCCAGGCCGAGGCCAGCGGCGACTATTCCAATCCGGCCTATCTCAAGGCCAACGACCACTTCATGGCTCTGCATTGCGCCGGACCCGTGACCAGCGACAGCCCCGAGTGCCTGCGCCGTCCCAAGAAATCGGGCGAGGAGCCCTATATGGTGGCGTGGGGCCCCAATGAGTACACGCCGCTGGGCACTCTCAAGGACTTTGACTACATCGACCGCCTGGGCGAGATTTCGACTCCGTGCCTCATCATGAGCGGCACCAACGACATGTGCACGCCTCTCATCGCCAAACTCATGTACGACGCCATACCCTGCACCCAGTGGGAACTTTTCGACGGCGCCCGCCACATGTGCTTTGTGGAGCAAACCGGCCACTACTGCGACGTGCTCACACGCTGGCTTGAGCAGGTGGAGAAATAGTGATTATCAAGGTTACTTTTAAATTTCTAAATCCAATGTTTCGTTTGAATCAACTATTCAGTATTGTTATTTTATTATTAATGTGTAGTGGCGGGGCTGTGTTGCAAGCAGCCGACGCTCCAGCCAAGCCTGAGTTGCGCTACTACAACGTGATCGGCAACAGCAACATCTTCCGCTTCATCAACCGCGGCTATGGCGTGAATGAGACCGCTACGCCTTTCCAGCGCCTGCCGCGCGAGTACAAGGACAGCGTGCGCTCGGGCTTGTGGCTCGACCAGAAGATGACGGCCGGCTATGCCATTCGCTTTGCCACCCGCTCGTCGCGCATCGGCATTCGCTACCAGTTGCTCATGAACTTCGCCATGTCGCACATGGCCTATACCGGCATCAAGGGCGCCGACCTCTACGCCCTGCGCGACGACGGCGTGTGGGAGTTTGTTGCCACCAAGATTCCCCGTGCCAAGGACTCGATACAGAGCAAAGTCTTCATCGAGCACCTCGACACCACGCGCATGCATGAGTACATGGTCTACCTGCCGCTCTACGACGGTGTGAAATGGATGGAGATAGGTGTCGACAGCGCTGCCGCCATCACGTGGCCCCAGGTCGCCAGCCCGCGCTACGGCAAGAAGCTGGTGTTTTACGGCACCAGCATCACCCAGGGCGGCTGCGCCTCGCGCACGGGCATGGCGGGCACGAGCATCATTCAGCGCGACCTCGACGTGGAGTGTGTGAACCTGGGCTTCAGCGGCGAGGGCAGGATGGACACCTGCATGGCCCGCGCCATGGCCCGCATCCCCGATGTGGCTGCCTATATCCTCGAGCCCCTGCCCAATTGCACCAAGGCGCGCACCGATACCGTCACCTACGGTTTTGTCAACACTTTGCGCCAGCTGCGTCCCGAGGTGCCCATCTTCATGGTCGAGTGTCAAAACTTCAGCTACAACAAGTACAACACCCAGTCGCTCAGTGGTTTCACTGCTCTCAATGCCTCCTATCACCGCTGGTACTTGAAAATGAAGGCCGAGAATCCCAAGAATCTTTACTATATCGACAACGTCAACCTGTGGGGCCCCACCCAGGAGGGCACGGTCGATGGAGCCCATCTCACCGACTTGGGCTTCTACTTCTATGCCCACAAGATGGAGCCCTACCTCAAGGCTGTGCTTGAGGGCAAGCCAGTGCCTGGCCAGAAGAAGTGGGACAAGCCCGTGTATCAAGAAGAAAAATAGACACCACAATAGAAAAATTGCACAAAATTGAAAAAGTGTGAAAATTGGTGTTAAAAAACGTTTAAAGGGCCTCGGGGCGCAACTATTGCGCATTTATCGCTTCGTTTTTTTGCCAAATTGGAAGGTACCGGCCTAAATTGTTATTTTTTTTACTTTTTTTAAAAGAATATTTTGTAAATTTGCAGCCTGCAACGGCCACAGGGTTGTGGCGCCTGTGCCAAGGTTTATAAAAATAAAAAAGTCAAGCATCAATTATGAAGCTATTACAAGCGAAGTTAGCAAAATATGACGAACCCCAGAAGGCAAAGGCCTTGGGCATTTATCCATATTTTAGGGCTATTTCAAGCGAGCAGGATACCGAAGTGATCATGAACGGCAAAAAAGTGCTCATGTTTGGTTCCAACTGTTATTCGGGTCTGGTAAATGACAAGCGTGTTCACGAAGCCGCTATCGAGGCTATCAGGAAATATGGCACCGGCTGCGCTGGTTCGCCTTTCCTCAATGGCACACTCGACATTCACAAGGACCTGGAGAAGAAGCTTGCTGCCTATGAGGGAAAAGAGGACGCAATGATTTATTCCACTGGTTTTGAGGTGAACCTGGGCGTGGTTTCTACCGTGACAGGTCGCGACGACTATATCCTGTGGGATGAGCAAGACCACGCCTCGATTATCGAGGGCCGCCGTCTGTCGTTCTCCAATTCGCTCAAGTATAAGCACAACGACATGGCTTCGCTTGAGGCTCAGCTCAAGAAGTGCGACCCCGACCGCGTGAAACTCATTGTGACCGACAGCGTGTTCTCGATGGAGGGCGATGTGTGCAAGCTGCCCGACATCGTTGACCTGGCCCGCAAGTACAAGGCCAGCATCATGGTCGACGAGGCCCACGGCATTGGCGTCTTTGGCGAGGGCGGCCGCGGCGTGTGCGACCACTTCGGCTTGAAAGACGAGGTCGACATCATCATGGGCACCTTCAGCAAGTCGTTTGCCTCGCTGGGCGGCTTCATTGCTACCGACAAGATTATCACCAATTACCTGCGTCACCACTCTCGCTCCTACATATTCACCGCCAGCATCACTCCTGCCAGCACCGCAGCCGTGAGCAAGGCCATGGATATCATGATTGCCGAGCCTGAGCGCCAGGCCCACCTGTGGGATATCACAAAATATGCACTTGAGGGCTTCCGCCAGATGGGATTCGAGATAGGCCACACCGAGACTCCTATCATCCCCTTGTTTATTCGCGACAACAACAAGACGTTTGCGATCACCCGCGACCTGCTCAACGAGGGTATCTTTGTCAACCCTGTGGTATCACCTGCTGTTGCGCCCAACGACACGCTCATACGCTTCAGCCTCATGGCCACCCACACCAAGGATCAAGTCACCTTTGCCCTCGACAAGATTCACAAGGTGTTCCACAACTACGGCCTCGTGAAGTAATTTCAGAAGATTACACATTATTATATATATAGGGAAACCGTCAATCAAAAATTGGCGGTTTTCTTGTTTTTGATAGGGAAATTTTCTGCCCAAAAAGTTGCACAAGATAAAAAAATAGCTTCTCCCGAATTTTTTCACACGAAACGCTTTCAACACCGTTTTTTTTATTAATTTCGCATCGACATTATGACAACACTGATATTTGTAATCTAAATTATGATTTATAAGTTTATTGTAGGTTCAGAAGAGTCAGAGAATTTCAAGCTCGAGATTACCATCGATTCTGGTGACTCCTTTATGAGATTAAGAAACACGATTCTCGATGCCGCTGGCTATAGCAAAGACCAGATGGACTCCTTCTACATTTGCGACGACGAGTGGAACAAGGAGAAGGAGGTGACTGTGATGGACATGGGCTCCGACAGCGACGAGGACGTGTGGATCATGGACGAGACACCGCTCGACGAGCTCCTCGACGACGAGGGCCAGAAGCTGAAATTTGTGTTTGACTACATGACAGAGCGCTACTTCTACATGGTGCTCAAGGAGACCATCCCCGGCAAGCACCTGCACGACCCGTTGTGCACCCGCAAGGAGGGCAAGGCGCCACGCGAGACTGTCGACTTTGAAGAGGAGGTGAAACCCACGCCCAAGATTCCCGATGCATCCACTATCGACGACCTGGGTGAGGAGTTCTATGGCGACACCTCGTTCAACGACGATGAGCTGGGCGACCTCGATGCCTTTGAGGGCGACGAGCCAATCGAGCCCTAAATTTCCCCCACTAGGAAGCAAGATAGCAAAGTAATCTTTACAACGATAGAATAAAAGAAAGCGACCCCGCACTGTAGCGAGGCCGCTTTTATACTTTTATATTTGCAATCGCGCGTGCGAGGTTCACAGCCCCAGCTTGGCGGCTCGCTCGGCCTTGAGGTCGATGCGGCTCAGCACGATCACGATGGTGCCGTAGCGGTTGAGCAGGGCCATCTCGTTGTCGTTGATCTTTTTGCACGAGGTCGACTCTTCGAGGTTGATGAGCATCTGGGTCTCGGTGTCGATATCGTCACACTGGTTGTGCGACGACTTCAGGTCCTGAAACTCGATGGCCATCTCCTTGCGAGGGTCGATGGTGATGGTGCCGTTGATCACATTGCACTTGGTGAGGGCATTGATGGTGAGCATCTCGACGTCGATCACGAGCTTCAGGTCCTTGTCGGTCACGTTGCTGCCGCCCATCTCCTTCACGCGCCAAGCGCCGTTCAGGAAGTCCAGGTTCTGGCGACGCAGCGTCATGATCACTTGTCCCTTGCTGTTTTTCAGGTCCAGGTAATGCATGTTGTAGAGCGAGGTCATATCGTAGCTGCGCACGTCGTTGAGCGCGCGCATCACATTGCGCTCCGAGGTGGCGTTGTTGCACTTCTCGCTGGTAGCGATCAAGTCGGCAAACTCAAGGTTGCTGCCCTGCAGCTTGAAGGTGCCGTTTATTGTGTTGCACCCGTTGTTGCCATAGAGCCTGTTGCCGTTGAAGTCGAGGTAGATGTAGGGGCGCTCTTGGGTGGAGACTTCGCGCTTGCGCAGTTGTGTGATGGTCCACTCGCCATATAGTTGTTTTGCCGGGTTGGTCACCACCACGGGCTTGGGTTTTTCTTCGGGGGCGGTTTCCTCGATGGTCACCACCTGTTTCTCATATTTTTTGTGCTTCTTCTTGCCTGCCATCGCAGTAGCAGGAGCAATGAGCAGCCCAAGTAGTATGCTTGCTATAATGAATTTTCTCATGCCGAAATTTTCAAAAATATGTTTTAACTTTCAAAGTTCGCAATTTTGGGTGAATTACACAAATTCATTCTATTAATTTAAGATTTAATCGCTTTTTATCACAGCGCGTTATCGCAGCAGGGCCTTGGGGGAGGTTTCAAGCCCCTCACGGGCGGCCCTAGGCTGGCAGTTGACTTGTGCGCCAGCCCATATTGCCCGATTGGCCCGTCTCGAGGCGAAATCCACGGCGCGATATCAAAGTTTCAAGGTAATAAATTTGCAAGCTACCACTTAAAAAATTACTTTTGCAGTAGTAACAACACTACACAGCGATATTAATTATCAAAAGTATAAAACAATAACTTTATGAAACTTTTCAAACCAGCAATTATGATGGCTTCGGCTATGGCAATGATGGCAGCGGGCGCGCCCAGCGCCAGCAGCCAGAACGTGACCGTGGCCCCGGGCGGCAAGTTTACCCCCGAGGTGCTTAATAGCTTTGGCCGTGTGAGTGACCCGCAAGTATCTCCCGACGGCAAGAAGATACTCTATGGCGTGTCGCGCGTCGACATCGCCGCCAACAAGAGCAACCGCGACCTGTGGGTGATGGATATCGACGGCAAAAATGCCACCCAGCTCACCCGCACGCCCAGCAGCGAGAGCAATGCCGTGTGGATCGATGGCGGCAAGCGCATCGCCTTTGTCTACAAGGACGACAACGACGACAAGGCTGTGCCCCAGCTATGGGTGATGAATGCCGACGGCACTGGCCGCCAGTGTGCCTCGAGCATGGAGAAAGGCGTTGAGGGCTTTGTGATTTCGCCCGACGAGAAAAAGGTGATCATGATCTCGACCGTGAAATACGACACCCGTGCAGCCGACGTGTATCCCGACATGCCCAAGAGCGACGCCCGCATCATCGACGACATGATGTATCGCCACTGGAACGAGTGGGTCGAGGAAGTGCCCCAACCCTGGGTGGGCGACTTCAACGGCACGCAGGTGAGCAATCTCAAGAATGTGCTCGAGGGCACTAAGTTTGAATCGCCCATGCGCCCCTGGGGCGGCGTGGAGCAACTGGCCTGGATGCCCGACAGCAAGAGCTTCATCTATGTGTGCCGCAAGAAGACTGGCAAGGACTACGCCGTGTCGACCAATAGCGACCTCTATCTCTACGACCTGGCTACGGGTGCTACCACCAACCTCACCCAGGGTATGATGGGCTACGACAACAATCCCGTGGTGTCGCGTAGCGGCAAGATTGCCTGGCTCTCGATGGAGCACGACGGCTATGAGGCCGACAAAAATCGCATCATGCTCATGGATAAGCCCGGCGGCGCTCGTGTTGACCTCACGGCCAACTGGGACTACACCGTCGACGCCATCGCTTGGAGCCCCGACGAGAAATACCTCTATTTCACTTGCCCTTATCAGGGCACCATACCCATGTTCCGCATCAATGTGGCCACCAAGAAGGTGGAGCAAATCGCCGGGGGCTGGCAAGACTACAGCGGCACCATCCCTGTGGGCAAGGACCTCATTGTCACTACCGTGCAATCCTATAGCGCTCCTGCCGAAATTTACAGCGTGAAGATTGGTGCCAAGGCTCCCAAGAAGCTGAGCGCAGTCAACGACGAGCTGCTCGGCAGCCTCGAGCCCATCGGCTGCAAGCAGGAGTGGGTGACTACCACCGACGGCAAGAAGATGCTCACCTGGGTGGTGTTGCCTCCGGGCTTCGACGAGAGCAAGAAGTACCCCTCGATCTTCTTCTGCGAGGGTGGCCCGCAGTCGCCCCTCAGTCAGTTCTGGAGCTACCGCTGGAACATACGCATCATGGCCAACCACGGCTATGTGGTGATACTGCCCAACCGTCGCGGCATGCCCGGCTGGGGCACCGAGTGGAACGCCGAGATTTCGGGTGACTACGCCGGCCAGAACATGCAAGACTACATGGCTGCTGCCGACCACATGAAGCGCCAGCCTTATATCGACGGCGACCGCATGGGCTGCGTGGGCGCCAGCTACGGCGGCTACTCGGTCTACTGGCTGGCTGGCCACAACACCAGCAACCGCTTTGCTTGCTTCCTGGCCCACGCCGGCATCTTCGACCTGCGTGCACAGTATCTTGAGACCGAGGAAATGTGGTTTGTGAATTGGGACCTGGGCGGCGCGCCCTGGGACAAGGACAACGCCACTGCCATGCGCTCTTATCGTGACGCCGACCCCAAGAACTTTGTGCAAAACTGGAACAAGCCCATCATGGTCACCACTGGCGAGAACGACTTCCGCATCAGCTACACCCAGACCATGCAAGCCTTCAACGCAGCCCGCCTGCGTGGCATCCCCACCCACATGGTGCTCTATCCCAGCGAGTGCCACTGGGTGACCCGCCCGCAAAACAGCATCGTGTGGCAGCGTGAGTACTTCAAGTGGCTCGACCGCTGGCTCATGCCCGATAGCGAGGCAGCCAAGCAGGCAGCCGCCCAAGGCAAGTAGCCCGCTAGCATCACCTCATCACAGGCAGCATCGCGCTTTTTACCCGCAATGCTGCCTTTTTGTTTTTTTCATAAACATCGCGCAGGAGCAAAAATGAGCTGCGCTGAAAATTGTGGGAAGTAAATTTGGCGGTGAGAGGCCTTTGACGTAACTTTGCAAGTTAGCGCTGGCGGGCACTGCGCCCGGGCGCTTTTAAGGAGAAAATATGGATTTCAAGCTACATTCAGAATATGCACCCACAGGCGACCAGCCGCAGGCCATCGCCGAGCTCACCCGTGGCGTGAACGACGGCGTGCCCTATCAGACGCTGCTGGGCGTGACGGGCTCGGGCAAGACCTTCACCATGGCCAATGTGATTGCCAACACGGGGCGGCCCACGCTCGTGCTCTCGCACAACAAGACGCTCGCCGCGCAGCTCTACAGCGAGTTCAAGAGCTTCTTTCCCGAGAACTCGGTGCACTACTATGTGAGCTACTACGACTACTATCAGCCCGAGGCCTACATTCCCTCGACCGATAAATATATAGAAAAAGACCTGGCTATCAACGATGAGATAGAGCGCCTGCGCCTCAACACGATAGCTGCCCTGCAATCGGGCCGCCGCGACATCGTGGTGGTGTCGTCGGTCTCGTGCCTCTATGGCATGGGCAACCCCAACAGCATCAAGGAGAACACCATCGAGGTGCACGTGGGCCAGAACATAGGGCGCGACGAGTTTCTGCGCCGCCTGGTCGATGCGCTCTACTCGCGCAACGAGATGGAGCTCACTCCCGGCACCTTCAGGGTGAAAGGCGACACGGTCGACATCGCCCTGAGCAATGAGGAGTTTATCTTGCGTGTCATCTTCTGGGGCAATGAGATTGAGAGCATCCAGTTTCTCGACTACGTGTCGCAAATGCCCATTCGCGACGAGGAGAGCTTCGCGATTTTCCCTGCCAACGCCTTTGTGACCAACAAGTCGAATCTTGGTAATACCATCAACAAGATAGAAGAGGACCTGGGCACCCAGGTCGACGCCTTCTACCGCGAGGGCAAGCCCGTCGAGGCCAAGCGGCTGAAGGAGCGTGTGGAATACGACATCGAGATGATCAAGGAGGTGGGCTATTGCTCGGGCATCGAGAACTACTCGCGCTACTTCGACGGCCGCGAGCCCGGCCAGCGGCCTTTCTGCCTGCTCGACTTCTTTCCCAGCGACTTCCTCACCATCATCGACGAGAGCCACGTGACGGTGCCGCAAATACGCGCCATGTACGGCGGCGACCAAAGCCGCAAAATCAACCTGGTGAACTACGGCTTCCGCCTGGAGGCTGCCGTCGACAACCGCCCCCTGCGCTTCGAGGAGTTTGAGGCCCTCACAGGCCAGACCATCTATGTGAGCGCCACCCCGGCCGACTATGAGTTGCAGAAGAGCGAGGGCGTGGTGACCGAGCAAATCATCAGGCCCACCGGCCTGCTCGACCCGCAAATCGTGGTGCGCCCTTCCAAGGGGCAAATCGACGACCTCATCGAGGAGATACAACTGCGCATCGAGCACCACGAGCGCACGCTGGTGACCACCCTCACCAAGCGCATGGCCGAGGAGCTGAGCGACTACCTGGCACGGCTCGACATCAGGTGTGCCTATATGCACAGCGACGTGGAGACCATCGACCGCATCCAGATACTCGACGACCTGCGCGCCGGCGCCATCGACGTGCTGGTGGGTGTGAACCTGCTGCGCGAGGGCCTCGACCTGCCCGAGGTCTCGCTCGTGGCCATCATCGATGCCGACAAGGAGGGCTTCTTGCGCAGCCGCCGCTCGCTCACGCAGACCGCCGGCCGTGCTGCCCGCAACCTCAACGGCATGGTCATCATGTATGCCGACACCATCACCGAGTCGATGCAGCAGACTATCGACGAGACCGAGCGCCGCCGCTCGTTGCAGCTCAAGTACAACGAGGAGCACCACATCACCCCGCAAGCCATCGTCAAGGCCCGCAACGCCATCATTGGCGTCGATACCGACATGGTGCAGAGCGACGAGCAGCTGAAGCATGCACGCAAGTATGAAAGCAATGTGGCCGACTTCGGCGACTTGCAGCGCATGACGGCCCGCGAGTTCGACAATACCTCGGGCATCGCCGCCGATCCTGTGGTGGCCTACATGAGCAGCGACAACCTGGAGAAGACCATCGAGCACCTCAAGACCGAGATGGTGGCTGCCGCCAAGCGCATGGATTTCCTCGAGGCCGCCCAGTACCGCGACGAGATTGTGAAATTGCAAGACAAACTTGAGCGCAAGCGACAGAAACAAGAAAAATAGCAGAGAAAAATGAAACACGAGCCCGCCTCACAGCCCCACGACCACCACATCGACCGCCAGTGGTTGCCCACCTCGATAAAGGAAATCGAGCACCTGGGCTGGGACCACATCGACGTGATACTTTTCAGCGGCGATGCCTATATCGACCACCCCTCGATGGGCGCTGCCGTGATAGGCCGTGTGCTCGAAGCCCACGGCTACAACGTGGCCATCGTGCCGCAACCCAACTGGCGCGACGACTGGCGCGACTTCAAGAAACTGGGCGCGCCGCGCCTCTTCTTCGGCGTCACGGCCGGCGCCATGGACTCGATGGTGAATCACTACACCGCTGCCCGCCGGCGCCGCCACGACGATGCCTACACGCCCGACGGGCGCGCCGGAGCCCGCCCCGATTATCCCACTATCGTGTATTGCGAGATACTCAAGAAGCTCTTTCCCGATGTGCCCGTGGTGGCTGGCGGCATCGAGGCCTCGATGCGCCGCTTGGCCCACTACGACTACTGGCAGGACAAGTTGCGGCCCTCTATCCTGGTCGACAGCCCCGCCGACCTGCTGGTCTACGGGATGGGGGAGAAGCCTATGCTGCAAATCGCCCAGGCCCTGAAGGCTGGCAAGCACATCTTTGAGCTCACCAATATTCCACAGACTGTGGTGCGCGCCAAGCTGTCGCAGATTCCCGAGGGCGGCGACGACGTGGTGCTGCACTCCTATGCGCAATGCCTGGCCGACAAGAAGTGCCAGGCCGAGAACTTCAGAAAGATTGAGATTGAGTCAAACCTGTGGAACGGCCACAACCTGTGGCAGGCCACGGGCGACATTGCCATCAAGGTGAACCGCACCAATCCACCCATGACCACCGAGGAAATCGACGCCTCGTTTGATTTGCCCTACACCCGGCTTCCACATCCGCGCTACCGCGGCAAGCGCATCCCGGCCTACGAGATGATACGCCACTCAGTCAACATGCACCGTGGCTGCTTCGGCGGCTGCGCCTTCTGCACCATCAGCGCCCATCAGGGCAAGTTCATCGCCTCGCGCAGCAAGGAGTCGATCTTGCGTGAGGTGCGACAGGTGGTGGCCATGGACGACTACAAGGGCTACATCAGCGACCTGGGCGGCCCGAGCGCCAACATGTATGCCATGCACGGCCGCGACCTCGACCGCTGCAAGCGTTGCGCCCGGCCCTCGTGCCTGCACCCCAAGCCGTGCAGCAATCTCAACACCGACCACAGCGCCCTGCTCGACATCTACCACGCTGTCGACGCCATGCCCGAGGTGAAAAAGTCGTTCATAGGCAGCGGCGTGCGCTACGACCTCTCGATGCACCACACGGGCGACGAGGCCATCGACCGCGCCAATCGCCAGTATAACGAGGAGCTCATACGCTTCCACGTCTCGGGCCGCCTCAAGGTGGCGCCCGAGAACACCAGCGACCACGTGCTCATGCTCATGCGCAAGCCCTCGTTTCAGCTCTTCTACGACTTCAAGAAAATCTTTGACCGCATCAACGAGCGTTATCACCTCAAGGAGCAGCTCATTCCCTATTTCATCTCGTCGCATCCCGGTTGCACCCAGGAGGACATGGCCGAGCTGGCCGCCATCACCAAGGGGCTCAACTTCCATCTCGAGCAGGTGCAGGACTTCACCCCCACGCCCATGACGGTGAGCACCGAGATGTTCTACACGGGCTATGACCCCTATACCCTGCGCCCTGTGGTCTCGGCTCGCACGCCCCAGGAGAAACTTGCTCAGCGTCAGTTCTTCTTCTGGTATGAGGACGAGTACAAGCGCAGCATCTTTGACGCCTTGCACAAGATGCACCGGCCCGACTTGCTGGCCCGTCTCTATCCCCACGGCATAGGCAGCATCCCCCGCCAGGGTCATGCCGACAGTCGCCGCGGTCGCCGTCCGGCCGGTAAGGGCACCCGTCGCCAGCGTTAAGCCTGCATGGCCCCCGCATCGCGTTAAAAATAAAAAAATCCCCGTCACGCATAGTGCCGTTGACGGGGATTGTTGTTGATAGAGGGGGTGGGCTGCACCCCTTGATGTTTTATGCGCCGTGGAAGAGGTATTCGGTCTGAATATCCTTGGTCAGGCGGGTGAAGAGCTCCTCGGTGAGGTCTTGGGCCACGTGCAGGGCGCGGGTGAGCACGTAGTCGCTGAATACTTGCAGCATGTCGAGCGCCTTGATGGGGGAGTCCTTGTAGGTCTTCAGGTAGTTGGCCTCCATCTCCACCTGGCGCTGGTCAATCTCGGCCTCAAGCTTGGCGTAGGTTTCCTTGATGAGAGGGGCGTACTTGTTGTAGTTGACCATGCCCAGGGTCATCACCTTGCGGAAGGTCCAGTAGGCCGAGTCGGGGGTGCAGTGCTCGGCAGCGCGCTTGGTGTAGGCCTTGGGATACGACTTCACGCCCTGGTACAGCGGCAGGAACACGCTCAGGTCGCCCATGCCCATGGCCAGGTAGTTGATGCAGCCTATCTCCTTGGGCAGCCAGGGGCGCACTTGCAGAATGTGGGTCTGCAGCGTGCGGAATATCGAGATGGGGCGGTAGGGCTCCTTGGGGTTGCTGTGCAGGTAGGGGTCGTGCTCGGTGTTGTCGTAGTGCGAGCGGTAGGCCTTGCGCAGGTCGGCCAGGGTGATGGGCTTCTCGGCCTTGGCAAAGACGGGGAAGGTGTTCTTGGTCACGTCGTTCTTGATCGAGGGGCTGAACATCTTCTGCAGGTACCACACGCGCGGGTAGTTGTAGGTGTAGTCGGGCACTTCCACATCGCGCGCATAGGCCTCGTGGAAGTCAAATGCGCCCTTCTTGGGGTCGTAGAGGCCGTGCTCCACGGCAAACTCAATCAGGTTCTTCGAGCCCAGGAAGTTCTCCTTGTCGTCGGGGTTATACTCGCGCAGGCGGCTCTGGTTGCCGGTGGCAAAGTACACGTCGTCGGGGATGCGCTGTGCCATCCACAGGTGGCCGCAGGCGTTCTCGAGATACCAGGTCTCCTTGTCGTCGATAAACTGGATGCCGAAGCCCTCGGCCGAGCCATATTGCTCGATGAGCGAGCCCAGGCGCTCCACGCCCTCGCGGGCGCTGTGTATATAGGGCAGGGTAATGTTGAACACGCAGTTCTCGGCAAGGCCCTCGGGCACCAGCGGGTCGCACTTCAAGGCCTCGTCGCTGCTAAATATCGACTCGGTCGAGCTCATGCCCACGCCCAGCGAGTTGAAGCCGGCGCTTCCCCACTCGCCGGGGAAGAGGCAGTCGGGCGTTGCACTGTAGCCCAGTGCCTTTGGCGGCAGCGGGCAGCGGAAGGGGCTGTCCTTGGCCACAAACTCGGTGGGGCCGCACTCGGTGTCGTCGTGCATCTCAAAGTTGATGCCGTTCATCGCGTCCCAGTCCATCGACCGTGAAATAAATCTTGAGCCATCGGCAGTCATCTTGCTGCCCACAATAATCGATGTGCATTCCGACGGCAGACGGCCGCCTTGCACCTTTTCGTTTTGATTTTTCATTGTTGCTTGATATTTTAAGTATCTACTACCACGAAGGTAAGCATAATTTCTGGAATAACCAAATGACTTCGACGCAACAATTTGGCGGCCCGCTTCGATTTTCGGTGTGCTGCTCGTGAGCTCGTTGCGATTTTGTGGGAACAAAAGTTGCAGTTTGGCGGGGGAATGATTAATTTTGTGCAATATTTTGTTTTGTTATGGACAATAAGGAACTGGTCGAGAAAATCTCGGAGAAGCTGGGGCGCAGCAAGGGCGACGTGAATAAGCTCGTCGAGGCGCTGGCCGACGTGATCGTGGAGCGCTGCGGCGCTCTCGACAGCGTGGCTATTCCTGGCTTCGGCACCTTTGAGGGCAAGAAGAAGAGCGAGCGCGTGATGACCAACCCCAGCAACGGCAAGCGCATGCTGGTGCCACCCAAAATCACGCTCAGCTTCAAGGTGAGCAACGTGTTGAAAACCCGACTTAAAAATAATGCTTGACGGTCATGAACAATAAAATCACATTTCCCGAGCTGATAGAGTTGGTCGCCAAGAAGGCGGGCACCAGCAAGCGTGTGAGCGAGCTCTTCCTCAAGGAGCTCTTCGCCACCGTGTCGCAGGCCATGGCCGAGGGCGACAGCGTGAAGATTAAGGGCATAGGCACCTTCAAGATGACCCGGGTGAACCCCCGCCGCAGTGTGAACGTGAACACGGGCGAGGAGATGGAAATACCGGGGCACAGCAAGATCGCTTTTGCCCCCGACAAGGCAATTGCCGACGCTGTGAACCAGCCCTTTGCGCAATTTGAGACCGAGGTGCTGGGCGACGACGTCACCGACGAGGAACTGGCCGCAATCGATAGTCAACCTATAATCAAGAATGAACCAATGAGTGAACATGAAAGTAACAATACTTCAGAGAATTTGGAAGTAAACGACAATCAAGACGAAGCCGATGTGCAACAAGTGATGGACGAGGTGGTGAGTACAGCCAAGCCCAGTGCCACACCCAGCGCCACTCCGGCCGAAACACCAGCCAGCGAGGATGCTGCGACGCCTCCCGCCCACGCCGAGCAGCCCGCCGTAGAGACTCCGCCGGCCTTTGTGGCACCGGCTGCTGCTGTTGACAGCACCGAGCCAGTGGCCCAGCCTGCCGTGCCTGTAGAAGATAGCGAGCAAGAAACGCCCGCCCAGGCTGAGACCCCGCAACCTGCCCAGGAGCAAGAGCCCGAGGCTCCCGCCGAAACTGAGCCCGAGGAAGAAGAGCAACCTCAACCCGAGGCAGCCGAGGAAACAACTCAACCCGAGCAGGCTGAGCAAGAGCAGCCCGCCGAGGAGGTGGAGCAAGAACAGCCTGCCGAAGAGCAGCCTACCGACAGCGATTATGTCGACGACGATGAGGACGAGGAAGACTACCGCGTGGCAGGGGAGAGAGAGAAGCGCAAAATCATGCATCGCTCGCTCATCGAGGGCTTCCTGGTGGGCGTCGTCACCACAATTATCGTGATGATGGTGAGCTTCCGTCTTTACTTGATGAGAGACACCGCTACTACTGCCCAGCCAGCCAAAACCGAGGCTGCCCAGCCCGTCGCCAAGGCTAAGCCCGCTGCCGCCAAGCCTGCCAAGCCAGCAGCTGCCCCCGCGACCGACACGGTGACTAAAGCCGCTGAGCCAGCGCCGGCATCCGGCGCTCCTGCAGCCAGCAAGGTGACCTACGACACCATCAAGATTGGCACCACGCTCAATCGCATGGCTCGCAAGCATTACGGCAAGAGCGACTTCTGGGTTTATATCTATATCGAGAATGAAGCCAAGATTCCCAATCCCAACAATGTGCCCGTGGGCACTCAACTGGTGATACCGCCAGCCTCAAAGTATGGCATCAACAAGGACGACCCCGCAAGCATCGCGGCTGCCAAGAAGAAGCAGGGCGAGCTCTACAACGAGTTGTTCAGGAAGAGCAAGGCTGGGGTTGCCACCAAGGCAACCCCGAAGCGATAGCACAATGAGCAATTAAACCACGGTCACATTTAACACAGTATAAATGTGGCCGTGGCTTGCATTAAGGGGCTTGGAGAGAATTCATATAGTTTAATCATTTAACCGATTTAACTTAATTAAGTAAATTATAACTACAATAATTGTCGCCTATATCGCGCAAAATGATAATTTTGCACAACTTTTAAGTGATAATGAACATCAAATAAAAATCAAAACAATCTAAAATAACATTTGCAACTATGGGAGAGTCTGTTAATATCAGAGAATTAAATGACTTGATTGCAAGTAAAAGCAACTTTGTGAGCCTGATTCAACGAGGCATGGACCAGACGATTGTGGGCCAGAAGCACCTGGTCGACTCGCTGCTCATCGCCTTGCTGGCCAACGGCCACGTGCTGCTCGAGGGCGTGCCTGGCCTTGCCAAGACGCTGGCTATCAAGACGCTGTCGCAAATCATCGACGCCAAGTTCAGCCGCATCCAGTTCACCCCCGACTTGCTGCCTGCCGATGTGGTGGGTACCATGGTCTATAGCGCACAACATGAGAAATTTGAGACTAAGAAAGGCCCTGTGTTTGCCAACTTCGTCCTGGCCGACGAGATCAACCGCGCCCCGGCCAAGGTGCAGAGCGCACTGCTCGAGGCCATGCAGGAGCGCCAGGTGACTATAGGCGACAACACCTTTAAGCTCGACGACCCCTTCCTGGTGCTTGCCACCCAGAACCCCATCGAGCAGGAGGGCACCTACCCGCTGCCCGAGGCCCAGGTCGACCGTTTCCTGATGAAGGTGGTGATTGGCTATCCCAACAAGGAGGAGGAGAAAGAAATCGTGCGCATGAACATCAGCTCGGTCAAGCCTGACGTGCACCCGCTGGTGACGCCACAAGACATCATCGAAACACGCGATATCGTGAACAAAATCTACATCGACGAGAAGATTGAGCGCTATATCGTCGACATCGTCTTCGCCACCCGCTTCCCCGACGACTACCGCCTCTCCGACCTCAAGAGCATCATCTCATTTGGCGCCTCGCCACGTGCCTCAATCAGCATGGCGCTGGCTGCCCGGGCCTATGCCTTCTTGCGCGGCCGCGGCTATGTGATACCCGAGGACGTGCGTGCCGTGTGCCACGATGTGATGCGCCACCGCCTGGGTCTCTCCTACGAGGCCGAGGCCAACAACATCAGCGCCGACGAGGTGATAAGCGAGATACTCGACAAGGTGGCAGTGCCCTAGTGGGGCGCTGTCACCTGAGTGCCGCCTCTCGCCAGCAGGGCTGAGAGCGGCGACTGCCAGTTGATTTCAATGATTGATGGCTTCAAGCCAAAAAGCTGAAACAATTATGGACTCGAGTGAATTATTAAGAAAAGTAAGAAAAATAGAGATCAAGGCCAAGGGCCTGTCGCAAAACGTCTTTGCCGGTGAGTATCACTCGGCCTTCAAGGGGCGCGGCATGACCTTCAGCGAGGTGCGCGAGTACCAGTATGGCGACGACGTGCGCGATATCGACTGGAATGTGACCGCGCGCAACAATCACCCCTATGTGAAGGTCTACGAGGAGGAGCGCGAGCTCACCGTGATGCTGCTCGTCGACGTGAGCGGCAGCAAGGACTTTGGCGCTGTGGGCACGAGCAAGCACGAGATGATGACCGAGGTCGCTGCCACGCTTGCTTTCTCGGCCATCGAGAACAACGACAAGGTGGGCGTGATCTTCTTCAGCGACAAGATTGAGAAGTTTATCCCGCCCAAGAAGGGCCGCAAGCACATTCTGCTCGTGATACGTGAGCTGCTCGATTTCCACCCCGAGAGCCACGGCACCAACCTGAGCCGCGCCCTCGAGTTTCTCACCAGCGCCATCAAGCGCCATTGCACGGCCTTCTTGATAAGCGACTTTATCGACGACAACGACTACTACAAGGCCATGTCGATAGCCAACAGCAAGCACGACTTGATTGCCGTGCAGGTCTACGACAAGCGCGAGGCATCGCTGCCCAATGTGGGCCTGATGCGCGTCTACGACGCCGAGACTGGCAGCGAGCGCTGGATCAACACCAGCAGCAAGCAAGTGCGCCAGTCGTTCGACCGCTGGTGGTACAAGCGCCAGATGGCCATGGGCGAGACGCTGCGCCGCAGCCGTGTCGACCTGGCCTCGATTGCCACCGACGAGGACTATGTGAAGTCGCTCATGGGGCTTTTCAAGCGTCGTGCCGTGACACATTAGTGTTTTTATCAAATTGTGAATGATGAAGTTTTTTAGAAAATACGTCATATTGAGCATCGCTTTGCTGGCATTGCCGCTCGCCGGCCATGCCCTCAACGCCACGCTCACTGCCCGGCTCGACACGATACACGTGCTCATGGGCAAGACCCGCGTGGTGACGCTGCAGCTCGTGAAGGACAAGAGCGTGCAGGGCATCTTCCCCTGCGACCATGCCGACACGGTGAATGCTCACGTGGAGATTGCCAGCCGCCCTGCTCCCAAGGTCACCAGTCTGGGCAACGGCCGCGAGCAAGTCGACAAGCAACTGGTGATTCAGGCCTTTGAGCCAGGCGAGTACTCAGTTGGACCATTCCTTTATGTTGCAGGTAGCGACACATTGAAATCCAATGTGTTGCGCTTGCGTGTCGACTCAATCAAGGTGAATGAGAAAGGCGACATCAAGGACTATGCTCCCGTCATCAAGCCGCCCTACAAATTCTTTGACTGGGTGCCCGATTTTGTGACCAACTTGTGGTGGCTGTGGCTCATCATCCTGGTGGTGGCCGCCGCCGTGTGGTACTATTTCAAGTATGTGCGCAAGGGTAAGAACCCCTTCAAGCACGAGAAGAAGCGCCTGCCCCCCTATGAGGAGGCCATGCAGCGGCTCAAGCTGCTCAAGGCGCAACAGTTGTGGCAAAACAACCAGGAGAAGGAGTACTACACCGCCCTTACCGACATATTGCGTGAGTATATCGACCGTCGCTTCAGCATCAATGCTGTGGAGATGACTTCGACCCAGATTCTTGAGTCGCTCAAGCAAAATCCCGAGACCAAGCTCGTCAACGACCAGCTGAGCGAGATACTTGTCATTGCCGACTTTGTGAAGTTTGCCGGCCAGCGTCCGCTTGCCGACGACAACGAGCGCTCGATGGCACGTGCCGAAAGCTTTGTCGAGGCTACCAAGCCTGCGCCACAACCGCAGGACAGCGACGATAAACCCACCGAAAAAGAGAAGAAGGAGGCCCCGAAATGATGAATCTTGCACATCCAGGCTTCTTGTGGCTTTTCCTGCTCTTCGTCCCGCTCATCGTGTGGCACGTGTGGAGCGCACAGAAGGGGCATCCGTCGATGCGGCTTTCCTCGACCGCTGCCTTTGCGGGCATGAAGACGAGCTGGAACGTTTACTTGAAGCACTTTGCGTTTGTCCTCAAGTTGGCTGCCATAGGCTGCCTGATTATCATCCTGTGCCGCCCGCAGACCTACGACCGCTGGGCCACCAGCGATGCCGAGGGCACCGATATTGTGATGGCCGTCGACATCTCGGCCAGCATGCTCTCCAAGGACTTGAAACCCAATCGCCTTGAGGCTGCCAAGCAGGTGGCCAAGGACTTTGCGATGAAGCGCCAGAGCGACGAGATAGGCCTGGTGATATTTGCCGGCGACGGCTTCACCGAGGTCCCCTTGACTACCGACAATGCCCTGCTCGTGAATGCAATAAGTGAGCTCGACGTGCGCATGCTCGACACCGGCGGCACCGCAATAGGCGACGGCATTGCCACCGCCATCAACCGCATCAAGGGCGGCAAGGCCAAGTCGAAGAGCATCATCCTCATCACCGATGGTACCAACAACACCGGCGTCGTTGCGCCCCTCACGGCAGCGCAAATCGCCGCCCGCGACTCGATACGCATCTACACGATAGGTGTGGGCACCCGAGGCACCGCGCTCACCCCCTATGCTCAAGACTTTGCCGGCAACCTGCTCTACAAGCCCATGCCCGTCACCATCGACGAGCCCACCTTGCAGAAGATTGCCTCGATGACCGGCGGCAAGTACTTCCGTGCCACGGGCAATGGCGTGCTGGGCAACATATTCAATGAGATTGACAGACTGGAGAAGACCAAAATCGACGTGCAGCACTTCAGCAACACGCAAGACAACTACATGCCCTGGGCATGGGCCTTGCTGCTGATTGTGATGCTCGACCTGGTGCTGGAGTACACGGTGTTGCGCCGCATCCCCTAGCGAGGCCTTCTCACGATATATACATATTATGTTGAAGAAAAGGATTTAAAGCGCTATGTTTAGTTTTGCTAATCCACAATATTTATACTTGCTGCTGCTACTGCCCGTAGTAGTGGTATTCTACTGGCTTGCACGCCGCTCGCGAGCCCGCAACATCGCTCGCTTTGGCCGCCCCGAGATGGTGGGCGACCTCATGCCCGAGGCGTCGAAATACAAGCCCTGGATCAAGCTCACGCTCCAGCTCTTGCTGCTGGCCTGCGTGGTCATCATCCTGGCTAGGCCACGGGCTGGCGCCAAGCAGACCAGCACCACCGTGCATGGCGTGGAGGTGATGGTGTGTGTAGATGTGTCTAACTCGATGAACGCGGCTGCCGACGACAACATGCCCGACATCTCCCGCTTGCAGTGCAGCAAGATGCTGCTGCAGAAGCTCATCGACTGCCTGCAGGGCAACAAGGTGGGCCTTATCGTCTTTGCCGGCCAAGCCTACATGCAGATGCCTCTCACCGCCGACGCCCAAAGTGCCAAGATGTATCTCAGCGACATCAGCACCAGCATGGCGCCCACCCAGGGCACTGCAATAGGCGGCGCAATCAACATGGCCGAGAGCTCCTTCTCCAAGAATCCTCACACGCAGAAGGCCATCATCATCATCACCGATGGCGAGAACTTTGAGGACGACGCCGTGGGCGCTGCCAAGCAGGCCCGTAAGGCCGGCATCCAGGTCAACGTGGTGGGCATAGGCTCAACCAAGGGGTCTCCCATTCCCACCAGCCAGGGCAACATGACCGACGACGAGGGCAAGGAGGTGATCACCAAGCTCAACGAGGACGATGCGCAGAAGATTGCCGCCGCAGGCAAGGGCGTGTATGTGAACGGGGCTTCCAACGAGGCTGCCGACGACATACACCAGGCCTTGCAGAAGCTCTCGAAGAGCGACTTGGGCTCCTACACCTACACGCTCGAGGATGAGCAGTTCCCCGTCTTCGCTTGGATTGCTCTCGTGCTCATCATCGCCCTGATTGTGATCATCGACCGCAAGAACCCGTGGCTCAAAAAGTACAATTTCTTTACTAAGGAACAGAAAAATGAAACTCAGGCTTAAAAAATATCTCTTGTTGCTCCTCTTGCTCGCATTCTTGCCGGGTGTGGCGCTTGCCGGCGGCAATGAGCCCGCCACGGTGAAGCAAGAGCGCAACCACGTGCGCAGCGGCAACAAGCTCTACAACGCAAAACGCTACAACGAGGCCGAGGTGGAATACCGCAAGGCGCTCGAGGCCAACCCGCGCTCGGCCATGGCTCAATTCAACCTGGCAAGCGCCCTGATACGCGAGGATGCCGCCGGCAGCCAAAAGCAACAGCAGCAATCCCAGCAGCAACAGGCCAGCAAGCAGCAAAGCGAGGCTGTGAAATTGCTCACCAACCTCGAGAAAACCTGCACCTCGCGCGACATCGCCAGCAAGGCAAGCTACGACTTGGGCAACATCCTCTACAAGCAGAAAAACTACCAGGAGGCCATTGCCCACTACAAGCAGGCCTTGCGCAAGAACCCCGGCTACGACAACGCGCGCTACAACCTGCGCATGGCCCAGCTCAAGCTCAAGCAGCAACAGCAGCAAAACAAAAACAACAAGAACGGCAAGAACAATAAAGACAAGAACAACGACAAAAACAAGAATAAAGACCAGAACAAGGATCAAAACAAGCAGAATCAAGACAAAAAAAATCAAGACAAGCAGAATCAAGACAAAAAAAATCAAGACAAGCAGAATCAAAATAATCAACAAAACAAGCAACAGCAGCAGCAAGGCGGCATGAGCAAGGAGAACATGGACCAGATATTGCGCACCATGCAGAACCAGGAAAATGCCACCCGCCAGCGTGCTGAGCAACGCAGGGCACAGATGCAGGCAGGCGAGCGTGCCCGCACGCAATACAAATGGTAGACGATGAAACATCTCAGTAGACACATATTTTTCACTTTGTTGCTTTTCCTGGCCACCACGCTGGCAGCAGGAGCGCAGAAGCTCGTGTATGTGGGCGGCGGCAGCATGGGAGGCAACAAGTTTCAGCTGGTATATGAGCTGCGCGGCGCAAAGAGCGCAGGCGGCATCACTCCGCCAGCCATTGAGGGTGCCAAGTGCATCTATGCCTCGGGCGCCGAGAAGATAGGCGAGGGCAGTTCGGTTGTCATTATCAATGGCAAGAGGGTGGAGAACACCAGTGGCGGCATCTATCGCTACACGCTCACCTACAAGGCCGACAAGACGGGCCACCTGGCGGTGGGGCAGGCCTCGGTCACGGCCAATGGCCACAAGGTGAGCGCGCCTGGCTTCTCGATGAGTGTGGCCGGCACGGTGCAGCGAGGCCCCTCGATTGCCCAGCAGGTGGCTGCCATGGCCAGTGGCCCTGTGAATGTGGCCGACCCCTTCAGCCAGACTGCCGACAAGCCCATAAGCGACAAGGACCTCTACGTGCGCATCGAGATGTCGAAGCCCAAGGTATATGAGCAGCAGGCTGTGGTGTGCACCATCAAGCTCTACACCAAGTTCCCGATACGTCCCGAGATTATCCCTCTCAAGCAGCCTTCTTTCACGGGATTCTTGATTGAGGAGATACAGAACGTGGGCCAGGTGAACATTGAGAACGTGGGCGGCCAGAACTATTACACCGCCGTGCTCAAGAAGTGTATCCTCTATCCACAACAGTCGGGCACATTGACCATCAACTCGGGCGAGTTCGACATCACGCCTGTGCAGCGCGATGTGTATGTGGGACTCAACAGCGCAATTGCTGTGCCTCACGACACCAAGCTGCGTGTGAAGTCAAATGCTGCCAGCGTCAGGATTTTGCCTTTGCCCAATCCTCGCCCGGCAGGTTTCACTGGCGCTGTGGGCAATTTCTCGGTCAAGACGGTGATCTCCCCCTCGAGCTTGAAGACCTATTCTCCTGCCACCTTGACCTATGTGATCTCGGGCAGCGGCAACATCAAGTATATCAAAGCTCCCGAGGTGAAATTCCCCTCGGAGTTTGACACCTACGACCCACAGAGCAAGATCAACACCAGTGCCGAGGGCGACGACGTGCACGGCACGGTCTCGTTCACCTATCAGTTTATCCCGCAATATGTGGGCAAGTTCAAGATACCGGCCAGCGACTTCGTCTATTTCGACCCCGAGTCGGGCAAGTATGTGACGATACACCTGCCCGAGCAGGTGCTCAATGTGGCCAAGGGCGCCGGCAAGCCCTCGAGCCACTACAAGAAGATGCAAGACATGATGACCGACATCAACGCCCTGCACATGGGCGACCTGAACTTGAGCAAGACGCACAGCTACAATGTGGCCTCGAGCCTATACTGGCTGTGGTTTATCGTGCCAGCGCTCATCCTGGTGTTCTTCATCATCTACTACCGCAAGTTGCTGCGTGAGCGTGCCGATGTGAAACTCATGCGCACCAAGCACGCCAGCAAGGTGGCTCAGAAGCGGCTCAAGCGCGCCCGCAAGCATCTGGCTGCCGGCGACCGCAACGCTTTCTATGCCGAGGTGCTCAATGCCACCTGGGGCTACTTGAGCGACAAGTTGTCGATACCCGTGTCGGAGCTGAGCAAAGACAATATCGACAGCGAGCTCGCCAGCTATGGCGTGGGCGACGACTTGCGCCGTGCCACGCTCGACTTGCTCGACAAGTGCGAGTATGCCCAGTATGCTCCCGAGCTTGCCGACGGCGACATGCTCAGCGTGCTCGACGAGGCCGCCTCGCTCATGGATGGCTTGGAGAATGTGAAACGCAAAAAAGTTACTGAACAATCATGAATAAGATCATCAATCTGCTCATCATCATAGCGTCGCTCCTGCCCATGGTGGCCCAGGCTGCCCCCGAGAGCAGTGTGGCTCAAGCCGACAGCGCCTATCAGCACGAGCGCTATCAGAAGGCGTTGAGCCGCTATCTCGACTTGGCTAAGACTGCTGGCACATCGAGCGACTTGTACTACAACATAGGCAACACCTACTACCGCATGCGCGACAACACGCGCGCCATCCTCTACTATGAGCGCGCCTTGCAGCTCGACCCATCAAACGACGATGCCCGCGACAATTTGAATTTTGTGCGCGAGAAGGCTCACATCAGTGTCGACACGGGTGCCTCGTTTTTCACCGATTTCTTTGAGGGCCTGGTGAGCCGCGAGTCGAGCAACACGTGGTCGGTGATCGCTGTGGTCACGTTCATCCTCTTTCTCTGCGCCCTGGCGCTCTACCTCTTTGTGACCAATGTCACGCTGCGCAAGGTGGGCTTCTTCGGCGGCGGTGTGCTCTTGCTCGTGTGCATTGTATCGGTCTCGTGCGCTTGGTATCTCTACTCCAAGGCCGAGAACCAGACCGAGGCTATCGTGATGGTGCCCAGCAGCACGCTCAGCACCGCGCCCCATGCTCCGTCGGCTCGCGAGGCTGCCTTCACCCTCACCGAGGGGCACATGGTGTCGATACTCGACTCGGTGGTCAACAACTCGGGCGTGCAGAAGGAGAAGTGGTACAAGGTGAAGAGCGCCGACGGCAAGCAGGCGTGGATCAACGCTGCCGACATTGAGAAGATATAAAGATACACCGGTCAATATAAGTGATTATGATACAGCAATTGCAAGCACTCGACGGCCAGCTGTTCACAGCAATCAACAGCATGCACAGCGCCTATTTCGACAGCTACATGTGGCTCGTGAGCGCCAGGTGGTCGTGTGTGCTCATTGTTGCAGCCTTGCTCTATGTGTTCTACACTAAGGGCTGGCGCCAGCTACTCGTGGCCGTGTGTGCTGTGCTGCTGCTGGTGTTGCTGGCCGACCAGACGGCCTCGGGCATCATCAAGCCCCTGGTGGAGCGCTTGCGCCCGTCGCACGACCCGGCCTTTGCTGGCACCATTCACACGGTGAATGGCTACTTGGGCGGCCAGTACGGCTTCGTCTCGAGCCATGCTGCCAATAACTTCGGCGTAGCCCTGTTTCTGGCGCTCGCCGTGCGCAACCGGTGGGCTACTGTGGCCATGATGCTGTGGGCGGTGCTCATCAGCTACAGCCGCATCTACCTGGGCGTGCACTTCCCCGGCGACATCCTGGGCGGCGCCCTGGTGGGCATGGCGGCCGCCGCCGTGGTCTATGCCTGCTGGCTGTGGGCCGAGCGCAAGTGCCTGCACGTGCAGCCGCGAGGCCTTTTCGAGGCTCGCGACGGCAAAATTATCGCAATCACTGTAGCTTGTAATCTCCTGATTATTGCACTTGTTGCCTCTTTTTGTAAATTTTAAAATAAAAAATAAAGCGCAAAAAGTTTTTTTTATCACTTTTTATTGCTAATTTTATAGCATGAATTTTAATCATTAACTATTTAAAAGATATACATCATGCCTAAGACCATTACTTTTAATGAACTTCGTCGCATCAAAGACAGCTTGCCCGAAGGCTCGATTCATGAGATTGCCGATAAGTTGAACATGACCGTTCAATCAGTAAGAAACTATTTCGGTGGTTCCAATTATGAATATGGCACCAACATGGGTGTGCACATCGAGCCAGGGCCCGACGGAGGCTATGTAATTCTCGACGACACTAAGATTCTAGATATGGCCCAAGAAATTCTCGACAAGAAAAACAAGAAAGCCTAATCTGAATAAGTGAAAGTCATCACAATGCATGGAACACCTCCCGTTGTAGAATTCTTTCTCTTGGGCATAGGGTTCCATGCTTTTTAATTGTTTCACGTTTTTAACGCATCATTTTCAATGTCAACACGCTACAACGATCCCAATCGACTCATCACGCTTGCCATCCACACCTATGACCGCGCTGTCATCCTCAAGGAGCGTCTCGAGGAGGCTGGCGTGCCCGCTGTGCTGCACAATGTGAACCTGCAGGAGCCCTTCGTCTCCACAGGGGTGCGCGTGCGCATTCATGAGAAGGATTTGCCGCAGGCATTGAAGGTGGTCGAGGGCGGCCAGCCACTGGCACCTGCCGGGGCACGTCCCCGCACCATGGGCAAGGTGGTGGTGCCAATCGACTTCAGCGACTACTCCCTCAAGGCGTGCAAGATAGGCTTCTCCTATGCCAAGCGCATAGGCGGGCAAGTGATTGTGCTGCACGCTTTCATGAATGAGAGCCACCGCTTCTTCTTGCCTTTCGGCAGCGACCTCTATGGCAACGGCGACCAGGACGACAAGACGGTGCGTGCCGCCGCCACGCTCAAGATGAAGAATTTCAAGACCTTGCTTGTGAAGAAAATCATCGACGGCGAGATCGCCAATGTGCCCTTCGACACGCTCTTGCGCGAGGGTGTGCCCGAGCAGTGCGTGCTGCAGTGCGCCGAGAAGGTCGACACGCCGCTCATCGTCATGGGCACCCACGGCGCCCACCAGCAGGAGCTCGCCGCCATGGGCAGCGTCACTGCCGAGGTGGTCGACGCTGGCAAGTACCCGGTCTTCACCGTGCCCGAGAATATGGCCATCAGCGACGTCTACGAGGTGAAGCATGTGGCCTTTTTCAGCAACCTCAACCCGCAGGACATCCTCTCTTTCGACGCATTCACCCGCCTCATGGAAATCAAGAACCTCAACATCAGCATTATCCCTGTGGTTGAGAAGAAAGATGCTGCCTATGTGGAGCGGGCCACGAGCCAACTCATGCAATACTGCACCGAGCACTATGCGCAGTGCACTTTCCACGTCGTGAGCGTCACGCTCGACGACGACTTGAGCGCCTTCCAGCAGTTTGTGACCGACAACCATGTCGACCTGATTGCTGTGCCCAACAAGAAGCGCAACATCGTGAGCCGCCTGTTCAATCCCAGCATTGCCCACAAGGTGCTCTTCCAGAGCGACGTGCCCATGCTCGTCGTCCCAGTATGAGAAACAGGGAAATACATTTAAATATTAAATACTGCAACACACAATCATTTAGCACGCAATAGCAATGAAGACATTTTTGAAACTCGCACTGGCTGCTTGCTTGGCAGTCTCACCAGTTGCCACGGCAATACCCGTCATGGCCGCTACGGCCAAAATCACGCCTTTCTACAAGAATGGAAAGACCGACTACACCCTCAAGATGCACGCCATCATGAGCAGTCTTGCAGCAGGCGACTACGATGCCGCCTGGAGCCAGCAAAACGCACTCGACCGGTTCATGAGCAAGGGCGACCGCAAGGCCTATCTCGACGCGCTCTATCCCCTCTACGACCTGGCCCAGGCCATGATCGAGGCGCGCCCGGCAGGCACTGGCCGCAAGGTGACTGCGGCCCGCAACCCGTGGACTGCCATGAGCACCGTGCGCAACATCTATGTCACCAAGACTGGCATCGACAAGGCCAACGCCTTTCTCGCCAGCGACGACATAGGCCTCTCGGTCGACATGATACGCAGCATGGTGGTGAAGCAGCTTGTGGCCGACGCCAAGCGGGCCGGCACGCGCGAGGCCTATGGCCGCCTGCTCGATGTGCTCGACCCGTCGGACCAGGGCTACACCGAAGCCAAGAATCACTTGGCGCAATACGACTACGACAAGATGTGCACCTCGGCTGCCGGCTGCCGCGAGTTTCTGCGCGACTATCCCGAGTCGCCGCTGGTAGCCAAGGCCAAGGAGCGTGCTATGCACTATGACTTTGACGAGGCCAAGCAGGCCGGCACTGCCGAGCGCTGGCACAAGTTTATTGCCGACTATGAATATGTGCCCGAGGCCAAGCCCTATCTCGACACGGCCCGCGACAACTTGAAGCGCCTCGAGGATAGCCAGCTGGTCTCTAAGTCGGTGACCCTGGCGCAGCTCGACGCCTACGTGAGCAGCAATCGCCGCGACCTGGGCAACAGCGTCTTCACCGTCTACGACAACCTCATCAACTTGCCCACCCACAGCTACCGCTTCATGAGCTTGAAACTGGGCTTCGGCGGTGTCACGGGCAGGGTAGAGGAGACGGTGACCGACTTGGGCGGCTCCAAGTTTGTGAACCGCTACACCTTCAACAAGCAAGGTTTGCTCGAGGAGATGGTCGACGGGCGCACCAAGGCCACCACCCGCTACACCTATGGCTACGACGCTGCCAGGGGATTCTTCCCGCTCACCAAGGTTACAGGCGGCAAGACCTATCGCTATACTTGCAGCTACGACGCTGCCAACGGCCACCTCACCCGGGTGCGGTGCACCGATGGCTCGAGCATGAGCTACAGCTACGACGCTGGCGGCCGCCTCACTGGCCGTGTAGAGGTGACTGCGGCGGGCAAGCGCCATGTGGCCACCTACCGCAGCGGCAAGATACGCACCGAGCAGACGGGCGACGTTACCCTCAAGTTTGAAAAATACGATGGCGCCTATCCCACCCAGATTCTATCGCAAAACAAGGGCAAGAACTACACCTGGACCTACGTGTACTCGCTCGACTCAGCCGGCCGCTGGACCCGTGCCGATGCCCGGCTCGACGGCAAGCCGCGGCTCACTATCACTCGCGCCTATTCTGAGTGACGCCTACGTGCCTGCGCGCCACCACCGAAATCGGTTGCATGGTTAATTTGCGTTAATATGGACTGGCCTGTGCCATCTTGGTGAAAGAATTATTAAATTTGCATATCAATATTTTATTGAGTTAGCAATACAAAATTCTTTATCAATATGACTAAGGTAACCAAACAGATGGCACTTGACTATCATCATCTTGATGATAAGCCAGGTAAAATTGCCATTATCCCCACCAAGCCTTATCAGACTTCGGAAGACCTCTCGCTCGCCTATTCACCAGGTGTGGCTTTTCCCTGCCTCGAGATTCAGGCTCATCCCGACGATGTGTTTAAATACACCAACAAGGGCAACCTCGTGGGCGTCGTGAGCAATGGCACCGCAGTGCTCGGCCTGGGCAATATTGGCGCCATGGCTGGCAAGCCTGTGATGGAAGGCAAGGCCCTCCTGTTCAAGATTTTTGCTGGCCTCGACAGCTTCGACATTGAGGTCGACGAGAAGGACCCCGAGAAGTTTATCGCTGCCGTCAAGGCAATCTCGCCCACATTTGGCGGCATCAACCTTGAGGACATCAAGGCCCCCGAGTGCTTCGAGATTGAGCGCCGTCTCAAGGCTGAGTGCGACATCCCTGTGATGCACGACGACCAGCACGGCACCGCCATCATCTCGGGCGCAGGCCTGATCAACGCGCTTGAGATACAGGGCAAGAAGGCCGAGGATGTGAAGCTTGTGGTCAACGGCGCCGGCGCTGCCGCAATATGCTGCACCCGCCTGTATATGCAACTGGGTGTGAAAAAGGAGAATATCGTGATGTGCGACAGCAAGGGAGTGATCACCACCCGTCGCGAGAATCTCACCCCGCAGAAGCAGGAGTTTGCTACCGACCGCGATATCACCACCCTGGCCGAGGCCATGCAGGGAGCCGACGTGTTTCTGGGCCTCTCGGTTGCCGATGTGGTGACTCCCGAGATGGTGCAGTCGATGGCCGACAAGCCCATCGTCTTCGCTCTGGCCAACCCCAATCCCGAGATTTCCTACGAGAAGGCTATGAAGTCGCGCAAGGACTTGATCTATGCTACCGGCCGCAGCGACTATCCCAACCAGATCAACAATGTGCTGGGCTTCCCCTATATATTCCGCGGCGCCATCGATTGCTCGGCTACCGAGATCAATGTGCCCATGGAGCTTGCCGCCGTGCATGCTATCGCCGAGCTGGCACGCAAGAATGTGCCGCCCATCGTCAACGCGGCCTATCACATGAATAAGATAAAGTTTGGCCCCAAGTATATCCTTCCAAAGGCAATGGATCCCCGCTTGATCACCGAGGTCTCGATTGCTGTGGCAAGGGCTGCCGCCGAGTCGGGCGTGGCCAAGCGACCCATCGACGACTACGATGCCTATAAGAAGGAGCTGCGCCAGCTCATGGGCTACGACAACAAGCTCATGCGCCGCTTCATCGAGGAGGCTCAGCGCTCGCCCAAGCGTGTGGTCTTTGCCCAGGCCAATACCGACAATATGCTGCAAGCCGCCGTGCAAGCCAAGGAGAATGGAATATGCATCCCAATCCTGCTGGGCAACAAGGAGATGATTACCAAGCGCGCCAAGCGGCTCAACATCAGCATCGATGGCATCGAGATTGTGAACCCGCGTCACGACAACCAGGCTCCACGCCGTCACCTCTATGCCACCCGCCACGCCGAGAAGAACCAGCGCAACGGCATCAACCTGGCCGAGGCCGAGGAGAAGATGCTCGACCGCAACTACTTCGGCATGATGATGGTGGAGAATGGCGAGGCCGACGCCTTTATCACGGGCATGTATGCTGGCGGTGGCAATACCGTGAAGATTGCCAAGGAAGTGGTCGGCATCCAGCCAGGCTACTCTCACTTCGCCACCATGCACATTCTCAACACCAGGCGTGGAGCGCTCTTCATTGCCGACACCTCGATCAATCACGAGAACGACACCGAGACCCTGGTCGACATCGCTCGCCTCACTCACCAGGCAGTGAAGAACTATGCCCACTATCCTGTGATGGCCATGATTTCTTACAGCAACTTCGGCTCCAATCCCGAGCACGGCCCCATCGAGTTGCACCGCGCTATCGACATCTTGCACAAGGAGAACCCCGAGATTACCATCGACGGCGAGATGCAAGTGCAATATGCCCTCAACCGCGAGCTGCGCGACAAGTCGTTCCCATTCAACACCCTCGCTGGCAAGGAGGTGAACACGCTCATCTTCCCCAACTTGAGCGCTGCCAACACCGTTTACCAGATGCTCGCCAAGATGGGCACGGCCGAGGCTATCGGCCCCATCCAGATTGGTCTGAACCGCCCCATCCACTTCACCAGCATCGATGCCCCCGTGCGCGACATCGTCAACCTCACCGCCATGGCAGTGATCGATGCCAACGTATACGAGAAACTCCACGCTGCCGACAAGAAGTAGCCCTCTCTCGAGGCGCTGTATCAACACATATATAAAGAGCCGCAACCCCTCGAGCAGGTTGCGGCTCTTTTCGTTGGCCCTGTTGTGGCCGGATTGGCGCTACCTGATGGAGTCGAGTGCCACCTGGTGGCGGTAGTCGCGCGGGGTGGCGCCGGTGTGTGCCTTGAAGTAGCGGCTGAAGAAGGAGAAGTCGCTGAAGTGGAAGTCCCAACTTATCTGCTTGAGCGAGCGGTCGGTGGTGCGCAGTTGCAGCTTGATTTGCAGCACGGTGTAGTGGTCGATCACTTCCTTGGGCGAGAGGGCGGTCTTGGCCCGCACGATGTTGTTGAGGTACTTGGGCGTGATGTGTAGCGCTCGGGCATAGTAGGCCACTTCGCGCGACTCCTTGTGATGCCGCTCGAGCGTGTGCATAAACGCATTGAAGAGCTCGTTCACACGCCGTGTGCCCGTCTCGGGCGGAATGGCCTCGGGGTGGCGGTAGAGGTAGTCGTGAAACCCGGTGAAGAACGATGCGAGTTGCAATTTCACCACTTGGGCTGTGCAGGTGCACTCCTTGTGGGCAAAGTACACTGTGAGCAGTTGCATCATGCCGCTCACAATCTGGGTCACCTCGTCGGTGTCGTCGCGGCAGGGGCGGGCACGCAGCAGGGAGTATACCGTGTGCTCCAGTTGCAGGCACGCCTCGCGCAGCAAGCCGTCGCTGTAGCTCAGCATCGTCACCTCGCAGTTGTGGGTCGCATTCTCCACCATCACCAGGTCGCCGGGAAAGAGCACCAGCACCGCTCCCTTGTGCAACTGCCAGCGATGGTAGTTGACATTGACGCTGGCCCGGCCGCTCTTGCACAGCAAGATTGCCCCGTAGTCGACCATCGTGGCCTCGGCGCTCCACTCTCTCAGCGGGCTGCTGGCCAGCCAAGCTTCCTGCTTCGTTTTCAGTAGGTTGTCTGTTGCCATGTTGCTGTTCTTAAAAGTGCCACAAATATGGGGAATTTTTTCAAATATTGATAATTTTTGTTCCCATTTTTCCTATTGTTGTAGTGATTTTTTAAAGCTTTAAGGCCAAAATTTGCCCTAATTTTGCACCCGAATTAGTTAGCAACACTTATTGATTTATTACAATTATCACCATAATGAGGTATACAATAGAGAATCTTTTGCTGGCCCTAGCCATGCTCATTGCTGCCACTCCTGCTGCCTTGCCGCGCGAGTTGCAACTGTCGGTCGATGAGCTCTTTGCCAGGGTCGACACGGCCAGCTTGGCCGTCAAGAGCCAGGTCACCGCAGTCGAGGCCGCGCAGAGCGGCATCGCGGCAGCCAAGAGCCAGTATTTGCCCGACATCAACACAGCGCTCAGCGTGGGCTACGATGGAAATGCCTTGCTCACCAATCGCGAGTTTGGCGACGCCACGTGGGTGCATTCACCCCATTTTGCCAATGGCTTCTCGGTGCAGCTCGAGCAGCCCGTGTATGCTGGCGGCGCTATCAAGGCCGGTGTGGAGATGGCCCGCCTGCAGGAGCAGAATGCAAAAATAGGCGTGAAACTCTCGCGGCTCGACGAGCGCTACCTGGCCTTGCAGCAATATCTGGGCATCTACAAGGTGCTCAATCGCATCAAGGTGTATGAGCGAAACATCGCCCTCACCGAGCGGCTGGTGAGCGATATCACCGACAAGTATAAGCAGGGCATGGCCCTCAAGAACGACATCACGCGCTATGAGTTGCAACTCGAGCAGCTGCGGCTGGCCCTCAAGCAGTTGGGCAATGAGCGCAGTGTGCTCAACCACCAGTTGTGCAACACGCTGCACATCGACGATGGCAACCTCATTGTGCCCGACGAGGGCCTGCTCGGCGCCACCTATGGCAAGGCCAGCGAGGCCGTGTGGCAAGACCAGGCGGCAGCCAGCTCACCGCTGCTTGAGCAGCGGCAATTGCTCTCGCAGCAAGCTGCCACCCAGGAGAAACTGGTCAAGAGCGAGTCGCTGCCCAAGGTGAGCGTGGTTGTGGGCGACGAGCTTAACGGCCCCATCACCTACGAGGTGCCCCCGCTCAACAAGAATATCAATGTGTGGTATCTAGGCATAGGCGTGCGCTACAACCTGGGATCGCTCTACAAGAATAACCACCGCCTCAAGCAAGCCCGCATTGCCACCCGCAAGGCTCAAGAAGACTGCGACGTGGCTGCCGAGCAAGTCAACAATCGCGTGCAGCAAGCCCACGTGCTCTACCTGCAGAGCTACGACGAACTCGCCACCCAGCTGAAGAGCGTGGAACTCGCCACGCAAAACTACAAGGTGGTCAACGACCGCTACCTCAACCAGCTCGCCCTGGTTACCGACATGGTCGATGCCAGCAATGTGAAGCTGCAAGCCGAGCTGCAAGAGGTGGATGCCCGCATCAATATCGCTCTGGCCTACTATCGCCTCAAGTATGTGGCAGGCACCCTATAGCTATCTTAAAATTAAATACATCACGATTATAATAAGAGAGAAAAATGAGCAAGAAGAAAACGATAAAGAGAACCTATAATATTGTGATTGTGGCCCTGCTGGTGCTGGCTGTGGCCTATATCGCCAGCCGATTTTGGCACCCCGGCCGGGTGGAGTGGACCGACGATGCCCAAGTGCACCGCCTGGTCACGCCCATCAACACCCGCGTGCAAGGCTTCATCAAGGAAATACGCTTCACCGATTACCAGCATGTGCACGCCGGCGACACCCTCGTGATTATCGAGGATGCCGAGTATCGCCTGCAGCTGGCCGAGGCCCAAGCCGGCGTGAAAGGCTCGAAGTGGGGTAGTGCCGCCATCTCGGCTGGCATCAACACCACCGCGAGCAATGTGAATGTGGCCGCCGCCGGCGAGCGCGTGGCTGGCTCGAGCACCCAGATGGCTCAGGCTGGCAGCGAGATGGCAAGCGCTGGCATCGCCGAGGCCCAGGCGGGCATGGACAATGCCAAGAAGGACTACGACCGCTATGCCGCTTTGCTGGCCAAGGGCTCGGTCACTCAGCAGCAATACGACCAAATGAAGACGGCCTACGACCAGGCCCGCGCCCGCTACGACCAGGCTGTGGCTCGCCATCGCCAGGCGCAAGCCAGCCAGGCTCAGGCCAGTGCCTCGCATTCGCAGGCCACAGCCGCGCGCCAAGCCACAGCTGCCGTGAGCAATGAGCAGACTCAGCGTCTGCGCCAGTCGGGCGCCGGCGAGAGCGTGGCTCAAGCCAAGCTCAACCTGGCTCAGCTCAACCTGAGCTATACCGTGATTGTGGCTCCGTGCGATGGCTACATGGGCAGGAAGAGCATTCACGAGGGGCAACTCGTGCAGCCTGGCGAGGAACTTGCCAAAATCGTCGACGAGACCAGCGTGTGGGTAGTAGCCAACTACCGCGAGACCCAGCTCAAGCACATCAAGGTGGGCAACGAGGTTACGCTCAAGGCCGATGCCGTGGGCGGCATCACCTACAAGGGGCACGTGGCAGCCATAAGCTATGCCACCGGGTCGGCCTACACGTCGATACCCGTCGACAACGCCACCGGCAACTTCGTGAAAGTGGAGCAGCGTGTGCCGGTGCTCATCACGCTCGATGCTGCCGGCAACAAGCGCGACGACTTGCGGCGGCTGCGGGCCGGCTTCAATGTGGAAACCAAGGTGAAATATTGATTGCCCTATGCCTGCTCCCAATCCCAACGCGCCCTTCTCGATGCCCATGTACCGCGACTTTGTGGCCCGGCCACTACGTCCGTGGATTTATGTGGTGTTTCTCGTTCTGTTTCAGCTCACGGGCTGCATCTATCTGGGCTCGGCTCAAAATATAGCGGGCTCCACCGGCCTCATGACGAGCGACGTGATGTTTATCGGTCTGTGCAACGTGGTGGGTGTCAACATGCCCTTCCCGCTGCTGTTCCGCTTCAAGTTTCGCTATCCCAATAAGTACTTGCTCATCAATGCCGCCCTGGTGATAGCCACCTGCAACCTGCTGGCCCTGTGCACCACCTCGGTGCCGCTGCTGGCGTTTCTCTCGTTTCTCGCAGGCTTCTTCAAGCTGTGCGGCACCTTTGAGTGCGCCAGCAACATCCAGCTGTGGATGTCTCCTGGCCGTGACTTCTCCATCTTCTTCCCCCTGCTCTACATCGTGGTGGTGGGCGACATCTACCTGCAAGGCTGGTTGGCGAGCGTGGTCACCTACTACTACAGCTGGCCCATGGTCAATGTGCTCATGGTGGGTCTCATGCTCCTCGTTGTGCTGGCGGTGTTCCTGCTCACCAAGAAATTCTACATCCGCAAGCCCTTGCCACTCATCAGCGTCGACTGGCTGGGTTGCGTGCTGTGGTCGCTGGTGATGATCGAGATTGTGTGGCTTTGCATCTATGGCGAGTATTACAACTGGACCGATGGCCAGCAGTGGCGCTTGATGCTGCTGGCGCTCGTGGTCACCTGCTACTTCTGCCTGCAGCGTGCGCGGCACATACGCCACCCCTACATCTCGATGGAGCCCTTCACCTACTGGCGGCTCTATCCCTTGCTGGCGCTCTTCATCATAGCCGAGTGGCTCAACACCACGCCCAAGGTGCTGCAAAACGCCTTCACGGGCTCGATCTTGCACTGGGGCGCCCTCACGCTCAGCCGCCTCGACCTCGTGAGCTGGGTCGGCACCTTGCTGGGCTGCCTCTTCACCCTGTGGTGGGTGAAGGGACTGCGCCAGAAGTACACCCGCCTGCTTGCCGTGGGCGCCATGGGGCTGGTGGCCTACCAGGTGATGATGTATTTCCTGGTCTCGCCCGAGTTGAATATCGAGGCGCTCTACTTGCCGCTCGTGCTGCGGGCTTTCGGCTATGCCATCTATTTCACGGCGCTCACCATCTATCTCGAGGAGTTGCTGCCGTTTCAGCCATTCTTCATGGGGCTCACGCTCACTGGCTTTGCCCGCAACGGGCCAGTCGAGGCCATGATGAATGGAGCCTACAGTTTCTTCTTGCGCTACAAGGTGGCCGACAACATTGCCCGCACGGCTCCCTATGCCCCCGACCAGAGCGTGCTGGTGAGCATCAAGCAGCTCTATGGCGTCACCTGCCTGCTGGGTTGCCTCTTCCTGTTGCTTGTGCTGCTCTACGACGTGCAGCCTCTGCGCAGCACCATGAAGAAGATACCCCACTGGGCCGCCCTGGGCCGCCGCATGGCACGCGAGTTGCGCATGTCGCGCTCGGCCGATTAGCCGCCACAGCCGCCCCTGGCTTTCACTTGCCGTCGATGGGCGCTTTTTTGTCAATTTGGCAGTTTTTGCCTTCATTTTTTGGCAATAAAACGAGTATTCATTAACTTTGCATGATTAAACATCGCAAAAACGTGAAATACAACCCATTCGATACGTTCATGACAAAGCACCCGGTGCTTTGCAACTTCCTGCTTGTGGTAGTCGTGTTCCTGGCAGGATGCTATGCTTGCTTGCTCCTGCTCGATGTGTTCACCGTTCATGGTCAAGAAGTTAAAGTGCCCGACGTGCGTTATAAGCCACTCGATCAAGCCACCGAGATTCTCGACAAGGTGGGTCTGTCCTACGAGATCGACTCGATCTATAACGAGGATTTCAGGCCCGGTGTGGTCATCGACCAGACCCCCACAGCCGAGTCGATGGTGAAGTCGACCCGCACAGTGTTTCTCACCGTCAACATGGTGAATCCACCCATGGTGGCCCTGCCTGGCGAGCTCACCGACCTGCCCGGCGCCGATGGCGTGACGCTGTTGCAATCGCTTGGGTTCAAGAATATCACGGTAGATACCATCCCGTCGGACAAGGCCGACCTCATCCTTCAAGTCTCGGTCAACGGCCACAAGGTGGCTGTGGGCTCAAAGGCTCCCGTGAATGCCCGCATCACCCTCTCGGTGGGCGACGGCAACATGGATGTGCCCGAGTATGACCCGCTGGGCGACGTGATGCGCGACTCGCTCATCCGCCAGAAGCTCCGTAAGGGCGAGCTGCAACTGGAGCTCGACTCGGGCGATGTGAGCCCACACATAGCCAACTAACTGCTGTACACCATGAGCGAGGATTTTACCGACTTTAACACCGAGGCCCATTTCACCCCGGGCTCCTCTCAGGAGATTAGGCGCGACTTCTCTATTCCCGACTATGTGGAAAATGGCCGCGAGCTGTGGGAGCACTACAACTTTGAGGTGGAACCGGGCCAGGAACTGCTGCGCATCGACAAGTACCTCACCGTGCGCATCAAGGGCACCTCGCGCACTCGCGTGCAGCATGCCGCCGAGGCCGATTGCATACGCGTGAACGGCCGCCCGGTGAAGAGCAACTACCGGGTGCACTCGGGCGACAAAATCAAGGTGGTAATGGACCGCCCGCGCTATGAGAACGAGATCATCGCGCAAGATATCCCTTTAAATATCGTCTATGAGGACAAGGAGCTGCTTGTGGTCAACAAGCCCGCCGGCATGGTGGTGCACCCTGGCCATGGCAACTACGACGGCACGCTGGTCAATGCCCTGGCCTGGCACTTCAAGGATGATCCCGACTACGACGTGACCGACCCCCGCATGGGCCTGGTGCATCGCATCGACAAGGACACCTCGGGCCTGCTGGTGATAGCCAAGACACCGCGCGCCAAGACCTCGCTGGGCTTGCAATTCTTCAACAAGACCACCAAGCGGCAGTATATAGCCGTGGTGTGGGGCCAAATGAAGCAGCTCGACGGCACCGTCGAGGGCAACATAGGCCGCAGCCTGCGCGACCGCTTGCAGATGGCTGTGTTTCCCGACGGCGACTATGGCAAGCATGCCGTCACCCACTATCATGTGCTCGAGAATCTTGCCCACGTGGCTGTGGTGCGCTGCCAGCTCGAGACGGGCCGCACCCACCAGATACGCGTCCACATGAAATACATAGGCCACCCGCTCTTCAACGACGCCCGCTACGGCGGCGACAAGATATTGCGCGGCAACACCTCGGGCAGCTACCACCAGTTTGTGATGAATTGCTTTGCCACCTGCCCGCGCCAGGCCCTTCATGCCAAGACGCTGGGCTTTGTGCATCCCGTCACCCACCAGCAGATGGACTTCGACAGCGAGATACCTGCCGACATGCAGGCCTTGATACAGAAGTGGCGCGACTACACGGCCGCGCTCAAGTAGCCAGCTTTATCGATAAAATTGGGATTTTTGTGACAAAAATTGGTTGATAGGTAGATTTTTACCCTAAAAAACGTGACACCGAGTAAACTTTTGCACTATTTTTGTAGTCATTCAAGTAAAGAAAAAAGCATAGAACGATGAAAAAGATATTGATTCCTATATTATGTGTCGGCATGCTGTTCTCGATGAACAGTTGCGGACTTGCCCAGTGGGCAGTAATGTCGTCGCCCGACGCCACCAATACCGAGAAGGGCGCCGTGGTGGGCGCTTCAAGCGGTGCCAGCACGGGTGCCTTCATTGGCAGCCTCACCGGCGGGTGGCATGATCGTGACAATAATACGCTGCTTGGTGCCGCAATAGGCACTGTGGCTGGTGCCGCCATTGGCGCCGCCGTGGGTTCGAGCATGGACAATGCCGCCAAGGCCCCCGCTGCCGCTGCCAGCCCTCAACAAGAGAGCTACAGCTACAACGAGAGCTATGCGCCTAGCACTGTGGTCACTCGCGTCTACACGCCTGCAGGCCAGGCTGTGTACTTCAGCACCAAGAAGACGGGCCTGAGCCGCAACGCCAAGCGTCAGCTCGACCAGCTCGCTGCGCAATTGCGCAACGACCCCACGGCTACCGTTGAGATATATGGCCACACCGACAACTCAGGCAGCTACAACGAGCGCCGCCGCGTCTCGGTAGAGCGTGCCAACGAGGTGGGCAACTACCTGCGCAGCCGCGGCGTGCCCATGTCGCAAATCTACTGCCAAGGCTGTGCCGACCGCTATCCTGTGGCCGACAACAACAGTGGCGACGGCCGCGCCCGCAACCGCCGCGTGGAGCTGGTGGTGACCCACAACAGCGCCGCTGACCCGGCCCCGTCGAGCAACTACTACAGCGCCCCGGCCGCCTCGCAGCAATCCTCGCAGTCGACCACCATCGCCACTGCCCCCAATACCGACTGGTAACCCACATTCAGTAGCAATACAGCACACACACACTTCACAATACTCAAGCCCAGCGCCACCCAGCGCCGGGCTTTTTTCTCGTGGCCACTGCCGCTGGCAGTGGCAGAGGCATGACAGCGCCTATAGCGCTATATGAAATCTGCACCTTTAAAAACGCAAGGAGCGAAAAATGATGAGCAATTGCAAGGGGCGATTGGAATGTTTTTATTAAATTTGCAAGTTGAATAATTGTGATATTAAATTTTATTTCTTCGACGTGGACATTAAGAACATTTGCCGGTTTGGATTTGTGGGGCTGCTGTGGCTTGGCTTGGTCTATTACATTTTGATGAATGCCAAGCCCACTTTCACCACCTATTTCTCTATCATTGCCTCGGGCATCATCGTCTTTGTGCCCATGTATAAGAAGTATATTAAGAATAAAAAAGATTGACATATAGCTATGTCGAACAACGAGTATATCAACAAGACGTTTCCCATGCTGGCCAAAATCGACAGCCCTGCCGACCTCAAGAAGTTGCCAGTGGAGTCGCTGCCGGTGTTGTGCCAGGAGCTCAGGGGCTTCCTGATACATGAGCTTTCGTCCAATCCTGGCCACTTTGCCTCGAGCATGGGAGCTGTTGAAATCAACGTGGCCTTGCACTACGTGTTCAACACGCCCTACGACCGCCTGGTGTGGGATGTGGGCCATCAGGCCTATGTGCACAAGATTCTCACCGGCCGCCGCGACCAGTTTGACTCATTGCGCAAGCTGGGCGGCTTGAGCGGTTTTCCCAATCCCAACGAGAGTGAATACGACACCTTTATCGCCGGCCATGCCAGCAACTCGATCTCGGCTGCGCTGGGCATGTCGATTGCCTCGGAGCTGGAAGGCGAGCACGACCGCAAGACCGTTGCCATCATAGGCGATGCCTCGATAAGCGGCGGCCTGGCCTTCGAGGGCCTCAACAATGCCGCGATGCACAACAACAACTTGCTCATCGTGCTCAACGACAACGACATGTCGATCGACACGCCGGTGGGTGCCCTGGGCGAGTATATGACCGACATCACCACCTCTAAGCGCTACAACACCATGCGCTACAAGGCCTATCAGTTTTGCCGCCGCCATCACATCGTGAATGAGCATGGCCGCGGCCTGGCCCTGCGCTTCAACAACGCCATGAAGTCGTTGCTCACCGGCCAGCAGAACATCTTTGAGGGTCTCAACATACGCTACTTTGGCCCCTTCGACGGACACGATGTGGTGAAGCTGGTGAAGATCTTCAACGACGTGAAGGACATGAAGGGCCCCAAGATTGTGCACTTGCGCACCATCAAGGGCAAGGGTTATGCCCCGGCCGAGAAGGATCCCACCACGTGGCACTCGCCAGGAAAATTTGATGAGACTACGGGTGAGCGCATCAAGGGCGACACCGCCGGCTTGCCCACCAAGTATCAATATGTGTTTGGCAACACGCTGGTGGAGCTTGCCAAGCAAAATCCCAAGATTGTGGGTATCACGGCCGCCATGCCCACCGGCACCTCGATGTCGATCATGCAAGAGGTGATGCCCGACCGCACCTTCGACGTGGGCATTAGCGAGGGCCATGCCGTCACATTCTCGGCTGGCCTTGCCAAGGAAGGCATGCACCCCTTCTGCGCCATCTACAGCAGCTTCCTGCAGCGCGGCTACGACGAGATCATCCACGACGTGGCCATTCAGCGCCTGCCGGTCACCTTCTGTATCGACCGTGCCGGCCTGGTGGGGGAGGACGGCGTGACGCACCAGGGCAGCTTCGACCTGGCCTATCTGCGCTGCATCCCCAATATGGTGGTGAGCGCGCCCCTCAATGAGCACTACCTGCGCCACCTCATGTACACCTCGCAACTCGAGGGCATGGGCCCCTTTGCCATTCGCTACCCGCGTGGCCGCGGCGCCGTTCCCGACTGGAAGTGCGAGATGCATCAGTTGCCCGTGGGCAAGGGCCGCAAGTTGACCGATGGCACCGACGTGGCGATATTGAGCATCGGCCACATTGGCAACAATGTGATAGAGGCTGTGGAGCAGCTGCATGCGCGCGGCATCGCAGCCGCTCACTACGACATGATTTTCCTGAAGCCCATCGACGAGGAAATCCTGGCCGAGGTGGCGCAAAACTATAACTACATTGTCACTGTCGAGGATGGCACCATCGTGGGCGGCTTGGGCAGCGCGGTGGCCGAATACCTGGCTGGCCACGATGCCCACGCGCGCTTGCTGCGCCTTGGCTTGCCCGACGCCTTTGTCGAGCAGGGCACGGTGCCGCAATTGCAGCACCAGTGCGGCATCGATGTGGAGTCGATTGTGGCCAGTGTCGAGAATATGCTGAAAGGAGGTGAAGAATGAAGATTATCATAGCAGGAGCTGGCGAGGTGGGCACTCACTTGGCCAAGATGCTGAGCAACGAGGACCAGGACATCATCATCATGGATACCGATGAGAGGCGCCTCGTCTCACTCGAGAATTACAACTTGATGACCAACGTGGGCAGTGCCATCTCATTTGCCGACCTCAAGAGTGTGAACGTCGACAAGTGCGACCTATTCATTGCTGTCACCCCCTATGAGACGCGCAACATGCTGGCCTGCTCTATTGCCAAGTACATGGGCGCCAAGAAGACGGTGGGCCGCATCGACAATTATGAGTTCTTGCAGCGCGACTACAACGGCTTCTTCAAGGAACTGGGCGTCGACGACTTGATTTATCCTGAATACTTGGCTGCCAAGGAGATACGCACAGCATTGAAGCACACGTGGGTGCGCAACTGGTTTGAGCTCTTCGACGGCGAGCTCATCGTGGCTGCCGTGAAGTTGCGCGACAATTCCAACCTCAAAAACAAGCGGCTGCGCGACATGGGCAACATCGCCGATTTCATGCACGTGAGTGCCATCAGGCGCAACCGCGAGATCATCATCCCTGGCGGCGAGGATCGAATTCTTGCCAACGATATCGTGTATATCGCCACCACCCACGACCACCTCGACAAGGTGATTGAGGTGTGCGGCAAGACACAAATCGACGTGAAGAAGCTCATGATGATGGGCGGCAGCCCCATCGCTGTGCAAATCGCCAGGCACCTGCAGGATCATGTGAGAATCAAGATCATCGAGCCCGACGAGGATCGCTGCCAGTACCTCTCCGACATTTTGCCCCAGTGCAGCATTGTGCACGGCGACGCTACCGATACCGACATACTCGAGGAGGAAGGCGTGGGCGACACCGACGTCTTTGCCGCCTTGAGCGACCGCAGCGAGACCAATATCCTGAGTTGCCTCATGGCCAAGGAGCATGGCGTGCGCAAGACGATTGCCGAGGTCGAGAGCATGCAATTTATCGCCGAGGCCGAGAGCCTCAACATAGGCACCATCATCAACAAGAAGTTGCTGGCCTCGAGCCGCATCTTCCAAATCATGCTCGACAGCGATGTGAACAATGCGCGCTGCCTGGCGCTTGCCGATGCCGAGGTGGCCGAGCTCATACTCAAGGAAAACAGCAAGGTGTGCCTCAAGGATGTGAAAGACTTGAACTTGCCCCATGGCATGACCATTGCCGGCGTGGTGCGCGACGGCGAGGGCATGCTGGTGAAGGGCGACACGCGCTTGCAGCCGGGCGACCACGTGTGTGTGTTCTGCCTGAGCGGTGTGTTTCATAATGTGGAGAAATACTTCAGCCGATAACGATGAAAAAGCCATTCTCTCAGCAATGCATTAATTTCCCTATCGTGCTACGCATGATAGGGTGGCTGCTTATGATTGAGGGCGGCTTCATGCTCATCCCGCTCGGCATCTCGCTATACTATTACTTTTTTCAAGGCGCCGCAAGCGAGTTGCATGTGGCATGGGCCTTCGGCTACTCGGTGGCCATCACCATGGCGGTGGGCTTCCTGATGACGCTCATACGCCCCCGCACGCTCTCGATGCAGCGCCGCGAGGGCTTCTTGCTCACTGCCGTGACGTGGATTTTCTTCTCGGCATTCGGCATGCTGCCTTTCCTCTTCTCGGGGTGTATCGACAATGTGCCCGATGCTTTCTTCGAGACCATGTCGGGCTTCACCACCACGGGCGCTACCGTGATACGCGACGTCGACCACACGGCGCGCGGCATCCTCTTCTGGCGTGCGCTCACCCAGTGGATAGGCGGCATGGGTATCATCGTGTTCACCCTGGCTGTGCTGCCCATGCTCAACTCCAAGGCCGGCATCACCCTCTTCAACGCCGAGGTGCCGGGCATCACCCACGAGCGCTTGCGCCCGCGTGTGAGCCAGTCGGCCAAGTCGCTCTGGGGCATGTATATCATTCTCTCGGTCATCCTTGCCGTGCTGCTCATGCTTGGCCCCATGGACTGGTTCGACTCGGTGTGCCAGATGATGGCCACGGTGTCGACAGGCGGTTTCTCGACCAAGACTATAGGCCTGGGCTACTGGCACGACTATTACAGCGATGCCATGATCATGATTTTCATGTTTTTGTGTGGCACCAATTTCACCTTGCTTTTTCAAGCCAGCGGCGGCAATTTCGGCGTGTTCTGGAAGAGCAATACCTTCAGGTGGTATCTGGGCGAGACTATTGTGGTCTCGGTCATCATCATCTTGCGCATGTGGACCGAGGGATTCCTCGACAACTGGCCCGACCGCATCCTGTTCTCGTTTTTCGATACGATTTCGGGCATCACTTCCACAGGCTTTTCTACCTACAGCTATGAGAAGTCGGGCGAGTTCATCTCGTTTGTACTCATGATAGCCATGTTCTTTGGCGGCATGACAGGGTCTACCGCCGGTGGTGCCAAAATCGACCGCATGGTAGTCATGCTCAAAAACACGCGCAACGAGTTTTACCGCGCCTTGCATCCCAATGCCGTCACCTCGGTGCGTGTCGACGGCCGTGCCGTGCCTCACGACATTGTGGCCAAGGTCATTGCCTTCTTGTGCATCTATGTGCTTATCCTGGTGGCTGTGGCGCTCGTGCTCTCTATGATGGGATTGCCCATTTTCGATGCACTGTTCTCCTCGATGTCGGCCTTGGGCAATGTGGGCTTCGGCTACGGCCTCACGGGCGACACAGGCTCGTTTGCACTCTTGCCCGATGCGGGCAAGTGGCTGCTGAGCCTTGAGATGATGGTGGGTCGTCTTGAGCTCTTCACGGTGCTGGTGATATTCACCCGCAACTTCTGGGTTAAAGATTAAAATGATGCTAAAAACATAGAATATTTCAAGAGAAAGATATAACTTTAACGTCGCAAAACAAAATTAGAAAGGAGAATTCAAGTGGCAAAAAACACTACATCTACATATTTCAATCCCGATATTTCGAGTATCACCGAGGACCAGAAATACAAGCGCGAGCAAGCCGAGAAGAAGAAGGCCCAGGAAGAGAAAATGGGCCCGTGGCAGCGCATTGTGCACTTCTTCAACAGCGGGCGCACGCGCTTGGCCATCGGCACCATCTTTCTCTTGGCGGGAGCTTTCCTGCTCATCGCCTTCATCTCCTATCTGCTGGGGGCAGGCGATGCCGACCAGAACCAGGAGATGTACTATAGCGTGGTGCAGAATGCCCACCAGGCGGGCTCGGTGCACAACATCGTGGGCTCGCTGGGCGCCACGCTCTCCGAGACGCTCATTCGCCAAGCCTTCGGCCTGGCCGCCTTTATCATCGTGATATGGTGTGTGACGCTTGCCGTGCGCTTCTACAAGCCGGGACGCCACATCTACTTCTATAGCTACACGCTCATCACCATCTTCAGCCTCTTCACCTTCTCGCTCATATTGGGCGCATGCTTCTACTACTACAGCCCGTTCTCATTCCCCATGGGCGGCGAGTTTGGCAAGTATGCCAATGAGTTTATCGTGGGCCTTATGGGCTACCCGGGCCTGATAGGCGTCAACTTCCTGCTGGGCCTCATCTGGGTGCTGTTGTGCTATGAGACTTTGCGTGGCATTTATAATAATGTGAAACGTCGCATCCCGCACCGCCGCCACTTCAATGGCGACAAGGTGACCGACGACGAGGACAAGCCCATCGAGCCATCGGCTTTTGCCGGCGATGTGAAGCAGCCTGCCCCCAGCGAGCCAAAACCGGCCACTGCCGCCGCGCCCGATGATGAACCGTTGCCGCCCGAACTGCCCGCCGGGTATGCCCCGCAGGGCAAAAAACAAGAGAAAGACACGGGCATGTTTCACATGCTCGACAGCAAGCGCACCCAGCGCAAGCGTGGCAAGGGTGGAAAAGGAGCTGATGCCGACAAGCCAGCCGCCGCTGCCGACGGGGCAGCCAAGATGGCAATGATTGCCAGCGGCAAGGACGATGGCAAGAGCCGTGGAGCCGAGTTCCTGAACGACCCCACGGGCGAGTACCGCCACTATCACTTCCCGCCGCTCGACCTGCTCGCCGACCTCAAGATGAAGGCCGACAGCGTCGACATCGAGGAGCAGGAGGACAACAAGAAACGCATCACCGAGACCCTGGGCAACTATGGCATCCAGATCAAGCACATCGATGTGCACGTGGGCCCCACGGTCACACTCTTTGAGATTATCCCCGAGGATGGCGTGCGCATCTCCAAGATACGCGGCCTGGAGGACGACATCGCCATGTCGCTCGCCGCACTGGGCATACGCATCATCGCGCCCATGCCGGGCCGTGGCACCATAGGCATCGAGGTGCCTAACCGCGACCCGCAGATTGTGCCCATTCGCCAAGTGCTGGGCTCGAAAAAATTCCAGGAGACCAAGGCCAAGCTGCCCATGGCACTGGGCTGTACCGTCTCCAACGAGGTGTTTGTGGCCGACCTCACCAAGATGCCTCACTTGCTCGTTGCAGGTGCCACGGGCAAGGGTAAATCGGTGGGCCTGAACACCATCATCGCCTCGCTGCTCTACAAGAAGGGCCCCTCGGAGCTGAAGCTCATCCTCATCGACCCCAAGCGTGTGGAGTTCAGCATCTATGCCGACCTCGAGAAGTACTACTTTGCCCACGTCCCCGGCGAGGACCGCTGCATCGTGACCGACACGAGCAAGGTGGTGAAAACGCTCAACTGCCTGGTGCAGGAGATGGAAAATCGCTACATGGTGCTCGAGGAAGTGGGCGAGCGCAAGGTTGAGGACTACAACAAGCGCTGGCGCAATGGCTTGCGCGACCAGGTGGATGCCGATGGCAACCACAAGTATAAATACATGCCCTATATCGTGTGCATCATCGACGAGTTTAGCGATATGATCATGACTGCCGGCAAGGAGGTGGAGACGCCTATCGTGCGCATCGCCCAGAAGGCGCGTGCCGTGGGCATCCACATGATTATTGCCACCCAGCGCCCGTCGGCCAAGGTCATCACGGGCCTCATCAAGGGCAACTTCCCCGGCCGCATGGCCTTTGCCGTGTCGCAAAACATCGACAGCCGCATCATCCTCGACCGTGGCGGCGCCGAGCACTTGATAGGTCGCGGCGACATGCTCTTCTCGGTCGATGGCGAGATCACGCGCCTGCAGTGCCCGTTTATCGACACGCCCGAGATCACCCGCATCTGCGAGTACATCAAGGAGCAGGAGGACAACGACCTCGACGTGAACCACGAGGAGCCCTATGAGCTGCCCGAGTATGTGGCCCCGTCGGCCGAGGGCGAAGGCGGCGAGGGTGGCAGCGGCTCATCGTCGAGCCTCAACGACCGCGACCCGCTCTTTGAGGAAATCGCCCGTTGGGTGGTGCAAGGCGACACCGCCTCGACCTCGAGTGTGCAGCGCCGCTACTCGATAGGCTACAATCGCGCCGGCCGCATCATGGACCAGCTCGAGGCTGCCGGCATCGTGGGCCCGGCCACGGGCGGAAAGCCCCGCAAGGTGCTGCTCACGCCCATGGATGTGGACCAGACGCTCTTCAACTCGCTCCATTAGCGCCCTGCCACTGCACTCGGGCGGTGCCAGTGAATGAAATGAATGATGAAATTATTGAAAAAATAAAATGATGAAAAAAGTTTCTTTTTTATTTTTTGCCTTCATAGTGGCTCTGGCCTGCCAGGCGCAGACTGCCACCCAGATTTTCGACAAGACGGTGTCGGCCTTTCGCGCGGCTGGCGCAGTGAGCGCTTCCTACTCGATGAGTGGCTCGCGAGGCACCATCGTGATGCAGGGCAGCAAGTTCCGCATCCTGGCCTCCAATCTCAAGGCCTGGTACGACGGCAAGACCGAGTATACCTATTCCAAGGCCACTGGCGAGGTGAATGTGACCACGCCCAGTGCCAAGGACCTGGTGATGGTGAGCCCGCTCTCGGTGGCTCAGTCGGTGCGCAGCTCCTACAGCATGCGGGCCAAGCGCTCGGGCAGTGGCTATGTGCTCACGCTCACGCCCAAAAAGAAGGGCCAGGTGAAGTCGATCACGCTCTATATCAGCAAGGCCTATATCTTGACCAAGGCCATCTATACCACCAAGAAGGGCAGCCAGACGCTCACGATAAGCAACTACAAGACTCACGTCAAGGTCAACGCCGCCACCTTCCGCTTTGCCAAAAGCCAGGTGCCTGCTGGCACCCAGGTCGTCGACTTGCGCTAAATTTTGACTTAACGATAAATTTTTTAAATCCAAATTTCTTTTTTTGATATGGAACACATTCAATGTCTCATTATAGGTTCGGGCCCTGCAGGCTACACTGCAAGCATCTATTGCGCCCGTGCCAATGTGAAGGTTGTGCAATATGCAGGCATATTGCCTGGCGGACAGCTCACCCAGACCACCACAATCGAGAATTATCCCGGCTTCCCCGACGGCGTGGAGGGCTTCGACTTGATGGAGCTCATGCGCAAGCAGGCCGAGAATGTGGGCGGCGAGTTGCGCCAGGGCATCGTGACGAAGATCGACTTGAGCCATCGCCCCTTTGTCGCCACCATCGACGATAAAGACCAGCTCGAGGCCGATGCCGTGATTGTGGCCACTGGCGCCTCGGCCAGATACCTGGGCCTGCCCGATGAGCAGAAGTATGCTGGCATGGGCGTCTCGGCTTGTGCCACTTGCGACGGCTTCTTCTACCGCAAGAAGGTGGTGGCTGTGGTGGGCGGCGGCGACACTGCCTGCGAGGAGGCTAGCTACCTGAGCCACCTGGCCAAGAAGGTGTATATGATTGTGCGCAAGCCCTACTTGCGCGCCTCGGCCGCCATGCAAGAGCGGGTGAACGCCGCCGAGAATATCGAGATCCTCTACAACACCAACACCGTGGGCCTCTTTGGCGACAACGGGGTGGAGGGCGCTCATCTCGTGCGCTTCAAGGACACCGACAAGCAGGAATTCTACGACATTGCCATCGACGGCTTCTTCCTGGCTATAGGTCACACGCCCAACACCGCTTTTCTCGATGGCCAGGTTGCGCTCGACGAGCAGGGCTACATCAAGCTGCCCGGCACGACGCAGGCCACCAGCGTTGAGGGTGTGTATGCCGCAGGCGACGTTGCCGACCCGCGCTATCGCCAGGCTGTGGTAGCTGCCGGCACAGGTGCCTGCGCAGCCCTCGATGTGGAGAAATTCCTTGCCAACCAGCGCCACGCTTAGTGCGCCTTTTCCACATATATATATTGCCGCCTGCCTTCCCTCGATGGGGCGGGTGGCGGCAATTCGATTTTTTAACTGCTAACCTTTTTACCTTTTTCTCGACTATGACAAAATCTTTCCTTCTTTCAGCATTGTTGGCCGCATGTGCCATTTTCAACGTTGCCGCCCAGCAAGATGGATGGGCTCCTGCTGGCGATAAAATCAAGACGCAATGGGCCTCACGCATCTCCACGTGCGATGGCGGGTGGAATGTGTATCCGCGCCCGCTGCTGGTGCGTGGTCAGTGGCAAAACCTGAATGGCTTGTGGGACTACGCCATCACCAGCGGCGATGCTGCAGCCCCCAGCAACTACGACGGCAAAATCCTGGTGCCCTACTGCGTGGAGTCGAGCCTGAGCGGGGTGGGGAAGAGCCTGAGCAAGAGCCAGGTGCTCACCTATCGCCGCACGTTCACGGTGCCCAAGTCCTGGCTCAAGGGCGATGGGCGTGTCATGCTCAACTTTGGCGCTGTCGACTGGGATGCCACCGTCTATGTCAACGGCCAGCGGCTGGGGCGCCACACGGGTGGCTACACGCCGTTCAGCATCGATGTCACTCCGGCTCTCAAGCGGGGCGAGAATGAGGTGAAAGTCGAGGTGAGGGATGCCACCAACGATGGCTACCAGCCCTGCGGAAAGCAGCGCATCAAGGCCAAGGGCATATGGTACACCCCGGTGAGCGGCATCTGGCAGACGGTGTGGCTCGAGCCAGTGCCCCGGGTGAGCGTGAGCAATCTCGTGATTGTGCCCGATGTCGACCGCAATGTGGTCAACGTCACGGTGCAGGAGGCGGGTGGCAGCGCTGCCGGTGTGCTCGTGAAGGTGCTCGACGGCAAGCGGGTGATTGCGCAGGGCAGCGGTGCCGCGGGCGATACTGTGGCCGTGAAGCTGCCGGCTGGAACCAAGCTATGGAGTCCCGACAGCCCCTATCTCTACAATCTTGAGATAAGCCTCAAGAGCGGCGGCAAGGCCGTCGACAAGGTGAAGAGCTACTTTGCCATGCGCAAGTTCTCGACGGCTCGTGACGCCGACGGGATATGGCGCCTGCAGCTCAATGGCAAGAACATCTTTGAGTTTGGCTTGCTCGACCAGGGCTGGTGGCCCGACGGCCTCTACACGGCTCCGGGCTACGAGGCCATGTGCTACGACATCGACAAGACCAAGCAGTGGGGCTACAACTTGATACGCAAGCACGTGAAGGTGGAGCCTGCCGTGTGGTACAACTATTGCGACAAGATGGGCCTCATCGTGTGGCAGGACATGCCCAGCGGCGACTACAAGAATGGTCAGCCCTGGCAGTACTCCAGCGGCTACTACCGCGACTATGCCAGCCACCGCAGCGCCGAGAGCGAGGCAAATTACTATAAGGAGTGGGGCGAGATTATCGACAACTTGCGCAGCTATCCCTGCATCTCCACCTGGATTCCTTTCAACGAGGCCTGGGGCCAGTTCAAGACCTGGAGCGTGGTGAAATGGACCCGCGAGCGCGACCCCTATCACTTGATAAACCCTGCCAGCGGCGGCAACTTCTATGCTTGCGGCGACATGCTCGACCTGCACCACTATCCCGAGCCCAAGATGTTTATGCACGAGCCCGACCGCGTTGTCGTGCTGGGCGAGTACGGCGGTCTGGGCCTTCCGCTCGAGGGCCACACCTGGATCAAGAGCGACCGCAACTGGGGTTATGTGAAATTCAAAAACAGCACCGAGCTCACCAATCGCTACATCGTGCTCACCGACACCCTCAGGCAGCTTGCCCGCAAGGGCTTTGCCGCCGCCATCTACACCCAGACCACCGACTGCGAGACCGAGGTCAACGGTATCATGACCTACGACCGCGCCGTGGTGAAGATGCAGGAAGACCGCTTCGGCGCTGCCAATCGGGCCGTGGTGTCGTGCCTCGATGCGACACCGTGAATTCAGGTTAAACTACGTTAAACTTAGGCTGTAGTCTAAAGTTACACGAGTCTAAAGCGTTACTTTTGTAAACGTTTTAGACTTTTTTTTGTCGGGAAATTTTGAACAGAATTAAATATATAGCAACGATCGTCGTGATGTGGATAGCCAGCGCCGCCGCCCATGCTCAAATCAATACCGAGCAGGTGCTGCGCATTGGGCAGAATGCGCTCTACTTTGAGGACTATGTGCTCTCCATCCAATATTTCAACCAGGTGATCAAGGCAAAGCCCTACTTGGCCGAGCCCTATTTCTTCCGCTCGGTGGCCAAGATTGACCTGGAGGACTTCCAGGGCGCCGAGGAAGATGCTTCGGCCTGCATCGAGCGCAACCCCTTCATTGTCGACGCCTACCAGGTGCGAGCCGTCGCCCGCCAGAATCAGAAGAAGTTTGCCCTCGCCATCGAGGACTACGACAAGGGCATGGAGCTGAACCCCGACAACCGCTCCTATATCTTCAACAAGGGCATCTGCCAAATGGAGCTCAAGCAATATGCCGCCGCCGACTCGTCGCTCAACATCGCCCGCCGCCTCGACCCGAAAAACGACCGCGTGTTTCTCGCCAAGGCGCAAATCGACCTTGCCCGCAAGGATACCGCCCAAGCGCTTGCCCACATCGACAGTAGCCTGGCCATATCGAAGAACAGCGAGATGGCCTATGGCATGCGTGCCGACATACACATACGCCACAAGGCCACCTATCCACAGGCCGTGGCCGACCTCGACTCGCTCATCAAGTTCCAGCCCCGCAACGCCGGCAACTTCATCAACCGCGCCTATCTCAAGTATGAAATCGACGACTACATGGGCGCCATGGCCGACTATGACTACGCCATAGGCCTCGAGCCCAACAACATGACGGCCATCTACGACCGCGCACAGCTGAGCGCCGAGGTGGGCGAGGACAAGAAAGCCATTGCCGACTTCAGCAAGGTGCTATCGCTCGACCCCTCCAATTTCCTGGCGCTCTACAACCGCGCCCAGCTCTACATGCGCACCCACCAGTATCGCCGCGCCGTGGGCGACTACGACCGCATCTTGCGCAAGTATCCCCGCTTCGAGTCGGGCTACATGGCCCGCGCCGAGGCCAAGCGCCTGGCTGGCGACCTCAAGGGCAGCGAGCGCGACAACGAGATAGCCATAGGCATCTTCAAGCAGAAGGGCATCAAGGTGTCGACCTACGACCCCGTGAAAAACGAGGTGCGCATGGCCGAGAAGAAGATACGCCAGGAGCAGAAGGACGCCCAGGCCAAGATGGACCAGCCCGAGACCGAAGACGACATCATCAAGAAATTCAACAGCATCTTGACGGTGAAAAACGCCGACTCGTTTAAGCCCGAGTATGCCAACAGCAGCCGCGGCCACATCCAGAACTCCAATTTCGACATCGACCCCGAGCCCATGTTCTACCTGTCGTATTACAGCTATGTGAACAAGCTCAACGGCAAGACCAACTATATGAAAGAGGTGACCGAGGCCAACGACTCCCACATGCTGCCCATGCTGCTCCTGCTCACCAACGACAACGTGAAAATCGACAGCACCGAGATCAACAAGCGCTTTGCCAGCATCGAGTACTACAACGGCATGCTCTCCACCTCGCGCCCGCGCTCGATCGACTACCTGGCCCGCGCGCTCGACTACATGATGGTGAAGAACCCCGAGGCCGCCCTTGCCGATGTGGAGCGCGCCATCAAGAGCAGCCCAAAGTTTGTGCTCGCCTATTTCCTGCGCGCCGATGCCCACTACATGCAATACCAGTTTGAGCAGAAGGGTGGGGCAGGCGCCGATGCCGCCACGCCGGCGGGCAAGAATGAGAGCCAGGCAGCCGCCATGCTTCACCGCCGCGAGGCGGGTTCACAACTCGACGAGGTGATCGCCGACCTCAAGCAGGTGCTCAGCCTCTCGCCCAAAAATGTGTATGCCCTCTACAACATGGGCAATGCCTATATGCTCGAGGGCAAGTATACCGAGGCCATCAGTTGCTACACCCAGGCCATCGACTCGAAGCCCGACTTTGGCGAGGCATTCTACAACCGCGGCCTGGTATATATGCGCTTGGGCAACCGCCCCAGCGGCATGAGCGACCTGAGTAAGGCCGGCGAGCTCGGCATCCTCCCCAGCTACACCGTGCTCAAGCGCATGCAGTAGAGTGGCGCGTCGTTTTAGTGTGGTAACCATGAAAATTAATCTATATTAATTTCTGAGCCCATTTTGCCTTATTTTTATTTGTTTTTAGCTGAAAATGGTGACAAAATGTTGCTGTTTCGCGGCAATTTTTATAGTTTTGTGAGTGTAAAGTAAGTGCTTTGACAATTCATTCTTATCACTCATATATATATAATAGAACAAATGCTCATGAAACAATTTCTACTCATTGCGGGGGCACTGGCAGTAGCTGCCAGTGTGAGTGCCCAACCCAGTGTGCAACAATTGCCCCTTGCCCGTGCCGGCGAAATCCCGGCCTGCAAGATGACCGAGGCCTCGAGCGTGGATGTGCACATGCTCACCCAGGCCGAAATCAACGACTCGCGCCGTCGCGCAGCCGCCGCACCGGTGGCCTGGTACAAGAGGCCGGCCGGCTCCTACTGGGCTACCTCGTTTACCCGAACTGATGATGTGGGCTACTTCTCGTGGTATTGCCCCTATGTGTTTGGCTTCCCCTACAAGCCCATCACCTATGTCAACACCTCGACGGGTGCCACCAGCGTGAAGTAGTACTTGTATACCGAGTGGGGCTCGTGGATGCGTCCCACTACCGACTCGGTGCCGGCAACCTACACGCTCGAAGTCGACTCCGTGCCCGAGCTCACGGCCTACAATGCCGACACCAGCGCCACCTTCATGCCCAAGGGCTACGAGGATGGCAAAGCCTATGTGGCCCGTGTGACGACCTATCCCAACTATCCAAATTATATCGACACGGTTTTTGACCGCGAGGCGTGGGTCAACAGCCACTTTTTCGGCACCAGCTCCAACCGCACAGGCACCGTCAAGGTGGGCGCCCACATTGCAACGGTGACCGACTCGACGGGCAAGTCGGCTGGCAACCTGCTGGGCAAGAACACAGCAGGGTGGAACTGCGTGGCTGCCGCCTTTGAGGCACCCGAGCATCCCTATGCACTACGCAAGGCGGGCATACGCTTCCAGTCGTTGAAGCTCGCAAGCAGCAATAGCGAGCCGGTGTTTACCGCCACGGTCTACAAGGTCGACTCTCTGCCCAGCTACAAGCCCAATACCTACAACGTCGTCGACCTCTCCAAGGCCACGGTGATTGGCAAGGCCACCTACAAGGCCAGCGAGTCGAGCATGATCAACGCCTTCAGCTACAATTCCTCGGCCGACGAGTTCTTGGGCCTCATGCCATTTGACCTTGAGGCTGCCAATGGCGGCGTGCCGCTGAACATCGACTTCCCCATCATCGTTGTGGTCGAGGGCTATAACAGCGACGATGTGAGCAATTTCACCACCATCTATTCGGCCGATACCTACGATGAGGGCTATGGCGAACTCGCCTATTTGGGCGTGAAGCAAGGCGACAAGGCTCCCACCCTCATCGGCTTGCACAACAGTTTCTTTGGCGCCTCGACCTATACCGGCGTGGGCATCAATCTTGAGATTGAGCACCCCTTCTTTGAGTTCAACCTGAAGGGCTATCCCGGCAAACACGCCTTTGACCCCGATGGCGAGACGCACCGCGTGGAGCTGTTCTCCTATCGTCGCGCCGGCAAGTGGAAGGTGAGCGGCCTTCCCTCGTGGCTCAAGTTGCAGCTAGTCGACAGCCTGATCGACAACGAGTACTACACCTATGTGGTCACTGCCAATTTCACCGCCGAGCCCAACAAGGGCGACTATCGCGAGGCAGTGGTCAAGTTTACCTATCCAGGTGCCGAGGTCGACTTCAAGGCTACTCAGGAGCCATCGACTGCGGGCGTCGACAAGGTGGCAGTGAGCGGTGTTGCAGCTCGTGTTGAGGGTGGCAACATTGTGGTCGAGGCCAGCCAAGCCATTCGGGCATGCGTCTACAATGTGGCCGGTCAGCTCGTGCGCCAGGCGGCCCTGAGCCAGGGCAGCAACGTCATCGACTGCCAGAGCCTAGCCAGCGGTGTCTACCTCGTGAAGGTGGGCAGCAAGACTGTGAAGGTTGTGAAATAGGGTAGTACGATCCAAATTTAGAACTACAAGAGGAGGCTGTGTCGAAATCGGGCACGGCCTCTTTTTGGTAGTTTTACGCATTTCAGCTACTTTTTATAGTTGTATTTTTAAGAATAATATACAATCGCACACATATTTTCACATTTTAAATTCAATTTTTATTTCCCGCTTGAAATGCATTTGTCTTTCTTAACAAAAGTTTAGAAAAATAAGCATTGAAATTATTTCAAATTTGTAAAAGTATTTTTAATTTTGCATCGGAAAACAAAACAGCTGTCCTAATATTATTCCAGGGAAATATCATTGAGAGCTGCATAGGTTTAGATTGTGTGCTATGCGCTCATTATAGAAAACGGACTCATCGCCCCACACACACATAGAGGGGTCTGCCGCTCTCAATGATATTTTCTTAAAATGAGGAAAATAGATTGCAAAGTTTTTTCCAACTATTTTGAGATTAATATCGCCCAGCAATGGGATAAATTTATTTTAAACTTTTAATTTTTAGTTCTAATTATTTTGCAAAACATGAAAAGAAGCATCTTAATCTTATTGAGCATTGCTTTATGCTTGATTTGCCTCAATCAGCCAGCTAACGCACAATCGGTTGTGAAAGACAAGGCATTTTACGACGCCATCACCTACACTTGGGATGGCGAGAATGGCACTGTCACCAGCAAACTTACCGACAAGGCTACCGATCCCTACCAGATTATCGCCCTGCTTGAGAAGGTGTATGGTGATCCACGCATCCCCGGTCCCTACTACAGCGCCTATGGCGAATGGGAGGACAGCGGATGGTATTACTACAACTACAATGAAGGCCGTTGCGACGAGGTGTACTATGGCTCGGTCAAGACCAACGGCTGGAACGTGACGGCCACCAAGCCCTACGAGGAGGGCTACACCGTG